>NZ_JBHUKY010000023.1:52088-362839 GCF_042684125.1 Paenibacillus rhizoplanae | reverse complement strand
CCGGCACCTGCCGGTGACGGGGCCGCAGCGGCTGGCGCAGCGGAGCCGGCCACAGCGATGCGGGCGATGATCTCGCCGACGCTGACCGTCTGGCCCTCTTCGGCCAGTAACTCGACCAGTTTGCCGTCTACCGTTGCAGGCAGCTCTGCGTTCACCTTATCCGTGATCAGCTCGCAGATCGGCTCATATTGCTCTATCGAATCGCCCGGCTGCTTCAGCCACTTCCCAATGGTCGCCGATACCAGCGATTCCGCGAGCTGCGGCATGATTACATCCGTCAGCGTTGTATTGTCAGACATAATGTCACTCCTTAAAGTTTGGTAAGCACAAGCACCCTGAAGAACTTTGTACACAACTGTCTTCGGAAGCATACACCTAAAGTTTGTAAGCGGATTTTACCGATTTTATGGCCCAATTGGACATCCAGCCATGAAATCCTGCACTTAATGCAACATTCGCTCATAAAAATCTGCCCAAAATTAAAAATGTTGCACGAAATGCAGCATTCCTCTTCATACAGGCGGCAAAGCGGATATTTTGTTGTATTTCCTGCAGCATTCTGCCTAGCCCACTATTTATTTCGTATCTTAAGTTGCACATTATGCAACATTCCTGCCGGGTCGCGATGTCCAGGGAGGATGAACTAATGACTTAATACTGCGCCAGACGCAGCATCTCAGCCTTCACCTTATCCTTGCTGAGCAGGAAGAATTTCTCCATCGGCGGTGAGATTGGCATCGCCGGGACATCGGGTCCGCACAAGCGGAAGATTGGGGCATCGAGGTCGAACAGACAGTGCTCGGCGATGATCGCCGCCACTTCAGCGCCGATGCCTCCGGTCTTGTTGTCCTCATGAACAATCAGCACCTTGCCGGTCTGCCGGACAGCGGAAATAATCGCCTCGCGGTCCAGCGGCTGGAGTGTGCGCAGATCCAGGATATGCGCGGTGAGGCCATGCTCCTTCTCCAGCTCCTCCGCTGCCTGCATCGCAAAATGCAGCGGCAAGCTATACCCGATCACCGTAATATCGCTGCCCTCACGCAGCAGATTCGCTTCACCAATCGGCACGGTGTAGTCGCCTTCCGGCACATCGCCCTTGATCAGCTTGTAGCATTTCTTGTTCTCGAAGAACAGCACCGGATCAGGATCACGGACAGCGGACTTGAGCAGTCCCTTCGCATCAGCCGCCGAATAAGGAGCCACAATCTTAAGTCCCGGTGTTCCGAAGAAGATCGACTCAGGGCACTGCGAATGGTACAATCCTCCGAAGATGCCGCCGCCGATCGGCGCGCGGATGACAATCGGACAGCTCCAGTCATTATTGGAACGGTAGCGGATTTTGGCTGCTTCGCTGATAATTTGGTTGGTTGCGGGCAGCATGAAATCCGAGTACTGCATCTCGGCAATCGGCTTCATGCCGTACATCGCAGCGCCGATGGCCACCCCTGCAATGGCAGATTCCGCAAGCGGCGTATCCAGCACCCGCTCTGCTCCGAACTGCTCCTGCAAGCCTTTGGTTGTTGTGAAGACGCCGCCCTTCACGCCGATATCCTCACCCAGCACGAACACCGACTCATCGCGCTCCATTTCTTCCTTCATTGCCAGCCGGATTGCATCAATATATTCCATCATCGCCATGGCTTAAGCGCCCCCCTTCAGGCCGGATTCATCGTAGACATGCAGCAGCGTATCTTCCGGTTTCGGGAACGGCGCATTCTCCGCGTAGGTGATAGCCTCTTTCAGTTCAAGATTATATTCGGCAGCCAGATCACGCTCCTGCTCGTCACTCCACAGACCGAGTCCAGTGAGATACGTGCGGAACGCGGCGATGCCGTCTTTTTTCCAGTTCGCATCGACTTCTTCCTGGGTCCGGTAAGCCAGATCATTATCCGAAGTGGAATGCGGCGAGAGACGGTACATCATCGCTTCAATCAAGGTCGGCCCCTCTCCGGCAACCGCACGCTCCCGGGCTTCCTTCACTACACGGTAGACCTCAAGCGGATCATTGCCGTCCACCCGGATGCCGGGGAAGCCATACCCCAGCGCACGGTCGCTGACCTTGCCGCCAAGCTGCTTATGAGCCGGGATGGAGATTGCATACTGGTTATTCTGGCAAAATATAATGACAGGCAGCTTATTCACACCGGCAAAGTTACACGCTTCATGGAAATCCCCCTGGTTGCTGGAGCCTTCCCCGAAGGTAACGAAGGAGACGAACTTCTTCTTCTGCATCTTCGCCGCCAGCGCGAAGCCTGCTGCATGAGGGACCTGGGTCGTGACCGGGCTTGAGCCCGTTACAATCCGCAGGCGCTTGCTGCCGAAGTGGCCTGGCATTTGCCGGCCGCCGCTGTTGGGGTCCTCCGCCTTGGCGAATACGGACAGCATCAGCTCTCGCGTGGTCATTCCTACCGAGAGAACAAACGCATAGTCCCGGTAATACGGAAGGAAAAAGTCGTTCTCCCGGTCCAGCGCAAATGCAGCCGCGACCTGCGCCGCTTCCTGCCCGATGCCGGATACATGGAAATTGATCTTCCCCGCACGCTGCAACAGCAGACTGCGCTCATCATATTTCCGTCCGAGCTGCATGAATCTGTACATATCAATAACCTGGCCGTCTGTGAGTCCAAGCTGCTTATGTCTGTTAACGGTGTCTACAGTACCTTGGGATTCCATATAAGAGGTACCTCCTAAAAGTTTGGTTGGCGTTCACTCGTTCCGGGTCCGCAACTGTCTGCCGGCTCGGAAGTGTTCACCTGGTGTTAAGCTATGACTCAGCCTTGCTTTGTCCTGATCCTATAACCAGGTACTAATTTCATTATAATCCCTTTCCCTCCAAAAAGAAAAGCCAAAATCACCCCACCACGCGGAGTCTTTAGGGTGAAGGCCGGCTCAACTGCTTGGCAGGGACCTAATATAGCCGGTATAGAGTCATTTAGGCGCTTCACGCGCCTTCAGCTCCTTCCGGCTAACTGTATAACCTCTTTATCGCATCCTAGTATCCGATAGCTCTTCCATCCACCGCCAGCATCGCTTCCCCGATAATTTCAGACAAGGTAGGATGGGCATGAACAGCCTCTCCGACTTCCCAAGGTGTAGCATCCAGGATCTGCGCCAGTGCCGCTTCGCCGATCAGATCGGTCACATGCGGACCGATCATCTGCACACCGAGGATATCCCCGTTCTTCGCATCAGCTACCACCTTCACAAAGCCGTCCTTCATGCCGTAGACAATGGCTTTGCCGATGGCGGAGAACGGGAACTTGCCGGTTACCGTCTCGCGGCCGAGCTCCCTCGCTTCCTTCTCCGTGTAACCGACACTGGCGACTTCCGGCCGTGTATAGACACAGCGGGGAATCAAATGGGCTTCATATGGATGGAGTGCTTCACCGGCCAGATGGTTAACGGCACGGATGCCTTCATGGCTGGCAGCATGAGCCAGCTGCAGTCCGCCGATACAATCGCCAATCGCATAGATATGCGGTTCACCCGTCTGCATATTAGCATTTACCGCAATGACACCTGTGTCGAAGCGGATATCTGTATTTTCAAGTCCGAGATTCTCAATATTCGCTACGCGCCCCACGGATACGAGCAGTTTGTCAGCCGACAGACTCTGGCTCTGTTCCCCCTTGCGGGCTTCAATCGTAATCCCAGTCTCTGACACCGTGCAGGTCTCTGCATCTACCGTTGTTCCGGTGAGCACCCGGACTCCACGTTTCTTCAGCAGGCGCAGCAGCTCGCGGGCCACCTCTTCATCCTCCTGCGGCAAAAGCTGTCCGGCAGCCTCAACGACAGTCACCTGTACTCCGAAATCAGCCAGCATAGACGCCCACTCCACTCCGATTACCCCGCCGCCCACAATAATTATTGAGGCCGGCAGCTCCTCAAGCGTCAGCGCTTCTTCACTGCTCAGAATCACCTTGCCGTCCGGCGTAAGACCCGGCAGAACGCGGGGACGCGAGCCGGTAGCGATGATGAGATTCGTAGAGACCACGGTCTCCATCTCACCATTTTCCAGTTCCACCGCCACTGCGCCGCTTCGCGGGGAGAAAATCGAAGGCCCGATGATCCGGCCTTTGCCCTTCAGCACCTGAATCTTGTGCTTGCGCATCAGATACTGCACCCCCTGATGAAGCTGCTCCACAACCGCTTCCTTGCGCTGCTGCACTTTGGGGAACACTAGCTTGGTGCCCGTAGTCTCTATACCGTAGCTTTCGCTCTCGTTGATTTCAGCCAATACCTCTGCACTGCGCAGCAGTGATTTGCTGGGAATACAGCCGCGGTGCAGACAGGTTCCGCCCAGCTTGTCCATTTCAATAACGATAACAGATTTGCCCAGCTGCGCAGCGCGGATCGCTGCCACATAACCGCCGGTGCCACCGCCAAGTATCGCTACATCACAGGTCATTGTCATGATATGTATCCTCCAGTCATTCCTCTTAAATTCAGTCCAATCTCTTATATTGTACTCTCTTTCGGGAGTAATTCAAAACATACAAACGTCATGTATTCATGGACTTTTGCAGGCTAAAGCGTTATCATATGGGTGAATTCAAACGGCTGCGAAGAGGAGCGACTGTGATGAAACTGCTGATTTCACGCTTCATTGCCATCCTTATTCTGGTGATCCCCGGCCTCCTGGCGATGACGGGCTTCCTGATGATGAAAGATGATCTGTTCAACTATATCTCCATGCATGGCGACGATACTGCCGTGCCGGATTTCGCCTGGCTGCATTTCGGCGGCGGACTGCTCTTATTCCTGGCGGGAATGTCCTTCCTCGGCGGCTGGATTCTGACCCGTGACCGCAAGAAGAACTATGTGGGCCCCCGCTTCAGAGAGAAACAGAAAGCCGAGCAGCCCCCGTCCTAAGCCAATTTTTGTTCATAACATATAGAAGCAGGGGATGCCTCCAGCCATCATTGAACCGGCTGCGAGGCATCCCCTTGTTATTAGCTATCGAACATTTAACTGGAGGACTCCCGATTCACACCAGACGCCGCGTGAACTAAACGATGTACTCTTTGAGAGTGCGCTGCGAGTCTGCCACTCAAAGGCTAAGAGTCTAGGGTTACGAGTCCATCACTCAGGCACTACGAATCTATCGCTCATGCGCTGTGAGTCTAACACTCATTGCGTTACGAGCCTGTGACCCAAGCGCTAAGTGTAGTTTGTACAACTATAATGCTCGATTTCGGCCCATGGAGAGGTATAGCTGCACTTCGTACACTTATAAATCACTACTTTGCGTATAAAGACTAATGTGCCCGATCTTAGTTGTACGGAATACATCTATCCGTGAGATTACGAGATACGATTCACAGTATGCGGTACGATATTAGAGCTTACCAACAGTACAATTGCACAATGTACAACAGAAAAAAGTAATATCAGGCAGAATTCAGAGGCTATTGCACTTCGTACAGCAGAATTCAGGCAAAACCCGCTTTTCACCCTAAATCATCTAAATCTAATGTACCAAATACAATAGAATGCAATTTCCCGCTGAAAAATCAGATGTCTATTGCACAAAATACAGTTACCTTATAAATCATGCGCCGTAGCTTCTGCATTCCATTCGCCGTATGCACCAGTGTGAGCATTACCCCGCTTCTTCTCACTTACAACAACACTTACCGTACTTGCCACACTTACCTCACTTGCCGCCTTACGCACTTACCCTTACCCTCACTTATGCCTCAGCTATGACTCACCCATGTCTCACCCATGCCTCAGCCATGACTCACTTATGACTCACTTATGTCTCACTTATTTCTCACTCACTCCCCAGCCGCCTCCTTACTCCCCCGCACCAGATCGCTGTAGAGGCCGCCCTGCTGGAGCAGCTCCTCATGCGAGCCCTGCTGAAGCAGGCGTCCGCCCTCAAGCACCAGAATGCGGTCGGCTGCGCGGATCGTGCCCAGCCGGTGGGCGATCACGAAGCTGGTCCGGCCGCGCATAAGCGCCTGGAGCCCTTCCTGAATCTTGATCTCGGTCACCGTATCGATGCTGCTCGTCGCCTCATCCAGCACAAGCATGGACGGATTCGCGAGAATTGCCCGGGCAATAGCCAGCAATTGCTTCTGTCCCTGGCTGATACCGCTGCCATCCACAGACAGCATCCGGTCGTAGCCGTCCTGGAGTCTCATGATGAAGGCATGGGCATTGGCCAGCTTCGCGGCCTCCTCCACCTCTTCATCGGTTGCATCCAGCCGGCCGTAGCGGATATTATCGCGGATCGTACCTTTGAACAGGAAGGAGTCCTGCAGGACAAAGGCCATATGGCTGCGCAGACTCTCGCGGGTGACCGTTGACAGCTCCCGCCCGTCCAGCGTAATGCTGCCCCGGCTCGGATCGTAGAAGCGGGACAGCAGGCCGATTAGCGTCGTTTTGCCAGCACCAGTAGGTCCGACCAGCGCAATCATCTCCCCAGGCTTCGCTTCAAACGAAATATCCTGCAGCGTATCCGCACCCCCGTCATAGGAGAAGGAAACCTCCGAGAACTTCACAGCGCCCTCAACATGCGCAAGCTTCACCGCCGCGCCTTCATCCCGGGCCTCCGTCTCCTCATCCAGCACCTCGAAGACACGCTCTGCACCAGCGATGGCCGACAGCAGGGTGTTCCACTGGTTCGCCAGATCATTCAGCGGCCGGGTGAACTGGCGGGCATATTCGGCAAAAGCGATAATAATCCCCACCGTCACCAGTCCGCGGATCGCAAGCAGCCCTCCGACTCCGGCCACGATGGCAAAGCTCAGGTTGTTCAGACCATTCATCAGCTTGGGAATGAAGCCTGAAATCGCTTGCGCCCAATACCCCGACAGCATAATCCGTGTATTGCGCTCTCTGAAGCCGGTAATCACCCGTTCCTCCTGCGAGAAGGCTTTGATAATCCGCTGACCGGATAGTGTTTCTTCGATGAACCCGTTCAGCTCCCCCATGTTCCGCTGCCGCTCCTTGAAGAGCGGGCCGGTCCGCCGGGTAATCCAGCGCATGCCCAGCATCATCAGCGGCACCACAATGAAGGTTAGCAGTGTCAGCAAGGGACTGAGCCATAGCATCACACCAACCGTTCCCACCAGCGTCAGGATACTGGAAAAGATCTGAATCGCCGAGCTGTTCAGCGTCGAGCTGATATTCTCGATATCATTGGTCAGACGGCTCATAATCTCTCCCTGCTGCCTGCGGTTGAAGAAGGAGATCGGCAGGCGGTGCAGGTGCGAGAACAGATCCGTCCGCATCCGGTAGACCGTCTCCTGGGCCACTTCGATCATCCAGATATTTTGCAGCCAAGAGACCAGGGAGTTCAGCAGATAGACCAGCGCCAGCACCAGCAGGAACATGCCCCACGTTCTGCCGCCCTCCCCGCCCAGATAATCGTCCACCGCCCGGCTGATCAGGTAGGGTCCAAGGAGCGACAAGGCTGAGCTTAGCAGAACCATGAACAACACTAAGATCAGCTTTGTCCGGCGCTCGGCGAGATAAGTCCATATGCGTCCTAATGTGCCCGACCAGTTCTTGGCCTTCGCCTTCGGCTTCCGGCTGCCCATCGCCCCGAAGATCTTGGCTTCGCCGTGCCCAACATCCAGCTTAGGATAGCGGAACGGCTCAATAAGTGCTTTGAACATGCTGCCCCTCCCCTGTCTGCGACTCATAGATTTTGCGGTACAGCGCGGATTGGTCCATTAATTCAGAATGGGTCCCCTGCGCAATCAGCCGGCCTTCGTCCAGCAGCAGAATCAGATCGGCCGAGGCGGTTGAGCTGATTTTCTGTGTGATCAGGAAGGTCGTGCAGGATAACTTCTTCAGCTCCGCCAGTAAAAGCCCCTCTGTCACCGCATCAAGCGCACTGGTGCTGTCATCCAGAATCAGAATCGCCGGTCTGCGCACCAGCGCCCGTGCAATGCTCAGACGCTGCTTCTGCCCGCCCGACAGATTGACTCCGCGTTGCCCGAGGGCAGTATCGTAGCCCTTCGGCAGCGCTGCAACCGTCTCATAAATCTGTGCTGCCGCCGCTGCCTGCTCAATCTCTGCCTGACTCGCCGCTGCATTTCCCCAGGCTATATTCTCCCGGATCGAGCCGGTGAATAGCAGTACCTCCTGAGGTACATAGCCAATCGAGCCCCGTAAGGTCTGCATATCCATCTCCGTATGCTTCTGTCCGTCCACCAGGATACTCCCGCTGCCGCATTCATAGAGCCGGGGAATCAGCGTCGCCAGAGAAGATTTACCTGAGCCGGTCGCGCCCATAATCGCCACACGTTCCCCCGGCTGCACCGTGAAGGAGATGTCCTCCAGCACCTTAATATCACTGCCCGGATAATTGAAGCTGACCTGCCGGAACTCAACCTTGCCTTGAACAGCCGACGTTAGACCTTTTCCAGAAGCCATGCCCAACTCGCCCGGCCCTTCGCTTGCCGCCATTACTTCAGCAATCCGTCCGGATGAAGCCCGTGCGCGGGAGAAGCTTACCATAATCCAGGATAGCGCTGACAACGCTCCCATCGTGCGCAATGAGTAATTAATAACGGCAACCGTCTGCCCCAGCGTCGCATCACCTGTGGAAATCTCGATGCGTCCGAACCATAGCACGGCCAGAATCCCCGCATTGACAATGATCATAATGAACGGTGTCGAGGTCTCGGTGAGCCGCAGCGCCGCAATAGTCGATCTCATCAGCTCTCCGCTGAACGTTGCGAACCGGCCGATCTCATGGCCCATCCGCACAAATACACGGATCAGCCGGATTCCGGTCAGATTCTCTTGAATAACACCATTCACACCGTCAAGCCTCGTCTGCACATTACGGAACAGCTCGGACGCTCTGCGCATCAGCCAGATCATGAAAATCACCAAAAACGGCAGGGTCACCGTCAACAACAGCCCCAGCTTGATATGTACAACAAGCGCCATAATCACGCTCCCTACCACAACCAGCGGAATACGGGTCATGAACCGCAGCCCCATGAATATCGTATCCTGAATTTGTGTTACATCGCCCGTAAGGCGGGTGATCAGGGATGAGGTAGGGAAGCGGCTGAATATATCGTAAGAGAACGACTGTACCTTTTCATACAGCTTGTCACGCAGGTCGAACGCGAACCCCTGACTTGCATGCGACGCAAAAAAGGAGCTGAGTATTCCCGCCAGAAACGCCACAGCGGCACTCCCCACCAGCACACCGCCCCACAGCCAGACGACCGCTGTGTCCTGTTGCCGGATACCGTCATCAATGATTTTGGAGATCAGCAGCGGCTGCGACAGCTCTACGGCCAGCTCAATCAGCATCATGACCAGCGCGGCAATGGCGGCGACACGGTATTTTTTAAGAAAAGTCAACATTAGCTTCATCGAAGATACCCCATTTGCTTATTCGTAGAGCGCATCCCGCAGGCGGGTAGACATTGCAGAGCCTTGTCCCGACTTCAAAATGACCCGGCGCAGTGCCTTGTTGCTGCGGTTCAGCTCGGTGAGCTCGGCCAGCATTTCTTCCAGTAAAATCTCCGCATCAGGGATAAGCTCCCCCTTCTCCTTCAGCACATTGACCCGTTCCTTGTATTGCTCCAATTTCTCTGTCACCTGACTTACTTCCCTTCTGTTCCCTATATTCTCCTGCTGAAGACACAATTGCGTTTATTATAGCACATCCCGGGTGGAAGCAATGTTTGCACTGGCTACCCCGGCCCCGAGTATGATACTCTAGTAAGGTCGCATTTTTCGGATGAATACTCAGCTAAACTGAACAGCGAAAGGATAGATGGACGATGGCACAGTTATTTTTCAGGTATGGAGCTATGAATAGCGGCAAATCCATTGAGATTCTCAAGGTTGCACATAATTATGAAGAGCAAGGCAAGTCGGTGCTCCTGTTCACTCCATCCCTTGACGACCGGGACGAAATCGGGTACATCTCCTCCCGGATCGGACTGCGCAAGCAGGCCATTCCTATCGATGAGCAGACCGATATCTACAGCATTGTCAGCAGCAGTCTGCCGAAGCCGCATTGTGTACTGATCGACGAGTGCCAGTTCCTGAGCAAGGAGTGCATCCTGCAACTGGTGCGCATTGTGGATGAGCTTGACATTCCCGTGATGGCCTTCGGCCTCAAAAATGATTTCCAGAACAACCTGTTCGAAGGCAGCAAATATATGCTAATCTACGCCGACAAGATTGAAGAAATGAAGACCATCTGCTGGTTCTGCGCACGGAAAGCCACCATGGCACTGCGGGTCGAGAACGGCAAGCCGGTATACAGCGGCAAACAGATCCAGATCGGCGGCAACGAAGCCTATTACCCGGTCTGCCGTAAATGCCACAAGAATCCCCCATTGTAAAATACCCTAAAATAGAACATTAAAACGCACTCCAGCCCTGATCAGGCCAGAATGCGTTTTTTGTTTGCCAGTCTATTGAACCGCTTGAAGCGCCCGATGCTCATCCTCCATGCGGACGAACAAATCATGCTGCATCGCAGTCTTCCCGCCAAAGTTAGCACGCTGAGTGACCGCCCTCATCCCGCCGTTAATCCGGGAGCGGTGCGGGATGCCTGCTGCCGCTAGGCGGCTTTTGACTAGTTCAGATAACGTTCATGAAGAACCCGCAGATGATGCAACTCATGTCCAATGATCAGAGCAATCTGCGCTCTAACCGACATCGCATTGCCATTGGCGTTGCCCGTGCGGATATAATCATCATCCGCCAGACTGTCTACCAGCGCCGAGGTGGACTCGCGGACGATCCGGTAGTGCGCAATCATCGCCTGCAGCGTGAAGCGGTCGAACGCCCCGGCAGCCGCATAATCATTCTCCTCATAGCCCGGCAGCGGCACCTGCTCCCCCCTCGCAAAACACAGCAAGCGGTAAGACATAATGCGGTCATTATCTATCAGATGCCCCAGCATTTCCTTGATACTCCACTTCCCGGGGGCATAGCGGTAGGCCCCTTGCTCCTCCGTCAGCCCGCCGAGCAGAGCCAGCACCTGCTGAGTCTGCTCTCTTAGAATGACACTCAGTTCTCCTTCAGGCGGCACCAGTGTAATATATCTGGACTGAAAATCGGTATACTCTCCTTGCGCAGGACGCTGATTCATGGTAAAAACCCCTCTCCAATCCAATTTTTAAGAAATATTTGCCGGATTGTGTCAAAACCTGTTGTTGTATCTTAGCCTATTATGTATAATATCACCAGGATTACAGATTAGTTAACCTATTTCCCGGGAGTGTACGCATGCTGGATTTTGTGCTTTATATGCTATTTTCCATATTGGAAACATACGCAATGTTTTATTTGGCTTTTAAGGTTTTTAAGATTGATGTTTTTCCTGTGGAAATGATATTTGCTGCTACATTAATGGCATTTGTCTCGTTTGTTCTCCGTAATGATTATAAACTGATATTAACTGATGTATTCTTCCAATATTTAATGACCTTCTGCTTTATCTGGCTTTTATTTAGAATTCATATTTTTTACGCTGCAATAATGACAGGATTAACCTATTTATCATATATGCTCATTCAATCCACATGTTATTTCTTAATACACTTTACATTCTTAACTTCAATAAAACCTCCTTTTATGACGGCTAGCGTTTATATTATTCAAGTCATTTCTGCTCTTTTGTCAATTACAATTGGTTTTTATGTCGGCAAATACAGAAAAGGTTTCGATTTCGTTCCAGATAAACAAAACGTTAAAGTAAGGATAGAAATCCGTGAGATAAAGCTCTTCTTTCTAAGTGCTCCTTCCATACTACTTGTTATATTAATGATGATCCTATCACAAAAATATTCACAATTCTTTTTACTGATACCAGTTATAAATGTGATTTTACTATATGCGTATTTATATCTTTCATATAAAAAGGATCGAAGCCACAATGAATTTATTAGCTTCTAGAATCGCAGTCAAAATCAAAAATGCGAACCCTGAAGAAACGCATTCCATTGAGATCATGCAATACTCGCTGGGCATTATTTTTAATACACTGCTAATCATAGTGAGTACAGCCATCATAAGTCTTACTTGGGGCCATTTTGCAGAATCTATAACCTTTCTTCTATGCTTCTCCATTCTGCGTCTCGCCTCTGGTGGCTTTCATTTAAAGACAACCATGGCCTGCAATATTGTTACTATTTTATTAAGCACCTTGCTGCCTTTTTTTATCACCTTTTCAGATTCAACTCTTTGGATTGTTAACTCAATTAACTTAATCATTGTTATTATGTATGCTCCAAACCCAGATAAAAATGCCAGAATTCCAACTTTTTTATACCCTATATTAAAGTTGATTTCTATAGTAATAGTATCCTCTAACTTCTTTTTTCAATCAAATGTACTCGGATTAGCCTTTCTAGTCCAAGCTTTAACAGTGATTCCATGGACAAGGAGGAGAACACAGTGAAAAAATTAATTGCAAAACAGGCATCAGCCGTTCTTGCCGGATCTGCACGTTTATTTGTTTCAATTATGAAACCGATGTTCCATAGCCCGGAAGCACCAAAAGAATTACGCAAGTAATTACACAAGGATGGGGAGTACATGCGTGTCTTACTAAACGACGGCTCTTCCCGCAGTATCCGGGAGGAGGAGATATTGTATTTCTCTAACCACAAGAATACGATATTCGTCCATACGAAAGAAGGCGAATTTGTTCTCCCTACCACTCTTTCCGATTTGTATGCAGCTTACGGAGAAATGGGCTTTGAACGTCTTGACCGCAGCAATGTAGTCAACATTGGCAATATTGACGGTTATGATCCGGAACGGAAGATTGTTCTGTTCAATCAAGGGGAACAATTTGCTACTGTATCAGAGTCCAATGAAACACGTATCCGCAGATTTCTGGCTTCGCAGAAGAAAGAATCACCGTTATAGAATGTAAAGAGAGCAGCGATTCCCTTTTCAGAGGGGGGCGCTGCTTTTTTGTTGTCATGACAGGCTAAGAAAAACAAATTCAATCATTATCACATAATATCCATCTTATGTAAAGAGGAATTCAGAGGGCGAATGACAGCAGACGGATTTTCTTCCAGATGGTACCATTTAAATAGAGATATTTTATTTCAATCTTAATTATCTGTCCCACCTACTCTCAACTATGATGGAGGAATACAATGGAAACTTACTTTCATCCTTCTCCGCGCCCCTCATCACTTGAGCTATTGTCTGACGAACAATTAATGAACATCTACGAATTGGCGCTGGAAGCCAAGGCTTCACCGGATTTTATCCAGATTATCAGGAATGTTCTCACCACACGGAATCTTTCAGGTACCCAACATCATTAGAATGCGAAGCTCTCGATCCATAAGATATACCTGCACAGATGCCAAAAAACCATCCTCCACATTGTGCGGGGATGGTTTTTTGGTGAGCAACGGACTTCTATCTACTCGATAATTTCGGTCTTGAATACGTTCTCCAGCTTACCGCCAAGCCGCTTCTTCAGAGGAACCTTGATATCGCGTCCCAGCTCTTTGAAGAAGGTCTCCGCATCACATTTGACGTTCTGAGCCATGGCAATGACTGTTCCATCGGCAACGATATTCTGATTCACTTCAAGCGGCACATCTACTTCGATATCGTATTTTTTGGTAAGTGTCTTGATGTATCTTGCAAAAATCTCCAGCAGCTCTTCGTTATTGAAATTCTCGATGGCCGCTTTCCCTTTGCTGGTGAACTTCATATTGATTCTCATGTTTCTTATCCCCTTTTCTGTCTAACCATTTGTAGTTTGTTTATGGATCAAGATGAATAGATGGCTGCAAGAAAGGGCAACATTATTCATTTTGGAAGCACGCTATGCCGGGCCCTTCTTTACTTATACACGCCCTTGATCTGTTGTACTTTGAACTGGGTGAATTCCTTCAAGGCCTGAATAACCTGGTCCTGTTCCTCTTCCTTCAGCTCATAGATGCCTTCACGCAGCCATTCTCCGAACAAGTACGCCTGGCGCCCCTGGCGCGGCTGCCTGCGGAGGCTATCCAGACTCCCCTCGAATATATCGTTCAGCACATCGGTCAGGTTGTACTTCTCGATCTTCTCTATAACCATTCCTGCCCCATATTCCGTCTCATAAACGATTACCTCTTCAGAATCAAAGGAAACATATGACGTTTCTTTGTCTTCCTTCGCCCGGAATTCCTTCAGCTTGTTGAACGCCGTCTCGTAAATGTAGTCTTGGGACTGATTATGCTTAGGCAGCTTGTAGCCCTGCTTCAGTGTCTTGATGTACTCAATATCAGGCATATAGTCGGCCAAATGATACATCCGGTTCTTGAGATCCCCTCCGAGTGCTTCAATGATCTTGTCCAGGTTATCCTTCAGCGGGATACTCTCTCCCCGTTCAATCTTGCTGAGCTGTGAATAGCTGATGCCGCTCTTCTCTTCCAGCCCCCTGAGGGTTAACCCGCGGGCCTTCCTGAAGTGCCGGATGAAATTCCCCAGCTCATCGGGGTAATTATCGAAATCGTTCATAAGAGCCACCTCTACCTATATCATAACACAAGACAACAATTTGTGTTTCATAATAACAATTGTTTATGTAAATTCTTTAGATGAGAAGCGTAAAACTCTTCAGATAGCCGCCCCCTGACAGGATGAATTTTCCATTTCATTTTTGAAACATGGTTTTAATTCCCATAAATGAGAGCCATATTGTTCCGATTTCCTTATTCTCTCAAATACACTCCGATTTTATCCGATATAATCTAATGTAAACTTAATACCACAACTGGAGGAATGTTCATGTCTTACACAATGGAAGTCAATATTGCAAAAAACCAGGTGATTGTCAGAGCCTACGGCCTGACTGAGAGTGACGTACCCGCCTACATAGCAGATTTCGAGAATGCCCTGAAGCAGCTGAAGCCGGGCTTTACCGGAGTAACCGATGTGACAGGTTCCCCAACCGTGCTCTCCCCTGAAGTAGCCGGCATGCTCGCCCCAACCGGTGACCGCGCGATAGAAGCAGGAGTAGGCGGCTGGGTATACGTTGCAGATTCCCCGGTCTGGAAAATGCAAATGAAAAGACTGTTCGGCAAATTCGCCGTGCATTACCCTACATATCAAGAAGCCGATGCTTACCTGAGCAGTCTGGGCAACCAGTCCGTTAACTAAGATATATGAAATACAAGCATATATTTATAACAAAACCGACCAAGCAATTGCTTGGTCGGTTTCCTTTAAAGAATTATTTTTAGTGTAATACCTTAACCAAAGCCGCGATTTCCTCGCTCCCATAGCCAGCATGAAGGGCCTTTTGGAACAGATTTTCAGCGAACCGGGGGAATTCGTTATTGATGCCAGATTCACGTGCTTGCAGCGTAAGCAGCTCAATGCTTGTCATGGACATTTGAAGCGAGCACACGGCTCAAGGTCACGGGCTTGCTGCGGACTCCCGGTACTGAGCTGAATGAGCACACGGCCGGCCAGAGCGGACTTCACGGGCTCCTGGTCCAGGATGCTTGTGGACACGTGGTAATCAGCTACACAGATGATCGTGATCGGACTGGCAGCTATGGCTGAAGCTGCACTGGATGCGAGAACGGCCCCTCGACGGATAAATGCATCTGCTCTTGCAGGGGTGCGGTTCCATACCGTAACCTGGTAATTCTGCTCTACCAGATTGAAGTGCATGGGATGGTTCAGGCGTTATACATACGCACATTAGTGAGTCTTACCTGAATTGGGCCGCCCATTTTTTTCTAGGATTAGGCTTGGATGCCCATGTACGCCAGCCTGTGGCTCTACGAGGACAAATAGGAAGACTGCTGTTCACCCCATGTAATGACCCAGGTGTTTTTTGTTATTCCTCAATATCCCGGCCAAGGACGCCGCACAAAATATAATATAGAGTCCCAGGAAAAGCGGCATGGACAGGAACCCCTTATACTCAACAATCCCCATTCCAATAAAAGTCATCCCTAATATGAGATAGGGCAGGACCATCCCTCTTTGGAAAGAGGCCCGCTCATTCTTACTCAAGCTATCCCTAACGGATTGCCGAAGAAACACATGAAGTCTAAAAAAATGACAAGCCGCTTGTGTAAGCATCCAGATCCCTAGAAAAATCTGCGCTACGATTTCTCCCACCTCCTTTGCTTATCCCTTCATTATAAACTAAAAAAAGCCACTCCATGAAGGAGTGACTTGATTTATCAAATACATTGCTGAAATTAAGGACAAACGCAAGAAAGTACGCAAAAAGAAAACGTCTAAGACTTCCGCAAAAAATCGTAGACGTAAGCGCTAGACTCCAACAGCTCTTATTGTCTTCGTTGCATTGTATGCGCTTGTTACTGGTGTTTACAGACTCACACGCAAGTCATGACCACAGACGAGGCTGCTACTCAATGGGGACTGTCTCAGGATCATCCTAAACGAAGAGAACGTAACAATAACTGAAGCCTGGCGATGGGCTTCTTTCTTTGTGTAAAGAACAAAATCACTCTAAAGGGTGAAGGATGCGGGTGCCGTTCTGAAATGTTTATTCCATTCATGACGGGTGCTCCCGCCTATCTGTCGTCAATTCTGAGAGTTTTTTTCTCACCGACCGCTTGTATGGAGCCTGATTGTTGCACATCTTGCATGATTTCAGCATCGGTCGCTCCTAAACGGCATGGGTTCAGTGAAACAAAATACCGCTTGCTATTGGGGAATACGATTTCCCATTAGCAAGCGGTATTTATTGTTATGCTATTCTGGTATTTACAGACTCTAGACTACTTAACCCTCACGTATCCTGCCCCTAACCCTTTCAAGACACCTTATGCTCAATCCGCAGCTTGTCGGCTACCATGGCAATAAATTCCGAGTTAGTTGGCTTGGATTTGGAGATATTAATGGTATAGCCGAACAGGTGGGAGATGCTGTCGATATTGCCACGGGTCCAGGCGACTTCAATCGCATGGCGGATGGCGCGTTCAACGCGGGAAGGCGTGGTCTTGAACTTTTCGGCTATAGCCGGATACAGCGTCTTGGTTATGGCACCAAGTATCTCAATGTTGTTATAGACCATGGTGATGGCTTCACGCAGGTACTGGTAGCCTTTGATATGCGCAGGGACGCCGATTTCATGAATGATCGAGGTTATATTGGCATCCAGATTCTTGCCCTTGGACAGCGGAACCACATTACTGGAAAATCTGGAAGAAGAATAGCCGGACATGTTTGCGGAAGTGCTCATACTGCCTTGCGTACCCACCAGCTGGCGTACACGGTTCGCCAGAACCTCCATGTCAAACGGTTTCAGAATATAATAAGAGGCTCCAAGCTGAACGGCTCTCTGCGTAATATTCTCTTGTCCAAAAGCAGTCAGCATAATGATCTTGGGTTGAGGGTTCAGATCCATATCACGCAGGCGTTCCAGAACGCCGAGGCCGTCCAGATGCGGCATAATGATATCAAGGATAAGGACATCGGGGATCTTGCGTGCTCCGCTGAGCATCTGTAGTACCTCTTCCCCATTATAGGCAATGCCTGTCACGGTCATATCTTCTTGTTCAGTAATGTACTCGGCGAGCAAATTCGTGAACTCCCTGTTATCATCGGCCAACAACACTTCAATATTCTGCACTGGCTGCTTCCTCCTTAGATATCTGCTATTCGGAAAATAATGATCATCTTCTCTCCCTATAACTTTCGACATCAGGATTGAATATCCTTCTGTCGAAAATTATTTTTCTTTATTTTTTTTCGGTGTTGATTTATAATTAAATATTTTGTTTCAGGTTTCGAGGATAATCGCTGCCCTTCGACAAAAAAATCTTAAGGCTAAAC
This sequence comes from Paenibacillus rhizoplanae, assembly GCF_042684125.1. Classification (NCBI taxonomy): domain Bacteria; kingdom Bacillati; phylum Bacillota; class Bacilli; order Caryophanales; family Paenibacillaceae; genus Paenibacillus; species Paenibacillus rhizoplanae. The sequence goes on along the minus strand of NZ_JBHUKY010000023.1, from coordinate 345,061 downwards.
CGCCTTAAGATTGTATTGAAGCTCCTGATCCTGTTGAACCACACCTGAGTCCCTAAGCATCCACTCAATGAAGCAGCCATACCCTGACTTGGGATCATTGACGAACACATGGGTCACTGCACCGATTAGACGGCCGTTCTGGACAATCGGGCTGCCGCTCATCCCCTGAACAATCCCTCCGGTCTTATCAAGCAGGCGGGGGTCGGTGATGCGCAGCACCATGCCTTTAGTGGCAGGGGTCTGCTGACGGGCCACATGGATGATCTCCACGTTGAAGCGTTCGACCTGTTGACCGTCCACTACGGTAAGAATCTGTGCGGGACCTTCCTTCACTTCAGTGCTCATGGCCACCGGAATCGGCTCCTGATACAGGCTGTGCTCGGGATTACGGGTCATTTTACCGAATATTCCGAAATCCGTGTTGCTCTCCACATTCCCAAGAACTTGGCTTTCCTTCAAAAAATGAGCCCGTTTCTCGCCAGGATCGCCATCCTGGCTCTTCGAGATCGAAGTGACGCTGGACTGCACGATATGACCGCTGCCCACCACAATCGGCGTACCTGTGTTCATGTCAGTGATGACATGCCCAAGGGCCCCGTATACACCCTGCTTCGGGGCATAGAAAGTGAGGGTCCCTACACCTGCTGCCGAATCACGGATGTAAAGCCCGAGCCGCCACACCTTGTCTGTGCGGTCATACGCGGGCTTCAGCTGAGCTGTGTGCTCTTTACCGCCGCGTTTGTAGACGATGCTTAAAGAATCATTGCTCCGGCCGGCTTGCTCGACCAGCCTTGCTACCTTGGATACCTCGTCCAGCTTCACCCCGTTAATCGAGATCATCAGATCGCCGGGCAGGATGCCGCTGTTCTCACCGGGTGAAATCTTGGACTGCTCCGATACTTCAATCAGATGATGGCCTACAACAAGCACGCCTGCCGACTTCACCTTTACGCCAATCGTCTGACCCCCGGGGATGACCTTAAGTTCATTCTCGGTTCCCTGTACCGCCCTCAGCGGTTGATGTTCAAGCGGTGCTGCGTGGATCTGTGAGGGTCCCGTTATGCCTGATAAACTGAGAAAGAAGGCAAATAAAAGGCCGGGCATTAACTTCCTGAGGTTAGGCTTCAATGGCTGTCACGCTCCCTTTTGCTTCTTTCGCTTGACGAAAAAGGTGGTCGCCAATTGCGTACCTATAAGATAACCTTGCCCCCAGGCTTTTATTACTGTCAATCATTGTCCCGCTTAGCTTACAGCTGCCTTACTGGCCTCGGCCAGACCCAGCATCTCCTGTGCGTGATGCAATGTTTTTTCGGTAATTTCCACACCGCCCAGCATCCGGGCCAGCTCCATCACGCGGCCTTCAGCCGAGAGGGAGTCCACCTCAGTCATCGTGCGTCCGTCTTCGACTTTTTTGGCAATCAGGTACTGATGATCCGCCATACAGGCCACCTGCGGCAGATGGGTAATGGAGAACACCTGGCAGGTGGAGGAGAGCTTGTAGAGCTTGTCCGCAATGGACTGGGCCGCCCGTCCGCTGACCCCGGTATCCACCTCATCGAAGATGAGTACAGGAATGGCATCATGCCGTGCAAAAATACTCTTCATCGCCAGCATGATCCGCGACAACTCCCCCCCTGAGGCGATCTTGCCCAGCGGACGAAGCGGCTCGCCGGGATTCGGGGAGATCATGAATTCAGCGCTGTCGATCCCCTGCCGGGTCAGACGGTACCGCCGTCCCTGATACTCCATACCACGCGGATCTTCAAGCGTCTCCATCTTCACCTGGAGTGAGGTCCGCTCCATCTGCAGATCCTTCAGCTCACCCTCCACCTGTGCAGCAAGATCCGTCGCACATTGCCGCCGCGCTCCACTTAGAGCTCCAGCCGCTTCCATTAAGATATGAAGCAGGCCATCGCGTTTAGCCGTTAATTTCAGGGTATATTCATCCTTATTCTCCAGCAGGTCAGTCTCCCGCTCAATCTGCTGATAATACTCCAAAATCTGTTCAACGCTATCTCCGTATTTACGACGCAGGCCGGTAATCTGGTCCAGACGATTCTCAATATCATCCAGCCGGGCCGGGTTGAACTCGATCTCTTCCCGGTAGTCGCGCAGCTGAAACGCCGCATCCTCCAGCTGATAATAAGCCGACTGTAGTTGCTCGAAGACTGCCCGCAGACCCTTTTCGTCATACCTCACCGCATCTTCAAGCCTGGAGATTACATTGCCAATGGACTCCAGCCCCTGCTTGTCATACAGCAGCTCGTATGCGCCGGATACTGAATCCATCATTTTCTCACTGTGGGATAGTTTTACCCGTTCTTCGGCAAGTAATTCATCTTCTCCCGGTTTTAGTCCCGCAGCAGAAATTTCCTCCAGCTGAAAACGGTACAAATCCAGCATCTGATACGCCTTTTGGCTGGATTCCTGAAGTTCCCGGAGTTCTTTTTCCACTTTGGCGAAGGCTGTATATTTCTCCTGATAATCCGCTTTGAGCGGTCCGATCACCGCTTCCCCATAGGTATCCAGCAGACCCAGATGACGTTCAGCCTTCAGCAGGTTCTGATGCTCATGCTGTCCATGAATATTGACCAGCTGGTCCCCGATTTCACGCAGCATGCTCAGATTGACCATCTGGCCGTTCACGCGCGATGTGCTTTTCCCCTGAGAGGTAATCTCCCGGCGGACCACCAGATGCTCCTCACGCTCTGCTCCGATGCCCAGCCGCTCCAGCGTATCCCAGACCGGATGACTTCCCGGCAGACTGAAAAGCGCTTCCATTTCGGCCTTCTCACACCCATACCGGATGGAGTCAGCGGAACCGCGTCCCCCGGCAATGAGTGCCAGCGCATCGATAATGATTGATTTCCCTGCACCGGTCTCCCCTGTAAGGACATGGAACCCCGGATAAAAATGCACATCCACCGCCTCAACCACGGCCAGATTGCGTATAGACAATGTCTCTAACACGAATACAGCACCTCCGACAAGTTGATTGCCTGTCCATCCATAAGCAAATTAAGAAATATAACCCATAATCTGTGCAATGACGTCCTTGCTGTCTTCCGGCTGGCGGCAGATAATCAGGATCGTGTCGTCTCCGGAGATCGTGCCCATAATTTGCGGCCAGTCGATGTTATCGATCAGTGCAGCCACAGAATTAGCCGTTCCCGGCAGACATTTCATCACCACCAGATTAGCGGAAAAGTCGATTTGTACAAAGTTGTCCACCAGCACCCGCTTCAGCTTCTGGGTCGGGTTGTAACGCTGGTCGGTGGGCAGGGAATATTTGTAACGGCCGTCATCCATCGGCACCTTGATTAGCAGCAGTTCCTTAATATCGCGGGATACGGTAGCCTGGGTGACTTGAAATCCGGCTTCCCGCAGCGCCTCGACCAGATCATCCTGGGTTTCGATTTCCTTTTGCGAGATAATTTCTCTAATCTTGATATGTCGGTGTCCCTTCATTGTTGCCTCCTGTATTTATATTGTGCTTAACTGGATTCTCCGTCGTCCTTGCCGAAATTGATCACATGAATGTTGGAATTCACCGTATCCACATACAGTGCACCGCTGCAATCCGGATAGATCAGCAGATAAGGAAGGATATAGTCCCGGAGCCCGCTGCCGGTGAGTTCAAGCTCCTTGCGGGGGCGGGACAGGATGACCAGATAGTAATGCTCCTCATTCCTGGTGGCTACGTAATCAATGAACAGCCTGCTGTACATCGGCGCACCATTCACTTGAAAAGACAGCGGAATCTTCAGCTTGCCGCCGATGACCTCGTACCCCGCATCCTCCAGCAGACCGATGGACGGATGCGGCTGAATGACCTTGTTGATCGGCACCCGATCCTTCATGAAGGAACCCGGGGACCCTTGCAGCCAGATATAGATTCTATAAAGGATAAAGATTGCCGCCGTAAGGCCCATAAGTGCCACTACAGCCTTGTCCGAGCTCGCCACTCCCATCACCTCGGTGATTCTATTCGACGCGAGGGCGGGTGAAATCCTGCTTCCGGGCGACAACATATAATTACTAATTACTTATCTTTGCAGCAAAAGAAACTCATCTCTTGGATGAGTTTCCATGGCCCGCAGCGCTGAAGGTTGCATTCGCTTCCTTAATGACCGAGTCGGCAAGCGCGGCGAAATTATTCGGCTGTGCTTCAGCCGCAGAAGGCTGCTGCGCTGAAGTCTGCTCCGCAGCTTCGGGCAACAGCTTCCAGTGTGCCAGAAATTCAATGTTTCCTTCCCCGCCGGTAATGGGGGAATACGTCAGTCCTGCAAGCGTGTAGCCCAGTTCGGCTGCCATGGACAGTACGTTTATCAGCACCTCCCGGTGAACAGCCGGTTCGCGCACAACTCCAGACTTGCCCACCTTCTCGCGCCCGGCTTCGAACTGCGGCTTAATCAGCGCAGCGATATCAGCAGGACGGTTCAGCAGCGCCATAAGCGGCGGCAGGATGATTTTTAGTGAAATGAAGGATACATCAATACTTGCAAAGTCAGGCACCGGTCCCTTCAAATCAGGCGGGGTCATGTAACGGAAGTTGGTCTGTTCCATTACGGTTACCCGATCATCATTACGCAGACTCCAGTCGAGCTGGTTATGTCCAACATCAATAGCATACACATGGGCCACACCGTTCTGAAGCGCACAATCCGTGAAGCCTCCTGTAGAGGAGCCAATATCCAGCATATTCCTGCCGGTCAGCTCGATGCTGAACTGCCGCAAGGCTTTCTCCAGCTTCAAGCCGCCGCGGCTGACATAGGGGTGCAGCGCTCCCTTGACTCTGAGAACAGAGCTGCGCAGCACCTTCATCCCCGGCTTCTCAATCCGTTCTTCGTTCGCAAGCACAAGACCCGCCATAATGGCGGCCTTGGCCTTCTCCCGGCTGTCGTAGAAGCCTTGCTCCACCAACAGCACATCAATTCGTTCCTTAGGGTGTTCCATATTCATCTCCCGATCACTTCGGTCCGCCCTCCGCCCCTGTCTTACGAGGTGGAGGTTGACTTATAGGTATAAGTGCTGAGCCCCTTCATTGACTTAATACGTGCGCACACGGCTTCAACGGTAAGGCCGGTTTCCTGGCGTTGCTCCTTAATCGACCCATGCTCGACGAAAATATCCGGCACTCCCATCGGGTGGACATGCGCATCATATATCTCATGCTCTGCAAAGAACTCCAGCACCGCACTGCCAAGGCTGCCGGCCTGGCTCGCTTCTTCCAGCACCACCATCCCCGTTCCGGCATGCGCCAGTTCAAGCAGCATGGTGTTATCCAGCGGCTTCAGGAAGCGCGCATTTACTACACCGATCTGAATCCCTTCACGCTTCAGCACTTCCGCCGCCTCTTCAGCGACCTGAACCATCGGGCCGCAGGCAAGCACGGCATAATCCTCACCGGGACGCAGACGCTCCCATGTGCCGATAGGCAGACTGCGCAATTCAGCATCCAGAGCTACACCAGTGCCGTTAATCCGCGGATAACGGTAAGCAATCGGTCCTTCATTATAGTCCAGCGCCGTCTTCATCATGTGGCGCAGCTCATTCTCATCCTTCGGCATCATAAGCACCATGTTTGGAATATGACGCATAAAAGCAATATCGTATACGCCTTGATGGGTCTCCCCGTCCGCGCCGACGAAGCCCGCACGGTCGATGGCGAACATGACATTGGCATTATGGCGGCAAATATCATGGACAATCTGATCATAAGCACGCTGCATGAAGGTGGAATAGACGGCATACACCGGCTTCATTCCTTCCATCGCCAGCGCCGCACATAAGGTGGCGGCATGCTGCTCAGCAATCCCGACGTCAATCATCCGGTCCGGGAATTCCTTGGCGAACGGGAAGAGCCCCGAGCCGCCCGGCATGGCCGGTGTTACGGCAATCAGTCTTTGATCCTGCCGTCCGAGCTCAATCAGCGTTTCCCCGAAAACTTCGGTATACATCGGGTGGCTGACCGCCTCCACGGCCTTAATGGACTGGCTTGATTCAATTTTGTAGGGCGAGATCGCATGTGATTTATAGAAGTCAGTTTCAGCCGGTTTGTAGCCCTTGCCCTTCGTCGTCAGCACATGAACCAGCACAGGCCCTGATACATTATCCGCCTGATGGAAGGTGTCGATCATCTTCTCCAGATCATGACCGTCCACGGGTCCCAGATAGGTGAATCCCAGTTCTTCGAACAGAACACCGGGTACCAGCATGTTCTTCAGACCGTCCTTCACATTCTGCGCAGTCTTCGCCAGGCGACCGCCGATGGCCGGAATTTTCTTCAGCAGACCTTCGACCTCATCCTTAGCCCGCAGGTAATGGCGGTCCGAACGGATTTTGCTTAAGTAGTTATGCATGGCTCCTACATTCGGCGCGATCGACATCTCATTATCATTCAGGATCACCATGAGCTTGCGGCGCTCATGGCCGATATGGTTCAGCGCTTCAAAGGCCATTCCGCCGGTGAGGGCACCATCGCCGATCACGGCAATTACCTTATTGTCTTCACCCTTCAAGTCACGTGCCATAGCCATGCCCATTGCTGCCGACAGAGAAGTGCTGCTGTGCCCGGCTTCCCAGACATCATGCTCACTCTCCGTACGTTTGACGAAGCCGCATAGTCCACCCTGCTTGCGAAGTGTATCAAACCGATCTTGGCGGCCTGTCAGTATCTTATGCACATAAGCCTGATGACCGACATCATATATCATCTTATCCCGGGGACTGTCATAACAGTAATGCAGGGCCAGCGTGAGTTCCACTACCCCGAGGTTAGATCCGAGATGCCCCCCTGTTACAGACAGCTTCTCGATCAGAAACTGACGAATTTCCTCCGCAAGTACAGCCAATTCTCCGACTGAGTAAGACTTGAGTTGCTGAGGATCGTTTATTTGTGGAAGCAGCACGAGTATTCCCCGCTTTCCTAGATGTTGTAAAATATAAACCCCATTATAACACAAACTAAACGGCTGCCGAAACACAGCCGTTTGCCGAAACTCCATTTAGTGGTCGCGTGACATCAAATAATCGGCAATTTCCAGCAGCCGGGACGGGTCGTTGAACCCGCCTTTCAGGATCGCAAGATGCGCTGCTGCGGTCAATTGCTTGACCTCTGCGAGCGAAGCCTCCAGGCCGATGAAATACGGATAGGTTACTTTCTGCTGCTTGAGATCACTGCCGGTTTTTTTGCCCAGCTTGCTCTCATCGCCGACCAGATCCAGAATATCATCCTGAATCTGGAAGGCCAGGCCAATCTGTGTGCCGAACCGGTGCAGAGCTGCCAGCTGGCCCTCATCCGCACCGGCGATTCTGCCGCCCGCAAGCAAGGAGAAGATCATCAGATCGCCGGTCTTATGCAGATGAATGTACTGAAGCTGCTGCAGGTCGGTCATTCCCTGCTCGCCTTCCATATCGGCAACCTGACCGCCGACCATGCCGCGCGGTCCGGCCATCTCGGCCAGATCCTCCACGATGGACAATACACGTTCTGCCGGAACCCCATGCTTGCGTGAGGCTTGTACCACACTGTAGAACGCATGGGTCAGCAGCGAATCCCCGGCCAGAATGGCCATGGCTTCCCCGAAGACCTTATGGTTCGTCAGCTTGCCGCGCCGGTAGTCATCATTATCCATCGCCGGAAGATCATCATGGATCAGGGAATAGGTATGCACCATTTCAATCGCTGCCGCTACAGGCAGTGCAGCATCACGGCTGCCGCCCAGCGCTTCGCAGGCGGCGGTGACCAGCAGCGGCCGCAGGCGCTTACCACCAGCTTGCAGCGAGTATTCCATCGACTCTCTAAGTACCTGTGGGACGTCCCACTGCTCCGGTATGGATTGGCTCAGAGCCGCAGTAACCCAGCGGCTAACGTCCGCTATATACTGCTCCAGCGGTTCGCGGCCCTGCGGTGCTGCCGAACGGCCCGATGGCTCTAGCTCAGAATGACTCATCGTTATCGCCTTCAAGCCGGCTGCCGAACGGCTTCTTGCGCAGTTCGCCATCCTCTACAGTAATCATCTCAATCTTGCGCTCCACCTGCTCCAGCTTGCTGCCGCATAGCTGCGAGAGCTTCATTCCCTGCTGGAATAAATCAATCGCCTTCTCCAGGGGAACGTCACCGTGTTCAAGCTCACGCACGATACCCTCCAGGCGCTCCATGGCTCCTTCAAAATCCAGTTCAGCTTCCTTCGCCATTCGCTTTGCCATCCTCCTTCATTCCCCATACGTGGCAGTTTAGTTGTCCGTCATTAAGCTTTATGTTGACCACATCGCCAAGCTCTACTTCCTTCAGCGATTTGATTAAATGCTGTTCCTTCTCGTCATACACAAGGCTGTAGCCCCGTGACATGACCTTAAGCGGACTGAGCGCATCCAGATGGCGCAGCTCAGCCCCGAACCGCGCGCGCTTATCTGCAAGGCGCGCCTGCATAGCCGCCGTTAGCTCACGGGTGAGGCCATCCGTGCGCCGGCGGGCAGTGCTGACGCTGCTAAGCGGATGGAAGCGCTGCAGGCTCTGGTGCAGCAGCGCGCTGCGCCCCTGTGCGCGGCTGTGCCTTGCCTCTGCTGCGCGGAGCAGGGCCGCGCGCAGCATGTCCAGCCGCTGCGCGTGCTGGGCCAGCTGCCGGCGGGGGCCGGCCAGCGCCAGCGAGCGCTGCAGTGCAGCGAGGCGTTCGCCGCCGCGCTGCGAGCGGCGCAGCAGCCCTTGGCGCAGCCGCTGCCGGGCCATGCGCAGCTGCCCGGCCAGCTCGGCTGCGCTCGGCACAGCGAGCTCCGCCGCTGCCGTAGGGGTGGCCGCCCGGAGATCGGCGGCGAAATCGGCGATCGTAAAGTCGGTCTCGTGGCCCACGGCCGAGATGACCGGAATCCTGGAGGCCGCAATCGCCCGGGCGACGGCCTCTTCATTGAAGGCCCACAGCTCCTCCAGGGAGCCGCCGCCGCGCCCGACAATCAGTACATCGGCTTCGCCCATGGCGTTCAGGTTCTGGATGGCCTGTACAATGGACGGGCCAGCACCCTTACCTTGTACAAGTACAGGGTAGAGAACAATCGCCACCTGAGGATAGCGCCGCTGCAGGGTGATGATGATGTCCCTCACTGCCGCTCCTGTCGGGGAGGTCACAACCCCGATGCAGCGCGGGAATTGCGGCAGCGGACGCTTGCGCTCCGCTGCGAACAGGCCTTCCTTTTCCAGCTTGCTCTTCAGCTGCTCGTAAGCCAGATACAGGCTGCCGATTCCGTCAGGCTGCATATGTGTCGCATAGAACTGGTATTGCCCGTCCCGTTCATATACGGTCACATTTCCCCTGGCAATTACCTTCGTGCCTTCCTTCGGCACGAACGGCAGCCGTGAGTTATGCGAAGCGAACATGATGGCTTTGATCCGGCTGCTCTCATCCTTCAGCGTGAAGTACATATGCCCGCTTCCGTGATGGGTGAAATTCGAGATTTCACCGCGAATCCATACATCGGACAGCAGCGCATCCGAATCCAGCTTCATGCGGATATATTTGTTAAGCTCCTTAATGGAGTAGATCTGCCGCTCTGCTGCCATATGTCCGGCCTACTTCAGGCCGCGGCGGCGTGTGGCCGCGATCAGCGTGTTGCTCATCAGCATAGTGATGGTCATCGGCCCCACTCCGCCCGGCACCGGCGTAATGAACCCGGCAACTTCCCGGGCACTCTCATAATCAACATCCCCGGCAAGCTTGCCGGTATCCAGACGGTTCATGCCGACATCAATCACAATTGCGCCCGGCTTCACGAACGAGGCATCGATGAAGTTGGCACGGCCGATCGCTACCACCAGAATATCGGCCTGACGGCTAAGCTCAGCCATATTCGCTGTACGCGAGTGACACATGGTTACAGTGGCGTTCTCACGCTGCAGCAGCAGGGATACGGGCTTGCCCACAATGTTGCTGCGCCCGATCACTACAGCATGCTTGCCGGAGATGTCCGTACCAGTCCGCTTGATCAGTTCAATCACCCCGGCAGGCGTGCAGGGAAGCAGACTGTCGTCCCCGATGACAAGATTCCCCACATTGACCGGGTGGAAGCCGTCCACATCCTTTTCTACCGAGATAGCGTCAATCACAGCCTTTTCTTCAATATGCTTCGGAAGCGGCAACTGAACAAGTATGCCGTCAATATCGCCCCGGCCGTTCAGGTCTGCCACCAGTGCCAGCAGCTCCTGCTGGGTAGTAGCGGCATCCAGCCGGTGCACCTCGGAATGGAAGCCCAGCTCTATACAGGACTTCTCCTTGTTGCGCACATAGACCTGGGAAGCCGGATCTTCACCGACCAGAACGACAGCCAGACCCGGCTTCACGCCGCGCTCTGCTAAGTCTGCAACCTTCCGGGCAATCCCGATCCGAATGTCGTCCGATACCTGTTTACCGCTGATAATCGCTGCTGTCATGTAAGTCTCTCCCCTATTGTCTATTGAAGGCTTATAAGCCTGTTACTGCCGCTTGCTGCTGAAACTGAATCGAATCAGAGGCTGAATTACAGCTCAGCTCTAAGCGTATCCACATCCTGAATCATTTTACCGAGGACGCCGTTCACGAATTTACCGGAATCTTCTGTGCCGAAATGCTTGGCCAGATCAATCGCCTCATTGACAGACACCTTGGCCGGCACATCGCTGGCGAAGATCATCTCGAAGGTGGCCAGGCGCAGAATCTGACGGTCCACGCGTGACAGGCGGCTCATCTGCCAGCCCTTGAGGTAATGCTCCAGCATATCGTCAATCGCCATTTTGTGCTCCCACACGCCGTTGACATGCGTAACTACATAAGCTTTCAGTTCGATCTCATCCGTAATGACGCGCTCGGTTTCGTTTTCATCCGCCGCCTCTTCAATCAGCATGTCAACCGCCTCGGTAACCTCAACATCGTTCATTTCCATCTGGTACAGGCTTTGCACAATAATTTCTCTCGCTAAACGTCTCTTCATGTGTTCCTCCTACGAACTAACTTTCATTCTTGTTTTGATATAACTTCTTATATTCCAAAAAAAACCGCACAGCCTTTCTTCCGCAGGTCAGCAACTCAAAGTAACGGGTTCCAGGCTTCCGGGAGAAAGACTATCGCGGTTCATTTGAAGGGACGCCAGCGTCCGGACAGCCGCTCTACGATCTCCTGCCATTGAAACAGGGGACCCTGCGCGGTATCCTTTCTTTTGCCGAACGTATATCCGATGAACACTACCAGTGCAAAGAACAGCATATCCCAAAAACCGCTAATCAGATAAATCAATCCGAGAAAGACACCGAAGGCAACTCCGGTAATTCTACCTCCGTGACTTCCCCATACTTCTCTCCAGGACATAAGGGAAACTCACCTCTATTCCACTCGACTTTTGAAGCTTGGTGACTGTGTGAGGTTAGCAATGTATACAGACACATCGGCAACCGGAATTCCGGTTGTCTCCTGTACGAAATCATGCACCTGGCGCTGTACATCCGTAGTAAGCAGAGGCAGCGAATGCTCGCCGTCGACGACCGCACGGATCATAATCTCAAGACCTGCCTGCGAGACACGGATGCGCGATTTCAGGTCACGGATGCCCTTCACTTTGCCCGCAGCCTTCAGACTCAGGTTCTCAATGGTCTCCATCGAGATCTGAATATCCCCGTACTCTGTCCGCTGATCAACAGACGGCAGGGAGGCACGGTCGCGGCGCAGGGAAATGTAGAAGAAGCGGATGCTCAGCAGGAACAGAATGACCGCCACGGAGATCGCAGTGATATAGACCGCCGGTCCGTCCGAAATCTCATACTTGTCCGGAATGACACCGCTTAAGAGGAGGATGGCAATTACAGATAGTATTCCAATACTTAAGCTGTAAAGGAACAGCAGAAGCCTGTCCAGAATTTTGGCCACGAGTCTCACAACCTCCTTAAATTAAGGTAAACCCTCGACGTACTGCCCGAGGGTTTAGGACGAACAAAGCCTTTACTTCACACGGATAACCGCATCGATATCTTCGCTCTTGTCAATGCTTGTATTGCTTTTGAACTGCACATCATGAATATGCACGTTCACTTCCACAACGGTCAGACCGGTCATGGTTTCGATGGAACGCTTAACATTGCGCTGGATTTCGGCAGCTACTTCCGGAAGACGGTAGCCGTATTCGATGATAACAGACACATCCACCGCAGCCTCGCGCTGTCCTACCTCAACCTTAACCCCTTTGGACAAATTCTTGCGTCCGAGAAGCTCCACGATTCCGCCGGCGAAACCGCCGCTCATTCCGGCCACACCTTTCACCTCAACGGTTGCCAAACCGGCGATCACCTCGATCACTTCAGGAGCGATCTGGATTTCACCGATTTCCGTACGTTCATATTCTGTCGGCAATGTACTCATTTTGGACTTCACACCTTTCCAGCAAAAAAGTTGTAGGGGCACTTCAAGCGGGCAGTACGCCTCTTATTAAACATACTATATCATTTGACGAACTTTATGACAAACCATGAGAAGTCGTCCTAAATTTCATACTCTTCAAGGAACTTGATATCGAAGTTACCGTCCAAAAACACCGGATGCTCCAGCAGTCTCTGGTGGAATGGAATCGTGGTATGTATGCCCTCCACCGCAAATTCGGCCAGTGCACGCTTCATCTTAGCGACCGCCTCATCCCGCGTCGGGGCCCAGACGATCAGCTTGGCAATCATGGAGTCATAAAAAGGTGAAATGGTATAGCCCGGGTACGCCGCGCTGTCCACCCGCACTCCAAATCCGCCGGGAGGCAGATAGAAGCCAATTTTGCCGGGAGAAGGCATGAAATTACGCTCAGGGTCCTCGGCATTGATCCGGCATTCGATCGACCATCCGTTGATGACAATATCCTCCTGGGTAAAGGAGAGTGTGTTGCCTTCTGCCACAGAGATCATTTCCTTGATCAGATCCACTCCGGTAACCATCTCAGTTACGGGATGCTCCACCTGGATACGGGTATTCATCTCCATGAAGTAGAACTGACCGTCAGGACTGAGCAGGAATTCCAGGGTGCCTGCACCAGAATAATTAACCGCTTGTGCGGCCCTTACAGCCGCTTGGCCCATCGCCTCACGGGTCTCCGGTGTAAGGATGGAGCAAGGCGCTTCCTCCACCAGCTTCTGGCGGCGGCGCTGCACCGAGCAGTCACGTTCGCCCAGATGGACTACGTTGCCATGATTATCGGCGATGATCTGAATCTCCACATGCTTCATGCCGGTCAGGAACTTCTCCAGATAGACTCCGGCGTTGCCAAAATTCTTCTGCGCTTCCTGCTGGGCAGCGGTAATCTGCTTCACCAGTGACTCTTCATCCTCGGCGATGCGGATGCCCTTGCCGCCGCCGCCTGCCGTAGCCTTTACAATAAGCGGATACCCGATATCACGGCCGAGCATCACGGCTTCATCCAAGTCGCCGACAATCCCGTCGGAGCCCGGAATAATCGGAACTCCCGCCTGCTTCATCGTCTCTTTGGCTACTGCCTTGTCGCCCATCCGCGTAATCGCATCCGGAGACGGGCCAATGAAAGTAATATTGCAGGATTCACAGATCTCGGCGAAATCGGCATTCTCGGCCAGGAAGCCATAGCCGGGATGAACGGCATCGCATTCCGTCAGCGTAGCAACGCTCATAATATTAGTAAAGTTCAAATAGCTGTCCTTGGCGGGTGTCGGTCCGATGCAGTACGCCTCATCAGCCAGGCGGACATGCAGGGAATCGCGGTCCGGCTCCGAATAGACAGCCACGGTGGCAATACCCAGCTCGCGGCAGGCCCTGATAATGCGGACCGCAATTTCGCCGCGGTTAGCAATCAACACTTTTTGAATGTTCATGCGTTTCCTCCCAAAGTTTAGCGAAGCTTGCAAGCTCCTCCTCATTCTCGCGGCAATTATTCCGCTCTCACCAGAAACAGCGGCTGGCCGTATTCCACCAGTTGGCCGTTCTCAACCAGAACAGAGACAATCTCGCCCTGCACTTCAGCTTCCAGCTCATTCATCAGCTTCATTGCTTCAATGATGCAGACTGTGGATTTCTCATTCACCCGGTCTCCGACATTGACAAAGGAAGGCGTCTCCGGTGAAGCGGCACTATAGAAGGTCCCTACCATCGGCGAGACGATTTTATGTAATGCGCCTTCAGCGGAGGTTGCGGGCTGCTGCGCCGCAGCAGGAACTTCACTGACAGCCGGAGGGGCAATAATCTGCGGACTTTGCAGCTGCGGGGCTGGCGTAAAGGGATAGGTATAAGGAGCCGCCTGAATTACTGTTCCTTCAGCTTCAGAGCGATCCGGTTTGCGGATAGCCAGCTTCATACCTTCGCTTTCAATCTCCAGCTCGTGCACGGAGGAAGTCTGGTCCAGCAATTGAATCAATTCCTTAATCTCGCTTAACTTGAACATTGGATCGTTCACTCCTTCAGCTTTCTCTCGAAGCCAATTTGGGACGCAGGCTGGGCAGGGTACGTTATCCGTTCTGAGAAGCACACCTGTGAAGCCGGTCTGCTCTGTGATTCTCTTGAATCGCTATCTTGTGTAACCGCTGCCTGCGTAATCTTCTTTTTCTATGCATCGATAACTTTATGTATTATATCACAAACGCTAGAAATGGAAAGAGCCTGGGACGCGCCCGGGCTCTTTCGGCATTTTATTCTATTTTCTGTGATTTTATTCAGCGGGCTTACTGCTCCGAGACGTATTGGACCTTAATCTTGTCCTGGGTAACGCTCAGTTCCTTCATTACAAAATCCACGATGCCCACGGCCTGCTTCACATCCAGCTTATCGCTGAGCACCACGATCGTGTAGGCGTCACCGGCTTCTTCTTTCACAATCGCCTCACCGTATTTCTGTTGAAGCTTTTCTTCAATCCCGGTGATTTTGGATTCCTTCTCTTCCAGCTTGCTGAGCTGCTCCTGGGCTGTAGCATTCTCGGCCGGGGTCTTATCCATATTGTTAATCAGTGCCAGCAGATCATTGTGGTCCTTCAGGTTCTTCTGCTCGCGTTCGTACAGGTAGTTCGTGAACAGGCTGCTGGCTGATACGCTCTGCGAAGCCATTTCATCCAGGATTGCCTTATCGTCCTTCGCCGGAGTTTTATCTACAGCGGCCGACGTATCCTTGCTGTCTTTGCTGTCCTTAGTGTCCTTATTCTCCTTGCTATCCTTGCTGTCCTTGCTGTCTTTGGTGGCAGCCGTATCCTTGCCTTTGTCAGCCGTAGCTGTGGTCGCTTTATCCGTTGCAGCAGTTGTATCCGTAGCTGTGTTGCTGCTATCAGCAATCACACTGCTGTCATCTATCAAGGCCGGAGTCGTACTGTCCTCAGTTGTCACTGTCGATGCCACTTCATCCTTGCCGGTCTTGCTGCTGTCATCCACGGTTCCTACCGCAATCCCTTTGTTCGTGTTGACCTCTTTGATGACAAGTCCGCTGTCCAGCGTAGTGGCTGTCCCGCCGCCCGTCCCGTCTTTTATGGTGTCCACCTGGATGCTGCCTGCGGTTTCTTTGGGGAGGGGAGCACCCGAATCTTCCGTGAACAGATAATATGCAGAGAGCACTACCATCAAACTGAGCATAGAAACCAGCCAAATCGTTTGTCTTTTGCCCTTCATTGTTTATACCTCCTATAATTTTGTTGCCAGCCCTCTTGTCGTGTGTGCCCGTGTGTATCGTACAAGCCTCTTCTGTTAAAGCATATGCCGGGGTTATCGGAGACATGCCTATTCTTGCTTTCGCGGGACAACAGAAATCCGGTAGACCGGTACGTTAAGCCCTTTTTCAACCGCCTGCTCAATCAGACTGCGCACGACCTTGTTCTCTGCCCCTTTGGCGACCACCAGCACTCCCCGTACCTGAGGCTTCACCCGCTTGGTGATGATCGGAGCCTCGTTCCCTGACTGGGTGTAAGTGACGATCTGGCCGTCCCTGGTGTACTGGGTGGTATGGCGTTTACCGCCGCTGGCATCCGTTTCTTCACTTTGCTGCTGCGAGTCATTCATATTGCGCTGCACGATAATCTCCTCTGTGGAATCTACGGTGACCATGATATCCACAGTACCGACCCCCACGATCTTCTCCAGAATCCCCTTCGTGCGGTTCTCCATCGCCAGTTCGATGCTGTCAAAAGAATTCGCGCTCCCGGCCTCCGGCTGCAGGACCGTCTGAGAGGCCTCGCTGTCCGGCGGTTCACGCCCCGTGTTCTCGTTGTCCAGCTTCTTCACATTCACGAAGGAATTGAACAGCATGATCGCAACGCCCAGCAGGCCGATAATGATCAGCCAGCGGAAGGTGTGGCTGCGCTTCGGGCTGCCGTTGCCGCCTCCGGCCCACTGCTCCAGCTTTTTCAGCCAATTGCCCATTGATTAACAGCCTCCTCTTATGATTTCACGGTACCGGCCCCGCTGCTCTGCACCTTGATCAGAGCGGGGTCCAGGTTCCAGTTCTGCTCCAGCAGCTTGATAATCGTTCCAGCTTCCTCCGTTTGGGTCTCCTGCGTCCCCTCAGTGCCGCTCCCGGAAGAGGATGACGCCGGAGCCGAACCCCCTGAGGAGGCCGCTTCCTGCGCTTCACCCTCCCCGCCGCTGCCCTCCAGGCTGACCTGGACCGGCTGCACAGGGTTAATCTGAATGGGCGCGGCTGACGGGAGGGCAGCGGTACCAGCGCCCGGGACAGTGCCCCCGGTGACGCCCTGCTCCGGCGGAAGAGCTACCGTGACCGA
This sequence comes from Paenibacillus rhizoplanae, assembly GCF_042684125.1. Taxonomy (NCBI): domain Bacteria; kingdom Bacillati; phylum Bacillota; class Bacilli; order Caryophanales; family Paenibacillaceae; genus Paenibacillus; species Paenibacillus rhizoplanae. Next base: position 328,342 of record NZ_JBHUKY010000023.1, on the reverse strand, counting down.
GGAGATTAGCGGCACCTCCTCGCCCAGCGGCGCACTTGGATTCGGCCCCATGGCCAGCGCCACCGTGACCTTCACCCCGCCGAGCCCGGTGCTCCCGGTAATCTGGTCGCGCATCTGGCCGGCGATTTCCTCGGCAGCCAGCTTCAAGCTCTGGTCACGTGCTCCGGCGGCGAGCATCCGCCCGTCTGCCAGAATCTTGTCCAGCGAATCCGGTGCGTCGCCCGGCCCGTACAGCAGCCCTCCGCTTCTCTCCTGCTGCTGCATCGCCACGGTCAGCTCCTTGCTGGCATCCCCCTTCAGCAGAGAGACGAGCGGGCTGAGCATCGTCAGCAGAACCAGCAGACTGAGCACCAGCCTGGCGTAGCGTTCCATGGATTTACTGGGCAGCAGCATCTCCACAAATGCTGCCATCAGCACGACGAGAATCAGCTCATGGAGCCAACTGCTGAGCCAGGACATGGCGCACCTCCTTGTCGTTTCGTTCTATCGCATCATCACGGTCACATTGCCCGCAGTCAGCATGATGGTTACCGCCAGGAAGAACATCAGCGAGACCGCGGCCAGCGCAGCGAAGACGTAAATCATGCTTTTGCCGATCGTCTGCAGGCAAGTCACAATCGGTGTCTCGCCCAGCGGCTGCATGACGGCGGCGGCCAGATTGTAGATCAGGGCGAGGATCAGAATTTTGATTGCCGGGAACGCGCACAGGAAGAGGATAATGATAACTCCCGACAGCCCGATGGCGTTCTTCACCAGCAGGGAGGCCGAGATGACCGTGTCCGTAGCGTCCGCGAACATTTTACCAATCACCGGCACGAAATTCCCTGTAATATATTTGGCGGCGCGTATAGTCACACCGTCTGTAACCGAGCTGGTAATCCCCCTGACCGAGATCACGCCGAGGAACACGGTAAGCAGCACCCCGAGCAGCCCGGCCCCGATATTGCGCAGCAGATTCGCCAGATGGGTCAGCTTGTATTTCTCCGACATGGCGCTCACCAGATGCAGCACTGCCGAGAAGAACAGCAGCGGGAAGACCAGCGTATGAATCAGCGTGCCTACGGTATGGATCATGAACACGATCAGCGGATGGGTCACCGACACCGTGACGATATTGCCCATCGAGGCCAGCAGCGCGAATAGCAGCGGAATCATGGCCATCATGAAGTCGATCATCCGGTCGATTGCATCCTTGGCATAGCCGATAGCGACATTGAAGCTGTTAACGGCAATTACCAGCACCACCATGTAGCAGAGCATATAAGCGATCTTACTGACTGATTTCCGTTCAAAAGCGGTCTGCAGCGTCTCCAGAATCATGCTCAGCACACTGATCATCACAATCGTGACCAACAGCTTGCCGTTGTAGAGCACCTCATGCCACATGAAGTTCATCAGGCCGGACAAGACGCTTTTGAAGCTTAAGCCCTTATCCCCCGGCAGCAGCATATCCATCAAGGAAGGCGTCCGGCCCTCCGGGAAAAATCCCCCGTAATCCTTCATCAGCTGGTCCCAGTAAGACTCTACTTTGTCCTTCGGCAGATGCTCCACCTGCCCTTTCACCCACTGGTCAACGGGAGACGCCCGGCCTCCGCTGCCGCCTGTAGCCGGGGACGAAGGAACCGGAGCCGTACTTGCAGAACCTGCAACACTTGCGGCGCTTGCCGTGTTTCCACACAGCAGAAGCAGCTGGAGCACCAGCAGCAGGGCTGGCAGAAGCAAGAGCGCTTTTACCCCTTTTGGCGGCCGAAAAATACTATGCTCCTGCATTCCCCTCACCTCCGCTTTACTCCAACTTGTCCGGCATGTCCGCTGCATCAAGCTGGCAGCAGCTTCATGACCGTTTCAATAATTATGCTGATGATCGGAACAGCCAGCACCATGATCAGCACCTTGCCGGCCAGCTCAATCTTGGAAGCAATCGATTCCTGCCCGGCATCCCTCACGATCTGCGCCCCGAATTCCGCGATATAGGAGATGCCGATGATTTTGAACACGGTTTTGATATGGATCATTTCCATCCCGGAGGACTCCGCGACCCGCTCCAGCGTACCGAGAATCGTTCCGATCTTGCCGATCAGGAACAGGAAGATCAGAATGCCGGCCGCAGTGGTCAGCAGGAAGGCGAATACCGGTTTTTGTTCCTTCAGGACGAGGATGAGGACGGTCGCCAAGATGCCAATTCCCACAATCTGAATGATTTCCATAACTCCAGCCTATTGAAAAAGAAAAATCGTTTTGATTTCCTGCAGCAGCCCATCCAGCATCCGGATGACCATGAACAGGACGATGATAAAGCCGACAATCGTTACCCAGTGGGCGATATCCTCTTTGCCCATCTGCTTAAGCACCGTGTGGATCATGGCGATAATGATGCCGATGCCGGCAATCTGAAAGATCGCGTTGACTTCAATATTCATTCCTGGCACCTCGCTAAAAGATCAAAATGACGATCAATGCTCCAAGCAGCAGACCCAGGCTTTTACTCACCTTCTCATACTTGCCCTGATCTTCTCTGGCCGCTGTCTCCTCCTGCTTCAATTGCTGTAAAGCCAGTGCAATATGCGTGCTCTGATTCGGCCGGTCACTGGTTCCGAGCGTGCAGCTTAGCTGCCGGACGATCTCCTTCTCCGTTCCCCGCAGCGATGCACTGCTCCAGTGGGCCTCCATGGCCCGCCGGATGGCCTCTTCCGCACTGTGGTTATGCGGCGGGTTCATCTCATCCGCCGCCGTAAGGAAGAAGGCTCTAAGCGGCTCCTTCGTCTGCATCCCGATCCGGCGCAGCGCCTCCGGCAGCGGCGTGTAGCCGTATTGGATCTCGGTCTCCAGCCGCTGGAACGCCGCAATCAAGGCCCGGATATGCCTCGGCCGGTCGGCGTACTGGGCTGCCCGTTTGAAGCCGGCCAGCGTACCGGCCAGCACGATCAGTACCGCGCCAAGCAGCTTAAGCATGGCGGTCACCCCCTGACACCGGCTGCTCCTCCGGCGAGACCAGCAGCAGCCCGCGCTTCTGGCCGTCCAGAATGCGGAAGGATAAGCCGGAAGCTCCGCGTTGCAGGATCACATACCGCTCGAACATCCGGTGCTCCAGCAACCCGCCAAGGCCGGGCCGCCGGGCCAGCTCGGACACTTCCTTGCCATGCGCGGAAGCGACCACCGAGATCCCGGCGTGCAGCGCCTCGGTCACCGCCTCTGCGTCCTCCATGCGGCCGATTTCATCGGCGATCAGCACATCGGGTGACAGGGAGCGGATCATCATCATCATGCCTTCCGCCTTGGGACAGCCGTCCAGAATGTCCGTGCGCGGCCCGACATCGAAGGCCGGAATTCCCCGGCGGCTGCCTGCGATCTCGGAGCGTTCATCGACGATGCCAACCTTCAGCCCCGGCCGGCTGCCCTCCCGGCCACCGCTTGTGCCTGCTGACAGCTGCCTGGCCAAATCGCGCAGCAGCGTGGTCTTGCCATGCTGCGGCGGGGACAGAATCAGCGTATGCATGACCCGCTGCCGTCCCCGGTCCAGCAGATACGGCAGCACGCCGTCGGCGATGCCGTGCACCTCACGGGCAATCCGCACGTTGAAGCCGGTAATATCGCGCAGATGCTCCACACCGCCCCCGCTCAGCACCGTCCGGCCGCAGAGGCCGATCCGGTGTCCACCGGGGATCGTGATGAAGCCCTTGCGCAGCTCCTCTTCCATCGTATAGAGGGAATGATTGCTGATGAGGTCCAGCAGCCGGTGTGTATCCTCCCGGTCTGGCCGGTAAGATTCACCGGGTAGCTGGGTCAGGCTGCCGCCCGCACCAATGAAATGATACTTGCCGGAATAGTTGATCTCTAGCGGCCGGCCCTCACGGACGCGAATCTCCTCCACCTTGTCCAGGAGCGCAGCGGGGAGACCGCCGAGCAGCGCTCTTACTTTTTCAGGAAACAACAGAAGCCAGTCATTAGCCATATCAGGTACCCCCAAGCTGTACTCTACTAAATAGCTTTATTCCATATTTATGCTTGTACTTGTGCTTTATGCCTATCATCTATCATTTCTTCAGAATCCCGAATAAGAGAATAGCCACCCCGCAGCCAATCCAGCCAAGCTTGCCCCAGGACAGCTGCTCTGCCATCCCTGTAAGGCCGACAGCCGTGGTCAGAATAAGGATCGTAGGGCCGACAAACGCCAGTCCCGAATTGACAGCCAGCGCCTTATCCACCTGATTCAGCTTCAGCATAATTAAGGCCGCCGCAATCTCCACACTGCCGGACAGCAGCCGCAGGCCAGACATCCAGCTTACATACTTGTCCAAATATCTCAACTCCTTCGTTCAAATCTATGGATTGCACACGTTCGCTGCAAATCAAACAAGCTGTTATCCATGGATATGCGGAAAGGAGCGACTTTAGACAAGAAGAAATGGGGATACTAGCGGAGATTTCACGAGGTGTGAAAGAAATCATAGTACTGTTCTCTATAAAAAAATATCATCGGTATGATAAAATTAATTTTGCCGTATCCAAAGATAATCAACAAAGAAGGGGATCACAGTCATGAAGGTTCGTAATTTCGTAGTACCGCTTGTATCAGGAACAATAGCCAGACAGGTTAGAGAGATCGCTATTATTATATTTTCAGCGTTTCTGGTAGCAGCCGGGCTCCGGTTATTCCTGATTCCGCACCAACTGCTCAGCGGCGGTGTAGCCGGGACAGCTTCCATCATCGGGTATTTGACCCATCCCAAGTTTATCTCGCTGTACTATTTCGCCATCAATCTGCCAATCCTGATCTGGGGCTTCGTCGCCGTGGGAAAAAAGTACATCTGCTATAGCATGCTGTCTGTCCTGTCCACCACCTGGTTCCTGAACGTTATCCCTGTGGTGAAGCTCACCAAGGATCCGATTCTTGCCAGTATCTTCGGCGGGGTGATTATTGCGGGAGGGGTGGGCTTCTCGCTGCGGGCGGGCGGTTCTTCCGGGGGCTTCGACATTCTCGGCTCTATCATTACCCGCAAGCGGGATATTCCCATGGGCACCGTGCTGTTCGTCATGGACGGTCTGGTTATCTTAAGTCTCGGCTTCTTCAAAAGCTGGGATTCCGCGCTCTACGCGATGCTCTGTATCTTCGTCAAAAGCCGGGTGGTGGACATGATCCACATCCGCCATGTCAAGCTGACCTGCTTCATTGTCACCAAGGAGCGGGAGAAAATGCTGAATAGACTGACCAGTCTGCCGCATGGCATCACCGTTGTTAACGCGGAGGGCGGGTACAGTCACGAGGGCAATACCATGCTGATGACCGTAACCACCCGCTATGAGCTGGCAGATCTGCGCAGGACGATTCTGGAGACCGATCCGAAATCCTTCGTTAATGTACTGGAGACGGTAGAGATCATGGGCCGGTTCCGGCGCCTGAGCTAGAGAGTGCATGGTGCAGTTCATTCCTACCCTTATGTATATGCAAAAAGAGTGCTGTTCTCCGCTTCTGCGGGGAACAGCACTCTTCTGTAATTACGATACCTTCTGGCAGACTTAGCGGCGGTCCTGTGGACCTCCAACGAAGGCTTGCTCTTCTGTATCCAGGTTATAGGCGGTATGCAGCGCCTGGATGATCTGCTGCAGATTGCCGGATTCAATCACACACGACACCTTGATCTCGGAAGTGCTGACCATCTTGATGCTCACCCCTTCGTTCGAGATGACCTCGAACATCTTGGCGGCAACACCCGGATGGCTGACCATACCAGCGCCGACAATCGACACCTTGACCAGACTGTCCTCGGAAGTCACTTCACGGTATGGCAATACGCTGTGTAGCTCCTTGATGACCTCTTTGGCCTTCACCAGATCACTGAGCGCCACTGTGAAGGAGAAGTCCGCAGTCGCATTCTGCACTCCGCTCTGCACGATAATATCGACATCCACACCCTCATCGGCCAGCTTGCCGAATACCTGCGCGAGTACCCCCGGTACATCCGGAACTCCCAGAATACTGATCCGGGCCACATTCTTGTCATAGGCAATTCCGCTTACTACCACACCTTGTTCCATGCTTGCTTCCTCCTTCACAACAGTACCTTCATTATGGTTAAAGCTCGATCTTACGACCAGCTTCACTTGATAGCGTTTGGCATATTCCACGGCACGCGGATGCAGCACGGCTGCGCCGAGATTAGCCAGCTCCAGCATCTCGTCATACGAGATTTCCTTAAGCTTGCGCGCCGTCTTCACAATACGCGGGTCTGTAGAGTAGATGCCGTCTACATCGGTATAGATCTCGCAGACATCCGCTTTGATGGCTGCAGCCAGCGCAACCGCTGTGGTATCCGATCCTCCGCGGCCCAGCGTGGTGATCTCGCCGTCCAGCGTCATGCCCTGGAAGCCGGCTACAATCACAATCTGCTCGCGCTCCAGCGACTCCAGCACCCGGCGTGGAACAATCTCGCTGATCCGTGCCCGGCCGTGGGTATCATCGGTACGGAACCCGGCCTGCCAGCCTGTATAGGATACGGCATTCCGTCCTATCCCGTGAAGTGCGATGGACAGAAGCGCTACGGAGATCTGCTCGCCCGTAGTCATCAGCATATCCATCTCGCGTGCAGGAGGCTGCCCGTTCAGCTGTATCGCCTGATCGATCAGTTCATCTGTCGTATCCCCCATAGCGGATACTACCACAACACAGCGATGCCCTTCGTCCTGCTTGGCTGCGATGCGCCCGGCAACACGCTTCATGCGTTCAACATCGCCGACGGAGCTGCCCCCGAATTTCATGACATAAAGTGACAAAGTCCCATTCACTCCCTAATTCGCTCTATAAGTAGCTTATATTTTAGTTAACGCTTTAACACAGTATAATACGAAAATCATAACATGCGTTAATGGTTTCACAAAATAAAGTGCCCATTTTTGATGTGCCCAGCCTTAACCCCGAACCTGCAGGGCCGGAATAAGGGGCACTAATGCTCCTCATTACTCTCCTTCAGTTCACATTCCGCCCCACCGCAGACACCTGTCAGAGGGATTTATCCCTTTTGCCCCTTTTCCCTCCACTTCTTCCCTCTCGCCCAGCCTGCCACAGCAAAAAGACCCCCGCCGCATCAAGCGGGGAGGCCCTCAAGTTACATCTGGAATCCAAAAAGGCTCCTACGCGCGGGAGATATATTTACCTTCGCGGGTATCGACCAGGAGAACATCTCCTTCATTGATGAACAAAGGCACGTGGACCGTATGGCCGGTCTCCAGAATAGCGGCTTTGGTTGCGCCTTGAGCCGTGTTGCCCTTAACGCCCGGCTCGGTCTCAGTAACTTTCAGCTCTACGCTGGTCGGCAGGTTGATCCCCAGGATTTCGCCCTGGTAGCTGACGATATTCACTGTCATGTTCTCTCTCAGGAAGTTAAGCTCCCATTCGAGCTGCTTGGCTGACAATTCGAACTGGTCATAAGTCTCGTTGTCCATGAACACATGATCAGAGCCGCTCGCATAGAGGTATTGCACGCCACGGTTCTCGATGATGGCACGGCCAATCGTTTCACCGGCACGGAACGTGCGTTCAACCGTATTGCCGTTACGCAGGTTCTTCAGCTTGGAGCGGACGAAGGCTGCGCCTTTACCCGGCTTCACATGCTGGAAATCAATGACGGTGAAGATGTCCCCTTCTACTTCTACGGTCAAGCCTGTCTTGAAATCATTAACTGAAATCACTAAAAATCCCTCCTGGAATCGATGAATTAACTGAATGATAGTTGTCTTACAGTACCGTATAATCCTTCGATGAATGTGTCAGCAGCGCGATGCCGCTCTCGGTAATGACAATATCATCTTCAATCCGCACGCCGCCAAGGCCCGAGAGGTAGATCCCCGGCTCCACGGTGACGACCATCCCCGGCTGGATCACTTCATCCGCCAGCTTGGACAACCGCGGCCATTCATGTACTTCCATCCCGAGACCATGGCCTGTGCTGTGGCCGAAATATTCACCATACCCGTAACGGGTGATGATATCGCGGGCCAGGGCATCACATTCACGGCCGGTCATGCCGGGCTTGATATGTGCCAGCGTGTGAAGCTGCGCTTCAAGCACAATATCGTAGATCTCCTTCAGCTTGGGGTCCGGTGATCCCAGAGCAATTGTACGCGTTACATCTGAACAGTAACCGTCCAGGAGCGCGCCGAAATCGAAGGTAACGAATTCGTTGTTCCCGATAATCTTGCTGCTCGCTACACCATGCGGCATAGCCGAACGCTCGCCGGAAGCCACGATCGTATCGAACGAAGAGGAAGTCGCACCATGCGTACGCATGTAGAATTCCATTTCCAGATCGACATCGCGTTCCGTCATGCCCGGCTTGATCACATTCAGGATGTGACTGAACGTGGCGTCTGCCAGATCGGCAGCCCGCTGCATTACAGCCAGTTCTTCCTCGTCCTTGAACATGCGCAGGTTCTCAACAGCCTTAGATACCGGTACCATAACTGCCGGCGCAAGAGCCGCTGCATAAGCGGTGTACGCACTGAAGGTCACATCATCCTGCTCGAAGCCGACCCGGACTTGTCCACCCTTCGGCAGCAGTTCCCGCACGGTGTCAATGAATTTCGAGTCATGCTGCACCACCTTGAGGCCGTTCACCTGTTCCGAGGCCTGGGTCATATACCGGAAGTCCGTCAGCAGATAACTGTCATCACCGGTAACCAGCACGTACCCGGAGGAGCCGGTGAACCCACTCAAATAGCGGCGGTTATATCCGCTGGTAATTAACATCGCATCCAGTCCCAGTTCCTGCAGAACCTTACGCAGCTTGGAGACGCGCTTGTTGCCCATTTTCATTCTCCTCTCGAAATAGCCACATTGTATTTTACCATAGCGGCAGGACATCTGAGAAGTTTTTTCGAAGGGCCTAGGCCAGCTTCGTCTGCTGTTCGCGTTTGCGTTCATCCGTATACTCGATCGCCGCCGTATATCCGATGAATAATCCCCAGAGCAGGAAGAGGCAGAATTCGCTGATGACCGTGTTCCACGGCAGCTTGAACGGCGGCTGGAGCAGGAATAAGCGCGAGCACGCAAGGAACAGGACCGACCACCACAGCACCCCGTATATCATCCCGGGCCAAGGCCCGTTAAGCTTCCGGAATATTAACACGTAGATCAGGGAAGCCAATACGGAGAGTACGATAAAAAATAAATATCCGAGCAGATGCCCGGCAGGGGTCAGCAAAAAGTCATGCTTGAAAAAGGGCTCCGCCAAAAATCCCGGAATGACCTTGGTAAAGTGCAGGACATACATCAGCCAGTGCAATCCTCCCCAGATTAAACCGGCGAAATAACCCAGTTCAATGGAGAAATAAAAAAGATTGGTCTGGGCGGTCTTGGGCTTGCTTGAAGAACTCATAGGGCTGCCTCTCTTTCGGTATGGGTTTAATCCGGTTTCCACTCCGCTCTCTATAGCTAGTATGTACAGCTAACGGCAATCCAACTAGTAATGTGTTTAAAAATTAGTTACAATGTATTATATAAATCATATCAATATACGGGAAGGTGAATTGGTTGTCCCAGGAAACTCCCAGTTACGGCGGCCAAGCCGTTATCGAAGGCGTCATGTTCGGCGGCAAGCATGTCAACGTAACAGCCGTAAGACGAAAGAATCAGGAGATTACATTTTTGGAGGTGCCGAAGAGCGATAAGAGCTGGGTCCTTAAACTGCGCAAGATTCCGCTGCTTCGCGGCATTGTCAGTATTATAGATTCCAGCGCCAAAGGCTCGAAGCATCTGAACTATTCGGCAGAATCCTATGCCGAGGATGAGACGGAGCCGGAAGAGCTTGCCAAGCAGCAGGCGAAGGACAAGAAGAAGGACGAAGGCTGGAGCCTCGGGATGATCTTCGGCGTTGCTATAATGGGGATTCTTTCTTTCCTGTTCGGCAAGCTGATTTTCACGCTGGTCCCGGTATTCGTAGAAGATTTTTTGTTCAAGAATGTATTTGACAACTATATTCTGCACAACCTTGTGGAAGGCGGCATCAAGCTGATTCTCCTGCTCGTCTATCTCTGGGCGATCTCGCAGACGCCTGTGATCAAGCGGCTTTTCCAGTATCACGGAGCCGAGCATAAAGTTATTAGCGCATTTGAAGCCGGCGAAGAGCTGACCGTAGCGAACGTACAGAAATACAGCCGTCTGCATTACCGCTGCGGAAGCAGCTTCATGATGCTGACGATTATCCTCGGTGTGATTATCTACTCGGTCGTCCCATGGAATTCCCTGATGGAACGGGTGCTGCAGCGTATCGTTCTTTTGCCGGTGGTCATCGGAATCTCGTTCGAGGTACTGAAGGGCACGAATGCGGTAAGAGATATTCCCGGCCTCAAGTATCTGGGGTACCCGGGCCTGTGGCTGCAGCTGTTGACTACCAAGGAACCGAAGGACGATATGGTAGAGGTGTCGATCGCCTCCTTCAACCGGATGCGGGAGCTGGACGCTGCCATTGAAGCAAAAGGATATTCGGAGGCAAGTGTGTCAGGCGGCATTTTGGATCCTGCGAAAGGATGATTAGCCAATGATCAGACATGCTTTGATATTTTGGATTTCGACAGCTCTTGCCGTATGGGGCCTGGTGCTGGACATTATGGCACGCGGCCTGGCGGCTCTGTCCTTCTTCATCTTCCCCCTGATTCTGCTGGGACTGCTGTACTACGCCTACAAGATAGCCCCCGGCAGAATGGGCGGCGGACCCGGACGTCCTCGCACCAAGGTTAAACCTTCGGCCAAGACGATGTCCAAGGTTGCCGGCATCCGCAAGACCACTGGCTCACCGGGCAAGCGCAAAAGCTATCCCTTCCAGGTCATCGAAGGCAGTAAGGGTAAGAATGACGATCAGCTGCCTAAATATCACTGAACCATTCAAGCAGAAGTGCAAAAGGCATTCCCACGTTATTGGAATAACGTGCGGGATGCCTTTTTTTGTTTTTGGGGCCCCCGCAAAGTACCTGAGTCATCATCAAGCTAAAGCCCCACTTTGCGGGGTTATTTAGTTACTGCCTTGGACCTGCGGGATGAAGGGGTGCCCTCCTCGTGTAGGAAGGCGGTGCCGGACGATAGTTAGCAAAGAACTCTTCTCCGGCTGCGATGCCCGCCTTATACAAGGCGTCGGTCTGTGTCTGCGTAATATGAAACTCTGTGGTGGAGATGCCCAGCGTAGGGATTTTGACCGTACGAACGAATTTATCCGTCTCAATATACCGTTCATCATGTGCGGAGAGCATCGTCTCCACCATCGCCTCCAGCATGCTGAACGGCCCCGTAATATGATGCGGCTGCGGGGCCGTCTTTCCGATCAGCTGGTAGCCAATGGTTGGCGTTCTATGCTCTGGTGACTGGAAGCCGTCTTTCTTCTCATCGAACAGCCAGAGCGGAAAATTACTGAGCACCCCGCCGTCCACCATATAGACCAGCTGCCCGCTGAACGATTTCCCCCGTGCCGCCTCTCCGGCCAGCCGCAGGATCACCGGATCGAAGAAATACGGAATGCTGCAGCTCATCCGCACCGCCTTGGCAACTTCGAAGCTGGCTGGCTCGATCCCGTACAGCACCAGATCATCAGGCAGCACCACAATCCGCCCGTTGGTGATGTCTGACGTAATCACCCGCAGCTTGCCGCGCGGCAGATCCCGGAACGTAACGACCCCCTGCTCCAGCAGCAGGCCGCGAATCCACGCTTCCAGCGCCTGGCCTGAGTACAGACCCTTCTTGAGCAGCACGCGTAAGGCTGGCCCGACGAAGGCCGTATTGTAGAGCGCTCCCCTTGTCAGGAAGGAGGTGAAGGGCGTACGCCGGATTACCCGGCTCATCGCCTCCCCGCTGTACCCTGCTGCCAGCAGCGAGGCAATGATCGAGCCGGAAGAGGTCCCTGCTACCCGCCCGAAGGTGCGACCTGCGCGCTCCGTCGCCTCCACCGCACCCGCCAGGGCAATTCCTTTGACTCCCCCGCCTTCAAATACTGCGTTAATCTCCATACATGGCAAACCCCCGTTCCATAGAATGTATTGTTATCTATGAGCACGGGGGACTATTCATGACTTAACTCTTGAAATAGAAACTGAGCAGACTGGCCAGCCCGTACGGGTCACGGACCACAATATCATTCGCCCGGAACAGGATGCTGCCTGCCACCTCATCGTACTTCTCATTATATTTGAGCTGGTTGATGATCTGATCTCCGCTCTGCCATTCTGCAGTCTGCTTGGTATCCCCTACCTTGTAGGAGGCCAGACCGATATACAGCTTAACCTTCGTTCCCTTAACCTCGTTCACCCACCAGTCCACCAGCTTGTCATAACGAGCAGTGCTGAAGGAGAGGCTCCAGTAGACCTGCGGGGCAACATAATCAATCCAGCCGTTCTGAATCCAGGTGCGCACATCCGCATACATATCATCATAGGCTGACACCCCTGCCGTAGTATCTGAGCCGGTGCTGTCCGCTTTTTTGTTGCGCCATACCCCGAACGGGCTGACCCCGTAAGAGACGGACGGCTTCACTGCATGAATCTCCTGCCCCAGCTGACGGATGAACTGGTTGATATTATCCCGCCGCCAGTCTCCTTTGCCCGCAATTCCTTGTGCATTGAAGGTCTTGAAGGCCGTATCATCGGCAAAAGCTACATTGGACGGATAGAAGTAATCATCCAGGTGTACTCCGTCAATATCATACCCTCTGACCACCTCCATCACCGTGTCAATAATATGCTGCCGCGCTTCCGGAATGCCCGGGTTGATATACAGCTTATTCTCAGCCTTGACGACCCAGTCCGGATGAAGCTTGGCTACATGATTAGGGGCAAGACTGCTGGTAGAAGCATCTGTCGTAGCCCGGAACGGGTTAAACCAGGCGTGCAGCTGCATTCCCCGGCTGTGGGCACTGCTAACCATATAGGCAAGCGGGTCATAGCCGGGCTCCTTACCCTGAGTCCCGCTAAGCACCTTGGACCAGGGCACGATCTGTGAAGGATAAAGTGCATCTCCAGACGGTCGGACCTGGACGAATACACTATTGAATCCGGCCGCCTTCAGCTTGTCCAGCAGGCTGTCGAACTCCTTCTTCTGCTTGTCCGGATTACCTGCCGAAGACGTTGAGGGCCAATCCAGATTATACACGGTAGATATCCAGGCGCCCTTCATCGCCTTCCCGGTCTTGGCACCAGGAATAGAAGGTACGGTTGGTGACGGTACCGTCGGTGTTGGCACAGATGGCGTAGGTACAGTTGGTGTAGGTACAGTTGGTGTAGGCACAGACGGAACTGACGGTGTTACAGGCGTAGAAGGGCCGCCGATCTCCATGCCTGAATATAAGGAAATATGCTTCGTGGCCTGATCCCATAGTACCTGCAGCCCAAGCTGCTCGCTTACAAACCGTAGCGGCACCATAACCCGGCCCTGCGTGATCTGCACAGAAGTATCCAGACGGACGGCGGCCCCGTTAACGATAGCGCTTGTTTTGCCGCTGGTCAGCTGCAGTACATTATTATCCTTGCTGATGGTTGCTGTCTTACTGGCCTGATCCCATTTCACACCGGCACCCAGTCCCTGGCTAATCACACCAGCAGGCACCATCGTAACGTTGGTACGTGTAATATACGGCGGCACATCCGGGCTCAGTGTCTCCCCGTCCAGTTCAATGGTGATTTGTACAGAAGCTGCGCGTACACCCGGCGTCCACACAGGCATACATAGCATAATCACGAGCAGTCCTACGATCCATTTACGGTAATTCATAATTCCTCCCAGGTGTTGAAGTTGTATATCAAGCGGAAACGACTTTGCCGTCCTTTTAAAGGATGGTCTCGTTTCAGCGAGAAAGATAAGGATAATGTTATCGCGAAGCATATAAATTCTTATCTTTAGACAAAAAAATAGCCCTCTCGTCCTTGGGTCAGGGAGAAGGCCGTTCTTTTGTAAACGGAATCCTTCCTTAGTTGAAAAGGAACGGTACCCGTTTTGACGTAAAAAAACTGGAAAGGTTGCGCTAATCAAACAAAAAAAGCCACGTTTATGAATCGCTGGCTATCTCATGGTGAATATCGTACAAGGTCTGCACACGCGCTTCATCCCGGCGGAAATATTCCACCAGCGTTTCGATCCGGGTGATGGAATCCCAGCTCAAGTGATGCTCAATGCCTTCAACATCCTTATAAATATGCTCTTGCTGTACCCCAATAATCCCGAGGAACTCCTCCAGCAGCTGATGGCGGTCCACAAGACGTTTCCCCACTTTTTTTCCTTTGCTTGTTAGGACAAGCCCACGATATTTCTCATAGATGAGATATTCGTCCTTATCCAGTTTTTGGATCATCTTGGTCACAGAGGAGGGATGGACTTCCAGCCCCTCGGCAATATCCGAGACCCGCGCATAACCCTTCTCGTCGATGAGCTTATATATGCGCTCCAAATAATCCTCCATGCTGGGTGTTGGCATTCTAGCTTACCTCTTTTCTATAATGAGCGTAACGGTGGGACCGGGCCTTGCTCTAACAATGATACATGCTTCTGCCGCTCCTTGGCAAGTCCTGCCGGTCATCCGCTTCCCTGCTTAGTGATGTTTACCATGATTCCATTCGCCTGCGGTTTGGCACAATAACGTTATCCTCATCCCTAAGGAGCGTGAAATCATGAGCTTAATCACACCTGAACGCCCTCCTGCCAAAAGAACGCGCAAGCCCACCGGCCTCTTCATCCCCGAGCTTGTCTTCTTTGAACCCGATGCGCTGAATTATCCCAAAGGGGAGCGGATTATGGAGTGGGTCAAGTCCCGAAATATTCCCTACCGCATGACCACCTCGCATAACCGGATTACCAATCTGCCGGGCGAGACGGAAGTCGAGCAATACAAAATCGCCAAACGGACGCTTGTGGTCGGCTTGCGCAAAACGCTTACTTTTGACCAGTCGAAGCCGTCCGCCGATTATGCGATTCCGATTGCCACCGGGTGCATGGGCCACTGCCATTATTGTTACCTGCAGACCACCCTGGGAGCGAAGCCCTACATCCGCGTCTATGTCAACACCGGGGACATCATCGATGCAGCCAAAAAATACATCAACGAGCGTTCCCCGGAAATCACGACGTTTGAAGCAGCCTGTACCTCCGACCCGCTCGGCCTTGAGCATATTACCGGCTCGCTGACAGAACTGATCGAATTCATGGCGGAGGAGCCGCTCGGGCGGCTGCGCTTCGTGACCAAATACCAGCATGTCGAGCCGCTGCTTAAGCTGAAGCATAACGGCCATACCCGTGTACGCTTCAGCGTGAACGCAGACTATGTGATTAAGAACTTCGAGCCGGCCACCTCGCGCTTCGAGGAACGGATTGAGGCCGCCGGACAGATCGCCCGTGCCGGGTATCCGCTGGGCTTCATCATTGCCCCTATCATCTGGCATGACGGCTGGGAAGACGGCTACAGCGAGCTGCTGGAGAAGCTGGCACATGCCTTGCCGCCTGATATTGGCAAAGGGCTGACTTTTGAGATGATCCAGCACCGCTTCACCAAGACGGCCAAGACCGTCATCGAGAAGCGTTATCCGAAGTCGAAGCTGGAGATGGACATCGAGAAGCGCAAGAAGAAATGGGGCAAATGGGGACAGAACAAATATGTCTACCCGGACGAACAGCAAACCGCCCTGCGCGAATTCATCACAGAGCGGATTTTCGAACATTTTCCGGAAGCGGCTATTGATTATTTCACTTAAGTTGCTGCTTAGAAAATCAGCCAGCGCGGCGTGATGCCCTGCAGCCAAATCGTAATGCGGAACATCTGGTCGGTGAACAGCAGGATGCCCATGAATACCATAAGCCCGCCGCCCAGCTTCATCAGCAGGTTGGAGTATTTCAGGATCTTGCGCGCCCCGCCCAGGAAAAAGGCCAGTCCGAAGAACGGCAATGCAAAGCCGATACTGTACGCCGTTATCATCGTAAACCACGTTCCCGGATCACTGGCTGACAGCGCAATAATGGCGGTTAGAATTGGGCCTATGCAGGGCGACCAGCCTGCTGAGAATCCGATGCCGAAGATGAAAGAGCCGAGGTATCCGGCAGGCTTCCATCTCATCTCCAGCTTGCGTTCCCGCAGCAGAAACTGCGGCTGGAACACGCCTAGAAGGAAGAGTCCCATGACAATAATAAGGATCGCCGACAATTGACGGATCAGATCCCGCTGGCCGTTGAAGAATTCACCGAACAAGCCAGCTCCAAAGCCAAGCGTATAGAACACTGCCGAGAAGCCCAGAATGAACGCCAGCGTATGCGAGAGGGTCCGGAGACGGACCTCTTTGCTGCTGCTGCCACTCTTCAGCTCCTGCACCGATAAGCCGGTAATATAAGATAGATAAGAAGGATAGAGCGGCAGGCAGCAAGGCGATATGAATGACGCCACTCCGGCGGCAAAAGCGATTCCTGCATTCAGGTTGGACACGGGCGCATCTCCTTCCATAGTCGGGGTCACTCGGGTCACTTCACAATAGCAGTAGTACAGATACAGTTATGTAGTTGGTGCTGAGGGCGGCCGGTTATACGCTTGTCTGTTAGGCCGGCAGCCCTTTTTTTCCGATGAGGGTTAAGGTCAACAGTGCAATCAGCAGCAGGACAATCGTTGCTCCCGGAGCCAGATTCCATACTCCAGCAATGACCAGTCCGCCAATGACAGCAATCTCGGCAATCGCCACGGACAGAATAACCGAGGACTTGAAGCTCCGCGACAGCAGCAGGCTGATTGCTACAGGAATAGTCAACAGCGCAGATACCAGCAGCGAGCCGACAATCTTGATCGCCGTACTGATCACCAGGGCCGTTAACACCGTAATCAGCATATTGAGCAGCTTCACCGGAAGCCCGCTCACACTGGCCGCATCCTCCTCGAAGCTGAGCAGGAAGAATTCCTTGAAGAATAAGGTTACGACGACCACAACCGCAATTGTTACGATTCCCACCACGATAAGATCGGTAGTATTGAGCGTATAGATGCTGCCGAACAGATAGCTCATTACATCTGCATTATACCCTTTGCCCAGGGTGAAAAAAAGCGAGGCCAGCGCTACACCGCCCGACATGATGATCGCAATGGACAGCTCGGCGTAGCTTTTGTAAGCTTTGCGCAGCTTCTCAATCGCAAATGAGGCCGCGACCGCGAAGATCAGCCCCGCACCCAGCGGGTAAAAGCCGGTCAGGAAGCCCAGCGCTACACCGGCAATCGTAACATGCGCCAGCGTATCTCCGATCATCGACAGACGCCGCAGCACCAGAAAAACGCCGATCAGCGGCGCCGTAATGCCAATCATCAGGCCGCCGGCCAGCGCCCGCTGGAAAAAATCACTAAACAGGATTTCCAAGATGATGTTCTCCTACCTTTCAAATATGAAACCTATTTTCGATCCCTCCCAAACCCTCCCTTCCCGAAGGGAGGGCCCCAAGGGCTCTGCCCTCTGGACACCCGCTAAGTGCAATTGGCGTGGGAGGAGGGGTTGTCGCAGTTTAGGGACGGTGGTGATAAGAACGCTTTTCCTCCCTGCGGGATACGCTTCACAATTTGCTGGATCTAACCACTGTTAAGGTCAATTAATAAGTACAGACATTAAGTTCAAGGAATAAGCCCAGCAATAAGAACACAAGGTCGTCCTATGTTGTACAATGGACGACCTGAGAAATGATAAACTGAGCGCTAGAGCAGGTCTATTGCATAATGTACAACAGATTCTTGACTTTGACCCGTCAGATTCCATTCTGTTGTATTCTGTGCAATTGAAAGTGGCAAAAAGCGTAAATAAAGGCCATTTCAAAGGAATCGAATGTACAAAATACAACAGAACCGGAAATTTGGCGCCACAGTGAGCAATCTAATGTACAAAATACAACAGGAGTATAATTTAAGCAACATAGAAAACTGAATAGCAGTTCACACATTAGTATAAATTGATCAAACGAACAGCATCCATTCAGACGAATTGTGTTCTAGTGCTGAGCAGGAGAAGCTGATGTTACTGAACGAACTCCAACTTCCGGCCACTGTCAGGACAACGTATGCTGCAGATTATCGACGGCGCAGTCCTGGACATCATGGGAGTGGCGGCAGTAGAAGTTGATTTTACCGTTCTGCTGGACCGGCTCGCTGCCGAGGTAATTCTTCATCATTTCGATATCATGCGAGACCATCAGGAAGGTCATGTGGTGATGGGCATGCATGTGCATGATCAGCTCGAAGAATCCGGCCTGGGTCTCGGCATCAATACCGACGGTAGGCTCATCCAGAATCAACAGATCAGGATGGTTGATCAGCGCGCGGGCCAGGAAGACACGCTGCTGCTGGCCGCCGGACAACTGGCCGACTCTCTTCTCGGCAATATCCTGAATCCGCATCACTTCCAGCGCATCCTCACACTGCCGGTGCTGGGCTTTCGAGACCCGCCGAATCAGGTTCTTGTTGTTATACAGGCCGGACAATACGACCTCACGGACGGTTGCCGGGAAGAGCGGGTTGAACGCATTCTTCTGCGGCACATAGCCGATCCGCTCCCAGTCCTTGAACCTACGCACCGGCTGGCCGAATAATTTGATCTCCCCGCTGGTGGCAGGCAGCAGGCCGACGATCATCTTAAGCAGTGTCGTCTTGCCCGCACCGTTAGAGCCGAGGATGCCGAGGAAATCACGTTCTTTTACCGTATAATTCAAGTTCGAGATGACCTTCTGTTCCCCGTAGGAAAAGGACAAATCCTGTATTTCGATCATATGCTGATGGCAGTCCAGGGATACCGGTTGCATGTGAAGTACCGCCTTTCACTTATACTTTCCTTATTATTGTAAGGCCAGAATGAGATTTTGCAAATTTTTCTCCATTAATGTGAAATAGTTGTCCCCATTCTTCTGCTGGGCCTCGGTCAATCCTTCTACCGGATTCAGCACCATCGTGGATACACCGGTCTCATTTGCCAGTGTCTTAGCCAGCTTATCAGATACAAGCTCCTCGAAGAAAATATAACGGATGCCCTCTGCCTTAACCAGCGCCGCCAGCTTCACCAGATCCTGCCCGCGCGGCTCAGCATCCGGCGACAGGCCCATAATCGCATGCTGCGACAGGCCATAGTCACGCGCCAGATACGAGAAGGCCTGATGAGATACGACAATCTCCTTGTTAGGCAGTTTGCCCAGCTCTTCAGTGAACTTCAGATCCAACGCACTCAGGCGGTCCGCTAGCTTCTGATAACGTTCTTCATAACCTGCGGTATGCGCAGGATCAACGGCTTGAAGACTATCTTTGATATTCTTGGCCATCACAAGCGCCGACTTCGGGCTTACCCAGGTATGCGGGTCTGTGTGCAGGCTGTCGCCATGACCGTCTGCTTCAGCTTCTTCACCTTCATGGCCGTGATCATGCCCATCATCTTCATCCGTTGTAATCAGCTTCACCCCTTGGCTAACCTCTACAGCCTTGGTCTTGCTGTCACTATCGAGGCTCTTGAGGAAACCCTGGACCCATCCCTCCAGCCCGGCTCCGTTATAGAGGAACAGCTGCGCCTTGGAGGTACTTATAATATCCTGGCTGCGCGGTGTCCAGTCATGCGGCTCTACCCCTACAGGAAGCAGGTTGATTACATTGGCATCGTCGCCGCCGATTTCGGCAGTGAATTCATATATAGGATAAAAAGTAGTCATAACGTTCACTTTTCCTTCAACAATGCTTCCACTACTCTTCGGTCCGCATGCGGTCAGCGCAAGTGTGAGCAGCAGGACAGCGGCGAGCAACAGCCCTTTTTGCAAGCTTTTTGTTACCATTTCTCTATCGACCCCTTAAATCGTAAAATTTACTATCAGAATTATAATAGTAATCGTTACGATAAGTCAACTCCGATCTGCATTTCGTAGTCTGCAAGGCATCCTGTGCCCGGTTATCTTGGAGCAAAAAGAAGCAATCCCCGCTGCCTGTGGCCTGCGGGGATTGCTGTACTCTCACTATAAGGATGCCCTTGGCATCCTTATTTCACAATGGCTCCGTTCGGCATGCTGTCCGGTACGGTAGCAATAGTCAGCTGCTCGCCCTTGGAGGCGGCCAGGATCATACCTTGAGACAGCTCCCCGCGCAGCTTCACCGGCTTCAGGTTCACAATGCAGATCACCTTGCGGCCCACCAGCTCCTCCGGTGTGTAGAACTTCGCAATGCCGGATACCACCTGGCGCTGCTCATAGCCAAGATCCAGCTGCAGCTTCAGCAGCTTATCCGCCTTCTTCACCGGCTCGCAGGCGATGACCTGGGCTACGCGCAGCTCCGCCTTGGCGAAATCGTCGATGCCGATTTCTTCCTTATGCTCCTCTTCCTCCGGATCGGCAACCGCCGCTTCCCGAGTCATAGCAGCCGCGGCCGGCTTCCCGGCTCCCATCGCTTCGGCGATGTACGCTACCTCCTGCGCCACATCCAGGCGCGGGAAGATCGGGTCGCCCTTCGCAAGCCGGGTTCCCGCTGGAATCAGGCCGAAGGATCTGCCGCTCTCCCAGGTGGTCAGCTCGCCCGGCTGAATGCCCAGCTGCTCCCAGATCTTCGCCGGAGCGCCGGTCAGGAACGGCTGGAGCAGAATGGACGCGGTGCGCAGTCCCTCGACCAGATGTCGCATCACCGAAGCCAGCTCAGCGCTGCGGATCTCGTCCTTGGCGAGTACCCAAGGCTGGGTCTCGTCAATGTATTTGTTCGTCCGGCTGATCAGCGCGCCGATTGCGGTCAGGGCTACGGAGAATTCCATCTTTTCCATCGCCTCTTCCACCTTGGCGTAAGTGCTCTGCACCATTGCCTCAAGCTCACCGTCAAATGCGGTAACCTGACCGGCGTAAGCCGGAAGCTCGCCGCCGAAGTACTTCTCCACCATTGCTCCGGTCCGGTTCAGCAGATTGCCCAGGTCATTAGCCAGGTCGTAGTTAATGCGGTCCACGAAGCTCTCCGGCGTGAAGGTTCCGTCCGAGCCGAAGGGAACCTCGCGCAGCAGATAATAACGCAGGGCATCCAGCCCGTAGCGGTCAATCAGGGTAACCGGATCAACCACATTGCCCTTGGACTTGGACATTTTACCGTCCTTCATCAGCAGCCAGCCGTGTGCGAAGACCTTCTTCGGCAGCGGTTCACCCAGCGCCATCAGAATGATCGGCCAGTAGATCGTATGGAAGCGGACAATTTCCTTACCCACGATGTGCACATCCGCTGGCCAGTACTTCTCATACAGGCTGCGGTCCTCCGAGCCATAGCCGAGAGCCGTGATGTAGTTGGTAAGCGCATCGATCCACACGTACACTACATGCTTCTCGTCCCCTTTTACCTTAACGCCCCAGTCAAAAGTCGTACGGGATACAGCCAGATCCTCCAGACCCGGCTTAATGAAGTTGTTAATCATCTCGTTCTTACGGGACTCCGGCAGGATAAAATCCGGGTTCTCCTCGTAGAACTTCAGCAGGCGGTCAGCATACTTGCTCATGCGGAAGAAGTAGCTCTCCTCCTTAACCAGCTCCACCGGATGTCCGCTGTCCGGACTTTTTCCTCCGGTAATCTTGCCGTCAGCATCGCGTTCAATATCCACCAGCTGGGTCTCGGTGTAGAAGGTCTCATCCGAAATACAGTACCAGCCTTCATATTCCCCTTTGTAGATATCCCCCTGCTTCAGCAGGCGGTCAAAAATATCAGCAACCACCTTCTTGTGGCGATCCTCCGTGGTACGGATGAAGTCATCATTGGAGATGTCCAGCTTCTTCCACAGATCCTTAATGCCTACCACAATCCCGTCCACGAACTCCTGAGGGGTCTTCCCGGCCTTCCCGGCCTTCTCTTCAATCTTCTGCCCGTGCTCGTCCGTCCCCGTCAGGTAGCGCACCTCATAGCCGCGCAGACGCTTGTAGCGGGCCATAGCATCACCGGCTACTGTAGAATACGCATGTCCAATGTGCAGCTTGTCACTCGGATAATAGATCGGTGTTGTTAGATAAAAGGTTTTGTTCTCACTCATTCTGTTGTCATCCCTTCGTTATACCATCTCGTATTTACATATCCTGACGCAAAAAACTCCCGCCCCTATATGGGGCGAGAGTATACTCACGCGATACCACCCAAAGTTCCCCGGCTCCTCACAGAGCACAGGCTTCGCCAGTCCCTTCTCGGAACTGTCCATTAACGCTGGAACACGCTGTTATCTTACGCAGCCGTGACTACCGGCTCACGCTCGAATACAGATCCTCCCGGACCATATTCAATCTGGCGTCCCATACCGGCTCCCAGCAAGCACCCGGTTCTCTGTAATGGTCATCCACATCTACTCATCCGTTCCTCGGAATATTACGTATTATTCAAAATATACCCATCCAAGCTGTCCATGTCAAGTCGTATGCAGCGGCTTCTTTCCGGAGGATTGCTCCTCGCGGGGCGGCACCGGGTCAAGCCCCCCCGGATGGAAGGGATGGCAGCGGGCAATCCGCCGCGCAGCCAACCACGAGCCCTTCAGTGCACCATGAATCTCGATGGCTTCCAGCGCGTAGGCCGAACAGGTCGGGTAGAACCGGCAGGTTGCAGGCTTCAGCGGCGAAATGAACTTGCGGTAGACCCGGATAGGGGCCTGTACCGTTCTTCGTAAGGTAGCCATATTCAGTGCCCCTCTTTGCCGTGAGTCGCCACAGCCGGCACTTCTTCTCTTCCCTGCTCACAGTCCTTACAGTAACCGAACACCTCAAATTTATGCTTGACCACCCGGAACTGATCGGGTGGATCTGTTAGATTCATCGGACAGAACTGAATCGGGTAAGTCTTCATGCATTGAAGACAAATCATATGATGGTGATGGTGATCCTGACTGCAGCTTGCCTTGAATTTGACACCTTCCTCAAATACAATCTGCTCCAGTACCCCAAGCTCCTCCATGACACGCAGGTTGCGGTAGACGGTATCGAAGCTGAGCCCGCTGTACTTGCGGCCCATATGCTCATATACATCCTTCGCAGACAAATATCCCGTATTCTCGCCGAATAATCTGGCAAGCGTCTTGCGCTGATCGGTGATTCGCAGCCCCTGCCCCGACATGGCTTCCAGTATTTGATCTGTCGACAGCATTCGCTCATCTCCCATGAAATTAGGTCGTTTGTATTGCACTCTCTTTATAATGCCCCAAAAGCACTGCCCCGTCAATAAAACTGCCTTCGAGCTCCCGTATCCACAGACCTGCATCAGAAAAACAAAACGGCAGCCGTTCCATCAGGAACGCTGCCGTCTGTGCTATAGGGAATATTTATTTCTTGGCCGGAAGCGGAGTGAAGACGAAGTTAACGGGCAGATTACTGCCGGAAGCGACGGAGAACACAATCTCCACGCGCCCTTCATACTCTCCGGTACGGTAGACTACAGCGTTCGTATCTGATGTTTTTCCTATTACCCCCTTATTTGGAAGGTTCACCATTGTGCCGTTTACAAGCAACGGTCCCAGATAAGGACCCCCGCGCGGGTTGAAGGTGATCAGCGTGTTTGCTGCAACACGGTCCAGTACGATTTTGTACAGTACCCCGAAGTTACCGGCGTTGGAAACATATGTCCCCTTCATTGGATCAATGCCGTCCAGGTTCTTGTCCTTTATATTGTCGCCCAGAAGCAGCTTGCTTTGCGTGGTACCCACCAGATCGGTCACGTTCATGATGCGGGTAGAATCGGGGAATGTTCCCCTGGTATGCACGCCGTCAATGTCAAGAACCGGCAGATAAGGCAGCTCGGCGACAGGATCTTTGCTCTGCTCCACCATAACTACGTTATACTGAACCGGCAGATCACTGAACAGGTCTGCGCTCAGCGACATTACGTCTTTGGGCTTCATGGCGACTTTGTTCAGGTCTGTCATAATCGGAAGACTTTGCCCAGGCTGCAGGGTAATTTGCGATTCGGCCAAGCCAGTAACCATGGAATTGAAGTATTTCTCCATCGATACTTTTCCAGTATATTCCGGTGAGGTCACCGGTCCGGCAATTCCTAGATATTGGATGTTAATGGTTGTCGGATACAGGTTGTTATTCGTTGCAATCACATAGAGCTTCTGTCTGGTAGCCATATTGTTCATATGATGCACCAGGAAGCGCGTATTGCCCACTGAACTCTCCCGGTACAGTACACCTTCCGTCTGAACGGTCTCCGGGCTGTTACTGCGGATCAGGGTGTAGCCTTCGGACGACAGCGTATACGGCAGGTTAGGGAGCGCCGGAATCATCCCGCCGTCCATACTGATGATATCCCCCGGAATGGTGAACAGCTTCGTTACTTCATCTTGTGTATACAATTGTTCATTGGTGATTGTAATCATCTTCTCAAAAGTACTGCTAAGACCGTGCTTGTCCGTAACCGTAAGCTGAATGGACAGAGGTCCCGGGGTGAAATACGCCAGGGAACGATTGTTCCAGGTTGCGGTCAACTCTTCATTCTCAGGATCATAGCTGGTATCTGTCAGGGTTACCGGCTCACCCATTTTGTATTCCTCTTTGTCTGTTGTGAATTGAGCCACTGGTGGCTGGTTAGGCTGCAATACCTGGATCGTTACCGGGTAAGGATCACTCCAAAGGTTGTTCGCATCACGTACAGAGTAAATAACCGTATAGAATCCCGGTTGATCGTATACATCCATCTTATTGCCGCTCCAACGTTCTTCAACAATCGGCGTACCGTTCGGGGAAGAACTGTAGGTAACATAATTCACAGTAGTCTCACCAGCATAGATTTCTTTGGGCTGAACTGTGAAGGAGGCAGTCGGCTTCGTATTCAGCGTAAGAATAACCCGCTTCTGCACATTGTCAACGGTGTAGGGAATTTTGAGTGCAGAGGTTATCGAGGTTAACGGTATCATGAAGGTGCCTTTGAACTGGTACGCAGGACCCTTCATGGTAACCTTGGTACCATCGACTGTGTATATCTTGCTGTCTGTCTTGAACCGCATAATGCTCGTGCCCTTGGTCACAATAACCTCTTTGGTTTTGGCGTCATACGTGAAGGCAACGCCGACCATTTCCACCATTGCGCGGATCGATACGTAGGAGACGCCGTTCTTGACTGCCATCGGCTGATTGGCCGTGTAAGGCGTTCCGTTTCTGAACATCTTATTGCTGTTCATCATCAGAATAAGCTGGCCTCCCCCTGCAGCAGAGGTAGTCATGCTTGGGCTTACAGGCGTTTCCGTTAACGGAGTAGCCGTAGGCAGAACGGCATCAGTCGGCACAGTACCGTCCACAGGAGCAATAGTAGCCCCAGGTGCTACAGTAGCCGCCGGAATCGGTGTTTCCGTTACTCCCGGAACTGGTGTTGCTGTAGGAACAACTACGGCCGGAACCGGAGTTGGGGTTGGAATCACTGTACCTGCTGGCGGCTCGGTAACAAGCGGCGGCAGCGGATCTGTTGACTCGGGCTGAAGCTGTGTGTCAGCGGTGTTTGCCGCTGCGTTAACGCTCTGAGGTGTTGCACTCTCTGTGCTGACAGGCGCGGCCCAAGCCGGCACGGCTGCAATGGATTGCGATACAGCCAATACTGCCACTAAAAATACTTTTTTCAAATTCATTGTACGACTCCTTCTGCTCCCATTGTAGTGTATAAGGCAGGTATCTTTATTGCTTTCTTTCCACCTTATAATCCCCGCAAAAACGCAACCGCCCCTCGCAGGACGGCAGTATATTTTGCCACGTTCATTTTACAAAACATAGTATTAGACGCATGTTATAGCGAAAAGTTTCATTCTGTGTAAAAAGAAAACAAAAAAATAACGACCGCCCCTTATCGGGGACAATCGCTATGGCCGGCAACCCGCTAAGGACGGGCGTCGACCGTCCGGTACTTGCTGCGGTATTCCTTGGGGGTCATTCCCGTCTGCTTCAGGAACACCTTGGTGAAATAACGGCGTTCCTGATAGCCGACCCCGGAGCTGATGACTGTGATGCTCTTATCGCTGCTTGATAGCATGAACTTGGCTGCTTCAATCCGCTGCTGCGTAACATACTCCACGAAGGTCATCGCAAAATGGTTTTTGAACAACAGGCAGAAATAACTGCTGCTGATGCCGATCCTATTCGCTATCTCGTCAATGCCCAGGTCAGCATTCAGGCGCTCCGTAATGTATTGTACGGCTTGATTCATGAGCTGCTCCGGTGTTTTTTTGATGGTATCCTCAGCCGCAGGCACTTCCTGGAACAACGGGATGCTGTTATACAATTTATCCTTGTACTGCCTGCTGCGGATACGGGCACCGATCTCCCGCACCTTGTCACCCAGCTCCCCGTAGTGGATCGGCTTACAGATGTACTCCTTCACTCCCAGACGGATCGCTTCACGCGCATAATCGAATTCCTGATAGCCGCTGAGCAGCAGCACTTCACTCTCCAGCCCCATCTCCCGCAGCTTCCCGATGAACGTCAGCCCATCCATCACCGGCATCCGGATATCGCAGAGCACCAGATCCGGCGGCTGCTCCTCGGCCATGCGCAGAGCTTCCATTCCGCTGCGGGCCATCCCCGCAACCTCCATCCCCATGTCCTGCCAGGGAAGAACTCTGTTGAGATTATTCAGAATAGGCGCCTCATCGTCAACCAATAATACTTTTAGCATAATGGCCTTCCCCCTGCCCGTATTTCGGAATGACGCACTGGATGATCGTTCCTTCACCCGGACTTGCACATATGAAAATCCCGTACCGGTCGCCATATTCTATACGTATGCGGTCTGCTACACTGCGGACTCCAAGCCCCCGCCGTTCGAGATGTATGCCCTGACCCGGCTTATCCTCCGGCTTCTGTTCTGCCGTATCGTTCACCATATATTGAAACATGGACAGTTGGGACGGAGTCATGCCGATCCCGTTGTCCTGAATCCGCAGAATCAGATTACCTTGGGTCTCCCAAACCTTAACGCTCACCAGACCCTTATACCCGATCCCCTCAAAACCATGCTGAATGCTGTTCTCTACCAGCGGCTGGAGCGTAAGCTTCAGAATCCCGCAATTCAGCAGCTCTGCCGGAATTTCAAGCTCATAATCGAACAGGTCCTCGAAGCGGAATTTCTGGATGTCCAGATAATTGCGCAGATGCTTAACCTCTTCCTCCAGCGTAATCTCATCCTTGTCCTGAATGCTGATCCGCAGGATGCTAGCCAGCCGATATACCATCTCACTGACCTTACGGCCTTCATTCTGCACAGCCAGCACATTGATCGACTCCAGGGTATTGAACAGAAAATGCGGCTTGATCTGCGCCTGCAGCACACGCATTTCCGCCTGATTCTTGCGCTGCTGCTCCACATGAACCCGGTTGAACAGCATATTGATTTTGTCCATAAGATCATTGAAGCCTTTGGCCAGCAGCGTCATCTCATCGTTACCCTTCTCCTCGACGCGGGTAGTGAGATCTCCGTCCTCCACCCGGCGCATGAAGCGCACAATCACAGCAATTCCGCCTGTAATTCGGTTCATGAAAAACAGATTGAAGATAACCGCCCCCAGCAGGCACAGGAACATCACAACGACGAACCAGCGGGCAAACACCGTTACCTCATGAGACAAAGTATCCCAAGAAGTGATGGAGACCAGACTCCAGGGATACTCCTTGAGATGGTAGACCGACAGAATGCTTTTCTCGCCGCCAAACTGCGTCTTGAAGCTCTGAAAACCAGGCTTGAAGGTCATATCCTTCGTCGTGAAGTCACGGAAATCCTGTCCGTCCAGCTTCCTGTCCGGGTCCAGCAGAATCATCCCGTCATCGTTAACCAGCATGAAGGACACCTTCTGATCCGTGCCCCCTATCTTAAGATTGCGGAATATCGACTCGAACTCCCAGTTCTTGATCTGCACCACCAGAATGCCGATATTCTGAAAGAAGCTAAGCTCCTTAACCAGCCGGATTTGCGTAAATACAGCCTCCGTCCCGGTCAGTTCAGGGTACTCATGCGGGGCCAGCCATTTCGGAACCCCGTTCAGCTTCATGACCTCCTGATAAAGCTCGCTGCCTTTGAACTTATCATAGGGCAGCGTGCGGAAGTTCTCTTTGTTGAAGACGGATACAATCTCCGAGCTGCCTTTCCCGTTGAAATTATACAGGAAAGCATAGCTGATCGACGGATGATTATAGAGCAGACTCCGGAAATTGCGCTGGCTCGCATTCAGGCTGAGCTGCTCCGCATCGGTTAAATCCTGCTTGGAGGGATCATCCGCGCTGAGCGCCATATGAAACACCGAGGTGGCAATTCCGTTGTCTGTCACATTGTCCATATCCTTGAACACACTGGAAATACTGTAGCTGATCGCTTTAAGCGAATATTCGGACTGCTGGCTGTATTTCTTCTCAATGGAATTATAAGTCACGAAGAACATAATCATGCCAAGAATGAACAGCGGAATGATAATCAGGCCTAAGAATGCCGTAAACAATTTGTAGCGCAGATTCATCGGCCATTGCTCCTGACATGATTAATGTTATCCTTTTACACTGCCTGCGGTAACGCCTTCAATAATCTTCTCCTGCAGAACCGCATAGATCACGATGACCGGAACCACACTGAAGACAATCCCCGCTGACATCTGTGCGTAATTCATCTGGTACTGATCGCGGAACTGAACCATCCCCACAGGGAGCGTACGCAGCTCGTCATTGGAGAGGAAATAGTTAGCCAGCAGGAATTCATTCCAATTTCCCAGGAAATTAACAATGAATACAGTAACCATCGCCGGAACTGTCAAGGGTACAATAATTCTAGCAAAGATGCCCGGAGCCTTCAAGCCATCCATGACCGCCGCTTCTTCAATTTCACTGGGCAGCGAACGCATGAAGGCGGCCAGAATAATGATCGTGAACGGGATCGCATTGGCAATGTAAGGGATAATGAGCGCCCAGTGGGTATTCAGAATGTGCAGCTTGCGGACAATCGTATAGATAGGCAGCATCAGCGCGTTGTTCGGAATCAGCATCCCGATCAGAACCAGCGAGAACAGAATCTTATTCCACTTCCCCTGGCGCATCCGCGTGACCGCGAAGGCGAACATAGACGCCAGCAGAATAGATACCACAGAAGCAAGAATCGAAATATATAAGCTGTTGAAAAAATAAGTGCTGATCTTGGCATTCACCCAAGCTTCCACATAGTTGGACCATTCAAAGCTCTTCGGAATGCCGAAGGGATGGAGGGCAATCGCATTGTTATCCTTCTTCACAGAGGAGAAGAGGACGAAAAGGAACGGGAACAGCACAATTAACAGATACCCCAGCAAAGCGATGTGCGGCAGACTTTTCTTCAGCAGGCGCGGCATCAGTATTCAATCCTTTCCGTACGGCGGGCAAACACCAGCTGGTAGAGGGCGGTTACCACGAGCGTGAACAAGAAGATCAGAACGGCGATCGTATTGCCGTACCCGTATTTGAAGTTGGTAATCGCATACTTGATCATATAGGTGGCCATAACCTCTGTTGAACCGGCCGGACCGCCCTTAGTCATTACTATGACGATATCGGCAGCCTTCATCGCTCCGGCAATCGAGAGCATAATCACGACCGAAATGATCGGTACGATCAGCGGCAGGGTGATGCGTGTAGCCCGCTGGAACCCCGTAGCGCCATCGATGGCCGCTGCTTCATCCAGCTCACCGGGTATAGAGAGAATCGCCGCCAGCACCATCACAATATAGAATCCGGTCCACTGCCAGGCATTCGTAATCAGAATCGACAGCATGGCGAACCGTTCGTCCGACAGCCAGTAGACCGGCTCAATGCCGACCAGGCCTAACACTTTATTGAACAGTCCGATGTTCGGCTCGTAGATGAAGCCCCAGAGAATGCCGATTACTGCAGTAGACATAATGGATGGCATGAATACCGCCGTCTTGTACAGCCCCTTCAGCTTCTTCACATTCGCAATCAGTAAGGAGAAGAACACTATCAGCGGCACCTGTATGCCTACAGAGAACAGAATGAACCAGCCGTTATTTTTCACAGAAACCCAGAAGCGTTCATCGCCCAGGGCTTTCTTGAAGTTGTTCACTCCGGCATATTTGACCGTATCGGATACACCATTCCAACTCGTGAAGCTATAGTAGATCGAGCTGAAGATCGGATAGATGAAGAACATAATGAACAGAATCAGTGCCGGAATAACGAACAGAATGAACACTAGAGGATTTCTCAGTGCCTTATTCATAACTACCTCCATATTGCTTTTCTTTTGAAAAATGTACCCTGGAGCAAGCACCAGGGCACATATAGTTCACCGCTTCTTATTCCACTGCCGCGTTGGCCTCTTCCTGAATCTTCTGGAGTGCTTCGCCCATCTTCTCCGGAGTCGTCTGCCCGCCGATCAGGCTCTGAATCTGGATATTACTGATCTCAGTGGTGACATCCGCCTGCACCAGCGAGTCAAAGGCCGGGAAGGAGGATTGGGAACTGTTCAACACCGCGACGATCTCGCTCATCAGATCATCTGTAATGTTCTTGTTCAGCACAGCCGGATCGATCTTCATGGCAGGCAGGACACCGTCCTCAACCAGACCGCGCAGCTGCATTTCTTCATTGAACATATTTTTAATGAAGGATTTCACCGCCGCAAGCTGCCGCTCATCTTCACTTGCCGATGCTGAGAAGCCATAACCGTTGTTCACATCGCGCATCAGTGCCGTCTGATCCCCTACTCCGCCTTCAACCGCCGGAATATTGAAGAAGCCGACCTTACCGATCAGGCCTTCGCCGGATTGTCCGGCCTTGAATACGGAAGACTTCCAGGTTCCGTCGTACATCAGGATTGCTTCTCCGCTGGTGAACTGGGTGGTATATTCAGCATATTCGAAGCCCAGCTCGCCCTTCTTGAAGTAGCCTTTATCCACCCATTCCTTATATTTCGCCAAGCCCTTGACTACGTTGGGATCATTCCACTTCGCTTCACCGGTAGCGAACTTCGCGGTCACATCCGGTCCGGCATAACGGGACCAGAGATGGTTGGCCAGCATCAGCGGTACCCAGCCTGCTTTGGAAGCACCAGCCATTGGCACTTTACCATCCGCTTTAATATCGGCCAGCTGCTGCTCCAGTTCGGCGAAGGTGGCCGGAGCCTTCCAGCCCTTGCCGGTATAGTATTCTTTATTATAGAAGAAGCCTTCTCCGGAGCCGCCGATGGGCAGGCCGTAGATTTTGCCTTCATAGGTGAACGGGTCCAGATTGGAGAACTTGTCTTTGATGCCTAATTCATCGAGAATAGGGGTCAGATCAAGCAGCTTGCCTTCTTTGGCATAGATCTTGGAGTCCGGGCTACCGAACAGGTCGAAGATCTCCGGAGGGTTACCAGCCGCCATTTCACCGCGCAGCTTCTCTTTACGGTTCACATCCGAATCTACACCATCGAGCTTGAAGGTCAGTCCAGGCACATCCGCCTGCACCTTGCCCACCACATCCTCCAGAATAGCCAGTCGTTTCTGTTTGTCTGCCCCAACCTGAGTATGACGAATCGTCATCTCAAAAGGTTCAGCACTTGCCGGTTCTTCAGTTGCGGCAGCATTCGTAGCAGCAGCCTCTTCCGTCGCCGCCGGCTCACCTTTACTATTGGCAGCATTATTCTTGTTACCTCCGCAGCCTGTCAGCAGCGCTGAGGTGACGAACATCAGAGACAATAGCAGTGTTAGACTTTTTCTCATTACGGGTGACCCTCCCTATTTAGTGGTTTCCCTTACAATTCTAATTATAGGAAATCACCTTGGTAATCGTAAGGTTAAGATTCATCTTCAATAGGGATAAAATCCTCTAATGTAAGCGAACCCAGTCAGGTTTAATGACATCAAAAAAGCGAAGCTTCTCAAATGGGAAGCTCCGCTTGTTCATTATAGGTATGAGATTATACCAGAGCAGACTGTTTACGGCCTTCTTCAATCAGCCGGTACGCACGCTGCACTTCTTCATCGGAAGGTGATTCCACCCCTTCAAGCTCATAGGGACGGTTCAGTTCCTTCCATTTGTAGATCCCCATCACATGATAAGGCAGGATTTCGAATTTCTCTACTCCATTCAGCGTGCCAATGAAGCGGCCGAGATTCTGCAGATCCTCTTCCTTATTGTGAATGCCGGGAACGTACACATGGCGAACCCACATTTTACGGTTATGGTCTGATAACCAGCGGGCCAGCTTCAAGGTACGATCATTGGATTTGCCGGTCAGCTTGATGTGCGCTTCATCATCAATGTGCTTGAGATCCAAGAGCACCAGGTCGGTAACATCCAGCAGGTCGCTGATTTTCGATCCATCATTATAGCCGTTGGTATCAAGGGTTGTGTGCAGATTCCAGCGTTTCTTCACTTCGGTGAACAATTGCTTGACGAACTGCGCCTGCAGCGTCGGTTCACCACCGGATACGGTCAGACCGCCCCCGGACGATTTATAATAATTCAGGTAAGGCTCAATTTCCGCCAGCACTTCCTCGACGGTCATTTCCTTGCCTTCATTCAGTCCCCAGGTATCCGGGTTGTGGCAATACTGACATTTAAGCAGGCAGCCCTGCATAAAAAGCACGAAGCGGATACCCGGGCCATCCACCGTTCCAAACGTCTCCAAAGAGTGGATATGTCCTTTAAGCATGAGATGTCATCCTTTCAAAAAAACCTTAAAATTTTAATGAATTTTAAACAAGAGTGTACCGCCCTCTTTCAAGGGCGGCAGCTCCTTCGTTATCTCAATTCTTGTAGAGCAAGAACCATTCTTACATGGAATCGTGGAACGTACGGTTGATAACATCCATCTGTTGTTCACGGGTCAGCTTGATGAAGTTAACAGCATAGCCGGATACGCGAATGGTCAACTGTGGATAGTTCTCTGGGTGATCCATAGCGTCAAGCAGCTGCTCACGGTTAAATACGTTAACGTTCAAGTGCTGAGCGTTATTGTGGAAATATCCATCCATCATGAATACCAGGTTGGACTTACGGGAATCTTCGTCTTTACCCAGTGCCTTAGGAACGATGGAGAAGGTGTTAGAGATACCATCTTGTGCATCAGAGTAAGGCAGTTTGGCAACAGAGTTCAGGGATGCCAGGGCGCCCTTCTTATCGCGTCCGTGCATTGGGTTAGCACCAGGAGCGAATGGTTCGCCTTTTTTACGTCCATCAGGAGTAGTACCAGTCTTTTTACCATATACAACGTTCGAAGTGATAGTCAGTACCGATTGAGTCGGCACAGCATCACGATAAGTTTTGTTTTTGCGGATCATCGACATGAAGGTTTCAACCAGTTCAACAGCGATGCCGTCAACAGCGTCGTCATTGTTACCGTAGCAAGGGAATTCACCCTCAGTTTCAAAGTCGATGGCAATGCCTTCTTCGTTGCGGATTGGCTTAACCTTAGCATATTTGATTGCGCTCAGGGAGTCAGCAGCAACGGACAGTCCGGCGATACCGCAAGCCATCGTACGCAGAATGTCGCGGTCATGCAGCGCCATTTCGATACGTTCGTAGGAATATTTGTCATGCATATAGTGAATGATGTTCAGCGTGTTGACATAAGTCTTAGCCAGCCATTCCATCATTGGTTTGAAGCGTTTCATTACTTCATCATAATCCAGATATTCAGAAGTGATCGCAGGATATTCAGGACCTACCTGAGCACCGGATTTCTCATCTTTACCACCATTGATCGCATACAGCAGAGCCTTAGCCAGGTTGGCACGGGCACCGAAGAACTGCATTTGCTTACCGATACGCATTGGGGATACGCAGCAGGCAATTGCATAATCTTCACCCCAGTATGGACGCATAACATCATCGTTCTCATATTGGATAGCGCTGGTCTCAATGGATACCTTGGCACAATATTTTTTGAAGCCTTCAGGCAGCTTCTCGGACCACAGTACAGTCAGGTTTGGTTCTGGTGCCGGTCCCAGATTGTACAGGGTATGCAGGAAGCGGAAGCTGTTTTTGGTTACGCGAGTTGTACCGTCTTCAGCCATACCACCGATGGATTCTGTTACCCAAGTAGGGTCGCCGGAGAACAGGTCGTTATAGTCAGGCGTACGCAGGAATTTCACGATACGCAGCTTCATTACGAAATGGTCAACGATTTCTTGAGCTTGTTCTTCAGTCAGAGTACCTTCTTCAAAGTCACGTTGAACATAGATGTCAAGGAAGGAAGATACGCGTCCAAGGGACATTGCCGCACCATTTTGCTCTTTAACAGCCGCCAGATAACCGAAGTATACCCATTGTGTAGCTTCTTTGAAGTTGACAGCCGGTTTGGAGATGTCCATACCATGAGCTGCAGCCATTTGTTTCAGTTCGCCAAGAGCACGCATTTGCTCGGACAGCTCTTCACGCAGACGGATAACTTCTTCTGTCATGGAATCCACTTCAAGCTCAGTCAGTTGTTGCTTCTTGTCTTTGATCAGGAAATCAATACCATACAGAGCAATACGGCGATAGTCGCCGATGATACGTCCGCGGCCATAAGCATCAGGAAGACCTGTGATTACGCCCGATTTACGCACAGCTCTCATATCTGGTGTATATGCATCAAATACGCCTTGGTTATGCGTTTTGCGGATGTTCGTGAACATGTCAACGATATTCTGCGGAAGCTCGAAGCCGTAAGCCTTAGTAGCATCGATCATCATCTTGATACCGCCGAACGGTTGGATAGAACGTCTGAAAGGCGCGTCAGTCTGAACGCCGACAATCTGTTCCTTGTCCTTGTCAATGTAGCCTGGGTTATGGGAAGTGATGGTGGAGACAGTATCGAGGGAAACATCCCATACGCCGCCTCTTTCTCTTTCTTCCTTACTCAGTTGGGAGATAATCTTCCACAGTTCAGTAGTGTTGCTGGTAGGACCTACGAGGAAATCTTCATTTCCTTCATAAGGCTTGATGTTCTTGGCAATAAAGTTATTAACGTCAACTTTCTTAGCCCATGTACCCTTTGTGAAATTTCTCCAGCTCGACTTAACCTCTTGTACTTCTTTTTCAATCACCGACATGCTAAATCCCTCCATTTATATTTAGTATATTTGTAGAGATCGCGGGCTTGAAGGTTAATCCCGTGTCTCGTGATCCCTTAGCTACTGGTTGTTATAAAATTCACAATCGTGACTGTATAACTGGGATCTTTGTTTATATAAACATTTTAGTTTATTTTCTGAAAAAGGACTGTGACAAATATCACTCTTTCGGTGATATTTGTCACTTCCATCCAGTCCCATATTAACCTTTAACCTTATTCTTCGCCAGGCAACCGTTAATTAGTTATCGAATTTTCCGTAGAATGCGTTGCGGTATACATCGGCAAGCTCAGATACCAGCGGCATTTTAGGGTTGGCAGTTGTACATTGGTCTTCAAATGCACGGTCAGCCAGGTAATCTACGCGGGCTTCAAAGTCCTTAGGATCGAAACCAAGAGCCGAGAAGGATTCTTCGATACCGAGTTTTTTGTTCATGTCGCGGATGGCATTGATCAGGCTGGTTACGCCTTCTTCGGTAGTACGAGCCGGCAATCCCAGAATACGGGCGATTTCGGCATACCGTTCGTCAGCTACAAAGTGCGAATATTTAGGGAACGAAGCGAACTTCGTAGGCTTCTTGGCATTGTAGCGGATAACATGCGGCATCAGGATCGCATTGGTGCGGCCGTGTGCTGTGTGATACTGTCCGCCCCATTTGTGCGCCAAGCTGTGGTTAATCCCCAGGAATGCATTCGCAAATGCCATACCGGCAAGTGTTGAAGCGTTGTGCATTTTCTCACGGGCCAGCTTATCGCCTTGCAGTGCGGATTTCTCCAGCCACTGGAATACCAGCTGAATCGCTTTGATTGCCAGACCATCAGTATAGTCACTAGCCATTACAGATACATAAGCTTCGATAGCATGGGTCAATACGTCCATACCAGTATCGGCAACAGCAGTCTTAGGCAAGCTGTATACAAATTCCGGATCGATAATGGCTACATCTGGAGTCAGCTCATAATCGGCCAGAGGATACTTCGTATTATTGCCTGTTGTCTTGTCTGTGATAACTGCGAAAGATGTTACTTCAGAACCGGTACCCGAAGTTGTTGGAATCGCAACGAATTTTGCTTTGTTGCCGAGCTTAGGGAATTTGTATACCCGTTTGCGGATATCCATGAACTTCTGCTTCAGACCGTTGAAGTCTGCATCCGGATGTTCGTAGAACAGCCACATGCCCTTGGCAGCATCCATTGGGGAACCGCCGCCGAGTGCGATAATGCAGTCAGGCTGGAATCTGTGCATCATTGCCGCGCCTTTTTCTACAGTAGTCGTCGATGGATCTGGTTCAACTTCCGAGAACACTTCGATGGCTACAGGAGTCTGGCGTTGACGCAGATAGTGTTCAACTCTTTCCACATATCCCAGCTTCACCATCATAGGGTCAGTGATGATTGCTACACGTGTGATGTCAGGCATTTTGGCCAGATACTGAGAGGCTCCCTTTTCGAAGTAAATCTTGTCAGGTACTTTAAACCATTGCATATTCACGGTACGACGGTTCACCCTTTTCACGTTGATCAGATTGATTGCAGTCACGTTCTGCGATACCGAGTTGCGTCCATAAGATCCGCAGCCCAGTGTCAATGAAGGGATATTGGTGTTGTAAATATCGCCGATTGCGCCGTGTGTGGATGGCGAGTTGACGAGAATACGTCCGGTTTGCAGACGGTTGGAGAACTTCATGATGACTTCTTCATTATTGGAATGGATAGCCGAGCTGTGGCCCATGCCGCCAAATTCAACGATTTGAGCTGCGCGTTCGATACCTTGGTCAGCATTCTTCACTTTGTAGCAAGCCAGAACCGGGCTCAGCTTCTCAGCGGACAATGGATATTTAGTGCCTACACCTTCGAGCTCAGCTACCAAAATCTTCGTTCCGGCAGGAACCTGAATGCCGCACATTTCAGCGATCTTCACTGCGGATTGGCCAACGATAGCCGGGTTAACCGCACATTTCTCAACGTTCATTGCGCCGCTTGTCAGCTTGGCAGCTTCTTCTTTGTTCACAAAGTAACAGCCGTTTGCAATCATTTTCTTCTTCACTTGATCGAAGATAGCTTCTTCAATGATGACTGCCTGCTCGGAAGCACAGATCATACCATTATCGAAAGTCTTCGACAGGATAAGGTCTGTTACAGCCTGATCAATGTCAGCACTCTTCTCAATGAAGGCAGGCACGTTACCAGGACCTACGCCGAGTGCCGGTTTGCCGCAGCTGTAAGCTGCTTTGACCATTGCCGATCCGCCGGTTGCCAGAATCAGTGCAACGTCCGGATTGTTCATCAGTGCGTTTGTTTTGTCCATCGTAGGAAGTTCAATCCATTGGATGAAGTTCTCAGGTGCGCCGGCTGCTACGCCTGCATCATGCAGAATTTTGGCTGCTGCCGCACTGCACTCTTGCGCCGACGGGTGGAAACCGAATATAATAGGGTTACGTGTCTTTGCGGAAATCAAAGCTTTAAACATCGTGGTGGATGTTGGGTTGGTTACCGGTGTGATACCCATAATG
Source organism: Paenibacillus rhizoplanae (assembly GCF_042684125.1). Taxonomy (NCBI): domain Bacteria; kingdom Bacillati; phylum Bacillota; class Bacilli; order Caryophanales; family Paenibacillaceae; genus Paenibacillus; species Paenibacillus rhizoplanae. Next base: position 290,835 of record NZ_JBHUKY010000023.1, on the reverse strand, counting down.
ATTCCGACGGGTTCAGCAATCTTCTGGAAGCTGTCATAAACGTTATCCTCAATAACGCCTACAGTCTTGTCGTACTTAATTCCGTGCCAGATATATTCAGTGGAGAAGATGTTCTTCGTGATTTTGTCTTCGTATACTCCGCGTCCTGTTTCTTCAACAGCCAGTTTGGCCAGGTACATATGCTTGTCGAGTCCGGCCAGCGCCATTGCATGAACGATTGTGTTTGTCTGCTCTTGATCCAGGCCCATGAACGCTTCGTGGGCTTTCTTTGCTTTATCCACCAAAACCTGAATATACTCTTCAGCGGTGGTTTGTTTCACTTGGGCGGCGACTTCGTTTTTAACTGCCATCTCCCTCGTCCTCCTGTCAATTTTTAGGTTGTTTCTTTCTATACATTTATCTTAGCACATCCTTTTCACCTTGTATAGTGAAATCTTTCACAAAGTATAAAGTTTTTTTTGAGTTGTTTTCAAAGCGCTTTCATTCGATCATATACCGGGATTTTTTCCATATTATATGCAATATTTAATTGATATTTGTCTAATCTGCGAACGCCAACCCACAAGCTGTAGCGTTGATGGCCCATCTTGCCTTGCGATGCCGGGTGGGCCTCGGAAATTCTGCTCACGAATGCCCAGCCGTAACTTCGGTTCATACGGTGCTCTTCTATAGACTCACTCAGACGGTGAATATAAATATAAATCTCAGCTAACAAGCGGAAACGCATTGCCATCCTTTTAAAGGACGGTTCCGTTTCAGCGAGAAAGATAAGGATAATTATAGCGCGAAGCATATAAATTCTTATCTTTTAAAAAAAGGGAGACAGCATCTCTGCTGTCTCCCCCTTATTCATCTTTTTCCCGACTCTAGGGAAAGCCATCTTAAGCTACTCTGCCTTAATCGTATCGAAGAATTTGTGCTGGACCGTTGCGGCCGCCGCATCAAGCTGGGCCTTCGAGTCTGTGCCTTCCTTGGCGAACAGCTCCTGGATCACGTTGGACATCGTTGCATAATAGTCCTGAGTGTTGTACTGGGCTTCAGGCTTGCCGTCCAGCAGCGCCATGATTTCGGGACTGTACTGATATACAATGTCGTACTTGTCATAGACGGCCTTGGTCTTCTTGCCGAAGTCGGAATCGGCAGCATAGTAATCCAGAAGCGGCGGGATGTAGTATTTCCCGTCCGTTTTACGCTGGCTGATAATGGCGTCGAGCGCTTCCAGGCCTTTATCCGAGAAATAGTCGAAGGTAATATAACGGAAGGCCATCTCCTGCTCATCCTTGCTGGCATTCGGGTTGATGACCAGATAGTCGCCGCCGAGAACACCGGTATGCTTGCCGCCCTTCTCAGCCGCAGGCATGGGATAGGTCAGCACATCCTCAGGCTTGAACCCGCCCTGGTTAAGCGCCTGTTCAATGACACCGTCAGATCCGGCCATCACCATCGCGGTGCGGCCCTGCTGGAAGGCGCCTACAGCATCGCCCCAGCCGAGCGCCCAATCCTGGGGAACGGCCCCAGCTTCCCATCTCAGCTTCTTATAGAAGTCCAGCGCTTTGATCCCGGCTTCGGAATTGAAGGTTGCCACCACCTTGCCGCCTTCAATCTTCTGGATCTCTCCGCCTGCTTCAAACAGGAAGTTGGTCCAATTCCAGCCTGCTTCGTTGCCCTTACCCATTGGCGCAATCCCGGAGATTCCCTTCTTGGGATCGGCCACTCCTTTGGCTGTGTTCAGCATGTCGTCCCAGGTCCAGTCCATTGGAGGTACAGCTACACTTTTGTCATCAAGCATCTTCTTGTTGATCATTGTTGTAGTGACATAACCCTTCTGGGTTACTCCATACACCTTGCCGTCAATGATGAACTGGTTCTGCAGCACAGGATTGATCTGATCCTTGAACTCATAATTGTTCCACAGATCGGTGATGTCGGCTACCCAGCCCTTCTCAATCAGGAATTTGGCTTCGGTGGCATACGTGTTGAAGAAGGTAGGCGCTTCGTTCGCAGCCATCTTCACCCCGATCTCGCTTACATTATACTGCCAGTCGTCCTTGACAATCTCCACGTTCGGATAGACTTCCTGGAACCGCTTGATTTTGTCATCCTCCTGCGCTCTCACCTCGGTCAGGTCAGGCGTAGGATAGTGGATTTTGATCGTTACCTTTTTCTGGGTAATATCATCGGCCGGTGCCTGTGACGGGGTTGCCGACTCTTCTGCCGCTTGGGTAGCCGCTGGTGCAGGTGTCGCTTCTCCCCCGTCAGCCGCCGGCTTGTTGCCGTTACTATTGCCCCCGCAAGCGGACAATAAGGTCCCCGTGACCAGGAGGCAGGCGAATACGCTGGAAACTTTACGCATGGTAACTCCCCTTTTCCATATCATAATGAGCTTACAAATTCATCTTAAAAGAGAAACCGTTTACAAACGAGGTGTATTTATATTCCCTTCATGTGCAGGTTTACGATCTCTACCGGAACTTATCCTTCCTGCCTAGCCTTTGACCGCCGACAGTGAAACTCCGCGCATAATGAACTTCTGGAAGACCAGGAACACCAGGATCGGCGGCAGAGAGACAATAAATAGAATCGCAAATTTGATGTTCGTGTTCAGTGCCTTTACATTGATAACGTACTTATAGATGGCGGTAGCGAGCGTATACTTGTCCTCACTGTGCATGACCAGCGACGGCCAGAACCAGTCGTTCCAGGCTGTGGAGAAGATGAAGATCGCCAGTGTTGCAAAAATCGGAACCGACAGCGGCACCGCGATGGTGAAAAAGCTTCTTGGCTCCGAGGCCCCGTCCATCCGCGCGGCTTCCAGAATCTCGGGATGAATTCCGTCGAAGAAGTTCTTAAGCAGCAGGAAGAAGAACGTGTTCGCGCCTGCCGGCAGCCAGAAGGCCGCATATTGATTGAGCAGACCCAACTCCTTCAGATTGACAAAGTTCGGAATCATATAGCTCGTGGCCGGAATGAACAGCGTCATCAGGAAGAAGAAATAGAAGGCCTTGCGGTAAGGCACATTCATCCGCGAGATACTGAAAGACGCGAGTCCCAATACAATTAAGGTAGCGACCATATTTCCTACAAAAATATACAGGGTGTTCCGCAGAAACATGGCCAGATCGATATAATTCAGCGCATCCTTCAGATTGCCGAAATGCCATTCCTGCGGAAAAAAATGCGGCGGGAAAGAATTCACCTCGACGTTGGACTTAAGGCCGTTGAACATTGTCATAAGTATGGGATACAACATGCTGAATATCATCAGGACAATGAACAGCACCATAATTCCGTAAACAACCCTGTTGCTGGTCTTTTTCAAGTCATGCTCCGAGAGAATCCCTCTGTCTGCGCTCTTCATCCTAGTTGTCCTCCTTGTTAAGCTTGAACTGAAGAATGCCCAAACCGCCCAGAACAACAAACATCAGCATCCCCAGCGCAGTCGCCGTACCATAATCCAGTCTGGTAAAAGCATACTTCACAATAAGCAGCGCATACGTCAGCGTAGCATTGTTCGGCCCCCCGTCCAGTAAGGCCATCTGTGACTGGTAGCCCTGTGAGGTGGCAATGACCTGAAGAATTAGCATAAGCAGGATTAGATTACGCAGCGAAGGCAGGGTGATGTGGCGGATACGCGCCCAGACTCCGGCTCCGTCAATCTCGGCGGCCTCATACCAGTCCCGGGGAATACTAAGCACCGCAGCAAGATAGATCAGCATCCCCGAGCCGAACTGCTGCCAGGTCTCCATGAAGACCAGCGAGATCATCGACCACCGCGTATCGGTCAGGAAGGCGATCTGCTCCGCTCCGGTGCTGCCGATTACGGCATTAATCGGTCCAACCGGATCATACAGCCAACGCCACAGCCCGTATAGGACTACAGCAGGCATGACATATGGCAAATATGCGGCAACGCGCACGAATCCGCCAAATTTCCGCAGCTCAGAGATCGCAATGGCAAAGGCAATCGGAACCCAGAAGCCGATCACCAGGCAGAGCAGCATATAGTACAGGGTGTTTTGGACAGCAATCAGCACATCGGGGTCGGTAAGCGCCCTGGCGTAATTGTCCAGGCCGACGAAGGTATTGCCTTTGACGAAATCAACGGTGTAGAAGCTGTACAGGAACCCTTTGAAGATAGGCACCCACATAAACATAATGAAGATAATCAATGCGGGGACAAGAAACATCACACCCCAGTAATTCTTTTTCCAGCGGTTCTGCTTGTACGGCTTGTTCTCCAGCTCCGCTAGAAGGTGATCATGTAACGCAGCAGACTGATTCATTCCGGCTCCCTCATTCCTGTCGTCTTTCAGCACTTTACGGGAAAGCGCCTCCTGTCTTCATTGTAGGAAATGAGGGAGAGACTTAACATGTCTATATCTATGGCAATCGTAAGCGTTCTTACTTCTTCAACTCGCTGGGGCTGAGCCCAAAGTATTTTTTGAAAATTTTGCTAAAATGCTCCGGCGACTCGTATCCGACCCGCTCCGCAATCTCATACCTGCGCAGATCGGTGTTCAGAATCATCTCCCGGCTGTCCTCCATCCGCAGCTTAATGACATATTCCCACAGGTTGTAACCTGTATTCTTCTTGAACAGATAGCTCAGGTAATTAGGGCTGACATGATTCTTCTTGGCTACTTCATGGATCGTCAGCCCCTTCTGGGCGTAATTCCCGTCAATATATTCCTTCGCCTTCTGCACGATCAGATTGCTGTGCGTATGCAGCTCCTCGGGCGACGGATCAGCAGCATAGTTGTTCCAGTTGAAATCCCCATAATAGAACACAAAATGATCGGGTTGCTCGTTGTTCCAGAGGATCGCCTTCGAGGCTTGCCGGTTCAGCACATCCATGAAGCTCAGCCCCTTCAGAATCTGGCTGATGCCGATAACAGCACTCAGCTGCAGGTAGCGGTGAATATTAAAATGCAGACTGCGTCCCAGCATTTCAAGACGGCTCAGCTGGCCGGTGGATGGCTCCTCGTAGCTCTGCTCATCCCACTGGATGATGACCGTAATCTCCTGATCCGGCGAATAAAAGGCGGTGGAATTCCACTCCTGATCCAGCAACTCCTTGGCGATATTCAAAGCAGCGTAACGCAGCAGGCTATGATCGCGGGTAGTGTACCTCTGCTCAGGCCTGTCTTGCGGCAGGGGGAGCTTGATTTTGATCACCGCAAAAAACGGCCCCTGCAGCTTAAGCTCATCCAGCTTGCGCAGCTTCTCCTCTGCCCCCAGCACCGCCGCAGTCTCTGTAAGCAGACTGTTCAGCAGCTCGCTGTACTCGGGAAGCGGCTCCTCGAGGCGGAAGCGGTCTCCATTACCATCCATATAAGTAGCCAGCTCCGGCGACGGTCTATTCATCTTCAGGACGACACTGCGCACCGAATCCAGGAACTGCTCACTGTTCAGCGGCTTGATCAGATAGTCCCTCGCCCCCAGCCGGACGGCCATCTGGGCGTACTGAAAGGTCTCATGCGCAGAGATGACGATCGTCTGCACCCAGGGCTTGGTCATTTTGGCATGCTGCATCAGTTCGATCCCGCTCATAGCCCCCATCTGGATATCGGTCACAAGCAGGTCGATCTCCTCCATACGGATACAATCCAGTGCCTCATATCCGCTGCCGGCCGTATAGATATGGTCAATATCCAGCCCGGAAGCAGCCAGCAGGCTGCTCAGTCCTTTGCAAATGAGCGGCTCATCATCAACAACCAGTATATTGAACACCGTATTCTCTCCTCTACTCTATAGTCTCTGACTTCGGAAGGATCACACTTACTATCGTGCCTCCGCGTTCGCGCGGTCCGTAGCTGATCCCGTAATCCCCGCCGAAATGCAGCTGCACACGCTGATGGATATTGCGGATACCGTAGCCGTTCACCGGGTTCGGACTGTCATCATTAAGTATCTGTTCGATAGCCTTATAATCGACCTGCTTATAGCCGTTATCCTCAATGGTAATCCGAATCCGGCCATCCTCCAGCACAGAGGTAATAATGATTTCGCCGTCCTCCTCCATATGCTTAACCCCGTGGATAATGGCATTCTCGATCAGGGGCTGCAGGGTGATCTTGGGGATCAGATTCCTGGTGGTCTCGGGAGCGATATTCCAGATAACGGCGAACACATAATCATGCCGGTGCTGCTGGAGCTTGATGTAGGCACTGGCATGTTCAAGCTCTTCTTCTAGCGTGATCAGCTCCCGGCCCCGGCTTAAGCTGATCTTCATCAGCTTGGATAATTCCTTGATCATTTCCGCCGATTCCACGTTGCCTTCGAGCGAGCTTTTCCAATAAATACTCTCCAGGGTGTTGTACAGCAGATGCGGGTTGATCTGCTGATAGAGCAGCTGCAGCTGCGATTCCTTCTGCTTCAGCTCCATCTGGTATTTGTACATAATCAGGCTGTTGAGCCTACGGGCCATATCGTACGTGGCGGTAATCAGCACACTGACCTCATCGTTACTGCCTCTGCGGGGAGTCTCGGGCACACGGTTGCCCGGCTCATACTTGCGTACAAAAAAAGCCAGCTTCTGCAAAGGGGTCATCAGCGAACGCCAAAAGTAGGTAATGATGATCAGTCCGAACAGCGCGTAGGCCACTGTTATGTATTGAATGACGCGTTTCATTTCGTTCTGCTGCTGGAGCAGGGATTTGACGGGTACCTTGTAGACCAGCTTTTGCTCAAAGGCATGATTGTTGTTCACCACATAGATGAAGTCATCCGTGATAATATCCTCGGTTCCCTCAGGATCTCCCGCCTCCGAGCCGTCCGGCAGAACGATCACCTCTCCGGTTGAATTCGTGGTCGAGGCCAGTACACGGTTGCTCATATCCGTCAGATAGATTTCCCCGTCCGGCAGTGAGATGGACCTTAGCGATTCACCGATCTTCGATTCCATCTTGGTCACCACCAGCACGCCGAGCGTCCCTTCCCCCCGGTAGATATTATTGACAGCCCTGACATAAGTGAGCGTCTTCAGCTCTTCGGCCTGCGGACTCAGCTTATCGGTGAACATCAGGGTACCTCGGCCTTTCTGCTGCACTACCTGATCGAACCAGTACGGCCGTTCCTCCTTGGAGAAAAAATAAACCCCCGCCTTCTTCACCTGCGGAAAATTGGGGGCGAAAAAGTAGTAGTTATCGGGATCATATACGTATAGCGAGTAGTAAATGCCGTCACCCCGCTCCGCTCCCTGCGAATAGCTCCCGAGCAGCTTCTCGATGGTCTCGTAACGTTCCACACGCTCCAGCACCGTATCATTTCCGCTCATGTTGAGCTGCTGCAGGACCGGATTCTGGATGACGGTGGTCGTAATTTTGTTCACCGTATCGATGTCTCTGTTAATGATGGCAAAATTCTGCTTGTTCAGCTCCACATAGGCATTGGTCACATGGTGCTTGAGAATCTCCTCTGCCTTATAGTTGCCGTAGCTGTTCAGAATCAGAATAGGCGTAATCATGATCAGGAACAGCAGAATCAACTGCTGCTTGACACTGAGTCTGACAATGGGTTTTACAAGCGTGGACAACATCTGGATTCACCTCCAGTTCCAATAATACAAGTGGAAACGGCGTTGCCTTCCTTTTAAAGGACGGTACCGTTTCAGCGAGAAATAGAAGGATAAGTTATCGTGTGAAACATATAAGTTCTTATATTTTAACAAACCTACAAGCGCTTACACAGGTTTATTTCAAAGTTCTTTATGTCCATTTGTATGGAGTTTTACTATTGCATCAACTCAGAAACAAAAACCAGCCACAACACGGAGCTGCCGTGGTGACTGGTTTTTAATGAATAGTATTTATAGCTGGCGTTCCTGCTGTCTAGAGTTCATCCTCTACTGTTCTCAAAAAAGCAAGCACAGCCATAATCATCTGCTCCAGCCCCTGTGGTTCAATCGGAAAATGACCTGCGCCCTCTAGAATCACAGATTCTTTTCTGCTTTTAAGATGGCCATAAAACGGTTTACTGAAGCGGTAAGGAGTCATAGGGTCTAATTGAGGATGAACGAGTAATACCGGACACAGGTCAAAGTGCTGAGGTTTCAGGACCGGTTTCATATTTAGAAATGTTCTTAATAAGCGTAAAGGGATTTTTGTGCCTGCCGCATGGGAATCATTCATAATAAGTCTGGTCAGTTCGGCGTTGTTCGTGATCAATTTCATCCGGGATACTTTATTCACAGAGATCTGCAGGGAGTCTAGCAGGGCAGGGAATTGATTCATACACCATCCCCCTAACCGGCTAATGAGTATGTTGGGAGCTAACTGATCACGAACCTTCACATCACTCGTATCCACAAATGTCGTTGCAATTAACCCTTTGACCTGCTTACTTTGTACTGCGGTGTGATAAGCCAACATGCCGCCAATACTGGAGCCCAGCAGAATAATAGGCTTGCCGTCCCTTCTAAGCTCCTGTTCGATCAGTTCATTCAGGATGTCAATCCAGAGCTGATAATCTAGTGATTCCGCTGAATCGGTATAGCTTAGACCATAGGGCGGCAGATCCGGAGAGACGACTTCATAACCATAAGTTTGCAGCATACGTGCATATGGAGCGAGCAATCTTCCATTGCCTCCAGCGCCATGAATGAAAATAATTTTCAAGGGTGCATTTGGAGCAGGCATACGGTCCAGATGAATATGAGCATGGTTCCAGGTCATCCACTCTTCTGCGGGTAAATGGCCTTCATTGATCTGCATGTCATCCGGGAAAAACTTCTGATATTGCTTCCAATAGGTCACCGATTGATTATAGGATGAATCCTTGTTCATGAATAAGCTGTTCCTCTCTCAGGGGACCGGGATTTCTTTCTCCAGAATAAAATCATCCATAACAAATCCATTACCGATATCCGCTATTTGTTCCCGTATCATCCGGAATCCTTTTTTCTGATATACCGCAATGCTGGATTCGTTATCACGATTGACTGTCAGCCAGATATGAGTCAGATTACGGTCCTGACACAGCTTCTCCAGGAAGGCCAACGCTTGGCTGGCGTAGCTGCGCCCCCTGTACTCCTTGCCTATATAGAACTTGCTCAGGAAGAGTTTCCCTTCATCTTGTCTGGCCGACATATATCCCACCGTAGAACCTTCCCCGCTATGGATTAAGTAATATTCGTAACCCTGCTCATGGATCTGCTGCGTAATCGCTGGAACCGATTGGTACTTGTCAAGCATATACTCGATCTGCTGGGAAGTAATAAGGGTGATATAATATTCGCGCCATATCTCTGCCGCCAACAAGGCAACCTCAGCGGTCTCTTCCGCTGTATGCACGCGTGAAAACATAAGACTCATAATATGTACCTGCCTTTCCTGGGTCTCTCGAATCACCCTATCCGTAGAATATTATAAATTAATATAGCAGCATAGTCATCTGAACCAGTTATCTAAAGGTCTCTACCCCTGCAAAAAAGAACGTCCTGCTGCCGACCGGCAGCGTGGGACGCCCTTTATCTAAGGTGATTATTTACCGTCCCCTTGGACGCGGGCATAGATACAGAAGTTCACGCTCTCGTATACCCGTTCAATTGCAGCCATGAGGCACAGGCATCCGTCCATGTCTTGGTGTGCGGCTCTTCAGGGGCTAAGCCCAGACCGTGTACACCGTGCGCATAGATATGCAGATCGAATGGAACCTTATGGCGGCTAAGACCTGCGGCGAACAGCAGGCTGTTCTCCACCGGGACATAATCATCATCAGAGGTATGCCAGAGGAACGTTGGCGGCGTGTCCGGAGTCACCTGGAACTCGCTGCTGAGCTTAAGCGACAGCTCTGCATCGGGAACGGCTCCCAGCAGATTCTCCTTCGAGCCTTGATGTGTCACCCCTTCGGTCATTGAGATGACCGGATAGCATAGAATGAGGCGATCCGGACGGCTGGACAGCCGCTCCAATGGCTCCGGGTGATCAGGATTGCCCAGATCATAAGATACCCCGGCGGTAGAAGCGAGATGTCCACCCGCTGAGAAGCCCAGAATGCCGAGACGGTCCGGGTCAATTCCATATTCGTCCGCCCGGAAGCGGATCGTGCGAAGCGCTCTCTGAGCATCCAGCAGTGCACTCGGGTATTGGTAAGGCGCAACACGGTAGCGCAACACGAACGCGGAGATGCCCAGTGTATTCAGCCACTCCGCTACCGGACCGCCTTCATGGTCGGCACGCATTGCATACCCGCCTCCCGGACAGACCAGAACAGCTGCATTCCCCTTACCTTCGACTAAATACGGTGTAATCGCAGGCTGATCCTCTTCACTGGCACCCAGCGCTCCAGGCACACCTTCAGACCATAGCAACAACGTTTCCATCATCATCCCTCAAGCTTTCCTTCTATAATAGAATAGATAATAGAGGAAAAAAGTTCCTCAAGGGCCATTCTATCAAGCTCTTACAATTCATGCAATCCGGATATCACCAGATCCGCTGCCTTCAGCACTTCAGGCTTCCCGATGCCGACCACCTGCATTCCTGCAGCCTTGCCGGCAGCTACTCCGGCCTCGGCATCCTCGAATACCACACAGTCCTGAGGCTGCAGCCCCAGCTCCCGGCAGGCGGTCTGGAACACCTCAGGGTCCGGCTTCGCCCGGGCTACCTTATTGCCGTCAATAACAACGTCGAACAACCCCGCAATATTCAGCTTATCCAATATGAATTCCGCATTCTTACTCGCAGAGCCAAGGGCAATAGCCACGCCGCGTGCTCTGAGCGCATTCAGATAGGCTCTGACACCGGGCAGCAGCTCAGATTCGTCCAATCCGGAGATATATTCCACATAGAGGCGGTTCTTCTTCTCCGCCATCGCCAGCTTCTCTGCTTCGCCGAAGCTCAGACTGCCGATCTGAAGCAGAATATCGAGCGACCGCATCCGGCTGACGCCCTTCAGCCGCTCATTGTCCTCCTCGGTGAACGGGAAGCCCAGCTCCCCGGCGAGCGAGCGCCAGGCCAGATAGTGATATTTCGCCGTGTCTACAATCACGCCATCCAGATCGAAGATAGCGCCCTTCATATGCTCCAGCATCGTTAACATTTCCTCTCTGAAATAAATCTGAAACATACGGTTGCGGAATTAGGCCCGCAGCCGCAGCTGCATCCCCGGAGGACACAGCTCAGCTTCGCCGCCGAATCCGGCGAACGTGACAGCCTCGCTGTTGCCTTCCGCAGCCGTGACGGTAATCTCTTCCCGGCTGATCCGCAGCCGGAAGCTGCCGCCGCGCAGCACAACCGGCAGCTCTACAGACTCCCATGCCTGAGGCAGCGACGGATTCAGTATGGCGCTCTCGCCGTCATACTGTAATCCCGCGAAGCCAAGAACCACAGCCATCCATGCGCCTCCATTCGCAGCCGGATGGGTACCGCCAATATACAGGTCACCGACGTATTGCTTCGACTCGCCGGTAAGATCGACCGTGGCCGTGCGCATGAAATAGGGATATCCCCAGTCCGGCAAGCCGATATCCGCAGCGACCAGGGCGTAGATGCACGCGCTTAGGCTTGAGCCATGCTCCGTGCGCGGCTCATAGAATTCCCAGTTGACCCGTTTCACGTCCTTGCTGAATTGTCCCTTGAACAGATACAGCATCAGCACCACATCCGCCTGCTTGAGGATTCCTGTTGTGGTAGCCAGCCCGTTGCCTCCGCCGAAGTACTCATTCGGGTGAATGACCCGTGCCTTCAACTCAGCCAGAGACACATCCTCCAGTTGCAGATAACGGCCGAATTGTTCAATCACCAGCGTATTCGGGTCGGGCTGCGGAACATAGAGCTGTGCCAGCATATCTGTGAATTCATCCAGGAACGGCCCGTCCGCATAAGATTCAGCAAGACCGTTATACACGGCCGGATATTTGTCCTGCAACCGCTCTGCTGTCTGCAAGGCAATCTTCAGTGTCTCCTGAACCATGGCACTCGTAAACGCATTATTATTCACCCGCTCATGGTATTCATCCGGTCCGGTAACATCCAGCAGCTCATACCGCTGCTTCACGGGATTATAATAAGCATAGGAATAGAAGAAACGCGCACATTCCCAGATCACCTCTGCCCCGCCGTCCGCCAGGATGCTGTCATCTCCAGTGAAGGTCACGTATTGCCAGAGTCCATGCACAACATCTGCACTGATATGAATCTGTTTATCGCGGAAATAGGTCCGCATCGGCCGTCCTGTAAATACATCGTTCACGTTGAACAGGGTGCAGGCATCGTCCCCGGAGTCCTGGCTCTCCCATGCGTAGAAGGCGCCTAAATATCCGTATTCCTCCGCCTTCCGCCGCGCACCATCCAGCGTGTGGATGCGATACATCATCAGATTGCGGGCAATCTCAGGATCACTGTGCAGGAAAAAGGGCAGCATGAACATCTCCGTATCCCAGAATACGGCCCCCTTATAGACCTGCCCGGACAAGCCGCGTGCCGGAATCGAGACCTTCTCCGACAGCGTAGGTGCAATGATCAGCAGCTGATACATACTGAACCGCAGAGCGAACTGCGCCTCATCATCGCCTTCAATGACACAATCGCTTCGTGACCACCGCTCCGCCCACTTACGCCGGTGAGCCTCCAGCAGTCCGCCATATCCTGTAGCGGCGGCCTCCTGGACAGTCTGCACCGCCCGCTCATCAGGCCCGTCTTCCTCAGGATCGCCTTCGCCATCCAGACCGGTGAACACGGCTGCATATTTGCACCATGTATAAGTCTCACCTGCCTTGGCTTCTATAGAAATATGGCGCAGTGCGGTTCCTCCATCCAGCTCGATAACAGCGTCAACCCGCTTCGCCTGTTCAGCCGTACCGAACGCTATAAGCTCAGCCACCGCCACCTGCTGCCCCAGCTCCCCGGTAACTGCTGTTGACAGCAGCACCCCGCCGGCAGAGCTGCTCTGTTGTTCGAACAGATGGGGGCCGTTGATATCCCATATCGCGCCATCGATTCCCGTCATTATCCCGATCCGGCAATCGACGGTGCAGTGAAGGGTCCATCTGGCTGCCAGCAAGTGGAGCTGATTCATGCTAACGAACCGCTCTGCGGTCAGGGTCACCCTTCCACCTCCCCGGATATCAAACATCGTCTCCCTCCGGTGGACTGCTGTGCGGAGATCCAGACTCTGTGTATGAGCCAGCGGTTCTGTCTCCAGTACGCTAAGCACTTCTCCGTCACAGCTGATGACCGTGTACAGTCCATTCGGAGCGTTCACCGGCTCGCGCCATTTGTCGCCCGCCCGGTCATATACTCCGGCCAATGTAACCGCCGCAAGCTGGTCCTTGCCGTACTCCTCCAGCACTCCCCGATAGCCCATGTATCCGTTACCGATCATATATTTGTTGCCATTCGTCGTCATTCTGCCAGCGTCGAACCCGCACTCGCTTACCTTCCAGTCCATTACGCCAGCATCCCTTCAGCCAGCGGAAGCTCTATACCTGCTTCATCTACGGTCACTCGCTGATCATAGATCAGCACCTCCACGCTTCCGCCATTGACTGCTCTGAAGCAGACCGACTCTGCATTTACCGTAATCCCCAGCAATACGCCCCTGCACATCACCTGGAAGCTGTAGGCGGTCCACTGCTTCGGCAGCACCGGCCGGAAGGATAGACAATCTCCATCCGAGCGCATCCCGCCGAAGCCGTAGACGATGTTCATCCACGCTGCGGCGATCGATGTGGTGTGAAGCCCTTCTCTTGTATTCCGGTTATAGTTGTCCAGATCCAGACGCGTGGCGAACTCGAAGAACCGGTATGCTTCCTCCGGCTTGCCGAGTTCACTGGCCAGAATCGAGTGAATGGACGGCGAGAGCGAGGATTCATGAATACATCTCGGTTCATAATATTCATAATTCGCCAGCTTGGCCTCGCGGGAGAATTGCCCGTTATACAAGAACAGGAACATCAGCACATCCGGCTGCTTGATCATATCGTAACGGTACAGACGGTCATAAGACCAGTTGGCATAGAGCGGGAACTCGGACACCGGAATCGAATGAATATCCAGATGCGGCATGTCGAAGAATCCGTCATGCTCCTCGTAGATGCCGCTACCGGGATCGAACGGGATTTTCATATGGGTACGCTTGTGGTCCCAGTCGGCCAATTCCTCCTCGCGGAGCGCAGTATCCGCTATAACCGCTGCATATTCCTCCGGTGCCTCCGCCTTCATTAGGGCTACCGTTTCGAGCGTGTATTCGAATAACTTCTGAGCCATCAGATTAATGTAGCAGTTATTGTTGACCATTAGCTGGAATTCATCGGGTCCCATAACACCGAAATACCCGTATTCCCCGCTGCGCTGCCCCCATTGACCACGGGATGCATAGAAACGGCTGATCTGAATCAGCATCTCGGCCCCTTTACTGTAGAGGAATTCCCGGTCGCCTGTATTATTCACATAATGCCAGATTCCATAGGAGACGGCCGTCCCGACATGAAGCTGCAGGTTGGAGTGCTGCCACAGGTCACAACTCTCTGTCCCGTCAATCGTAGCAATCGGATAGAACGCGCCCGCGCAATCCACATCCTTCCCGCGCTGGAGCGCCTGAGGCAGCGTCTTGTAGCGGAATTCCAGCAGACTGCGGGCCGCCTTAGGGTTATTGAACAGATAGAACGGCAGACAGTAGGACTCAGTATCCCAGAAGGCAAGCCCCCGGTAAGCTTCGCCGGTTAACCCTTTGGCACCGATGTTGTACCCGGGATGGTCCCCGTGATAAGTCTGATACAACTGGAAAATACAAAAACGGATGCCCTGCTGATTCTCCGGGTCGCCCTCAATCCGGATATCGCTGGTTGCCCAGATGCCGCTCCAGTAGGCGGCCTGGTCAGCAAGCACCTCTTCCTCCTCCAGCCGGTCAGCCGCTGCTGCCAGCTCCATGCCTTTTGTCCAGAGACGGTCTGCTGCTCGTGAAGCATCACTGTCCGTCACATTGACCACCAGCTTCGTGAAGGAAGCTGGCTCCCCTTCAGCCAGCATAAGGGAGAATTGCCGCCCGATATACCGGTCATCTTCCACAAGCTCCGTATGCAGCGCCTGCGAAGACTTCAGGACAAAGCCCGAGAACAGCTGATTCCCGGTTGTCAGTGTACTAGCCATAATGGCAGTCACCGCACCCTCCTCCCCGCTGCGCTGCTCCTTCCACATGCTCTGGCCGTGTTCCTCATGAACCATGCCGAAGTCAAGGCCAGTACAAATATCCACCTTACCCGTGAAATTAAGCGCGGTGAAGCTAATCTCCTGCATCCCCAGATGAGACGTCGTCATACTTACCAGCCGCGTGAAGCGGAGCTTCAGCTTTTTCCCGTCCGCCAGCAGCCAGATGAACTCCCGTGTATAGGTTCCCGTCCGGAAATCCAGTCTGCGGGTATACTTCTCAATGCGGGAATGAGCCAGATCCAGCGGTTCACCATCCACCGAAATCCGGGTATGCAGCCAATCTACCGCATTCACCATATACCGCAGCGACCGGATAATACCCTTATAGTGGTTGCCGACCTCCATTTGCTCATTCAGTCCATTGAAATAGCTGCCCGGCAATGAATCGCCGCTGTAGCCCTCGTCCGCATACCCCCGTACCCCCATATACTCATTGCCCAGTGAAAAAATCGATTCTGAAGTCCGGTTTCGCTCCGGATCGAAGCCCTCCTCAGTAATTGCCCATGGATCGACCTTCAGATATGGATCTGCTACTTTTGCCATGTTGGAACTCTCCTTCGCTAAGAGAATACTCGGTCTGTTCCGCCGCTCTATACGGAGGTTCGGACGCTCAGTTTCAGAGTATCTCTAAGCTCCTTCTGGACCAAGGTCTGTGCGTAAGAGAGTTATGTGTATTTTTACGGAATGCGGAAATGTGTGACCAACGCAAAAAAGCCGCTTGCTCCCAGGATCTATCCGGATTAGGAGGCAGCTGCTATAATGTTCTGTAGTGCAGGGCAAATAAACCCGTTCTGGTCCAAAAAAACATCAACTCTCACACAAATGAAGTGAAAATTATCACAATGTTAAAAATTCGACACTTTTACGGGAAAATATTTACCCATAAAGAGGAATTTCAAGGTATAATTAATTTAAAATTTACTGAAAAACTGAGGGAATAAAGGGGATGTCGATTATGATAAAGGAACATTATAATGTTATCGAAGCCCGCGGCAATACAAACTGTTTCTCCGAACAGAACTTTAACCGGCTTTTGGTCACAATGAAGGAACGCATGGTCCCAGAGGGTTCTCACCTGTTTTGGGAAGGCGACTTTTCGGATAAATTGTTTTATATCAAACGTGGACGAGTGAAATTAACCAAATCAACAGACGAAGGCAAAGAACTGATTCTGTATATGTATCAGGCAGGTGACATGGTAGGCCAGGCAGATCCGTTCTTCAGCACGAAGCATAGCTTCACCGCCGAAGTTATTGAGGAAAGTGAAGTTGGCGTTATCGAGCAGAAGGATCTTGAGATTCTGATCTGCCAGCACTGCGACTTCGCGATCGACTTCATGAAATGGATGGGCATTCATCACCGTCTCACACAGACGAAATTCCGCGATCTGATGATGTACGGCAAACCGGGTGCACTCTGCTCCACACTGATCCGTCTGGGGAATACGTATGGCGAGAAGACTGGCGACAGCATTCTCATCAACAAAAAAATCACCCATACCGATCTCTCCAACATGATCGGCGCTACTCGTGAGAGCGTCAACCGCATGCTGAGTGATTTGCGTAAAAAAGACGCGGTAGAGTATGAGAATGGCATGATTGTCATCAAGAATCTGACGATGCTTCAGGAAATCTGCCACTGCGAATTATGTCCCAATGAAATTTGCCGAATTTAAATTTAATTTCCTATCAATAATACCCTCTATTCACCTCATTGAAACATATCTGACCCCATAAATTTAATAGAGTGGTCGAAGGCGCCCTGTCCGGCGTCTTTTTTTCTTGTCTGAAGATGAATTCACCGCTCTAGATGCACATCCTATGTACCTTTTACTTCCCAATCATCATAATATTCTGGTGCTAAAGGCAGATCCTCACCCCTCAGGAACTTCGCAGCATATACGGCTAGCGGAGAAGCAGAATCTAGGGTTATTCTAGTCATATCCACCCATTCAATCCCACGCGAATCCTGTTCCGCAAAAGCCGAAATAGCTGCAGGGGCCTGCTCCCCGGCCAATTCAACCCCATATAGTGCTGCCAGATGATGCATATGCGTGTAGTTGTCCTCCTGATAACGTACAAAGAAATCGAAGGTACCCAGGTTTCTCTCCACCGTGACTGCAAATCCGGTCTCTTCCATAAATTCTCTGACTAAGCCGTCAAGCAGTGATTCGTTCGCTTCAAGCCTTCCACCCGGCAGATCGTATCTTCCGCTATACGGGCCTCTTCCTTTTTGTATCACCAGCAGCCTGCCGTCACGCTGACAAATTCCATATACGCCAAAATGGTTAAAGCTTTCCATCGCAGCCCTCTCCTCGGTTCATTTTCTGGATTGCTCCCCTTCATTAATAAGCTATACCCACACGAGCTCTTATGAAATCGCTAGCTTCAACTTGACTATAGGTGAATTCTGCTGTATCCGCTACAGATATTTCAGTGCCGCCTTCGGGCAGAATATCTTGTCTCACACGATAAATTCCCAAGCGTTCTCCGTCTCGCAAAGCGGTTGGACACACAATGGTCCATTTCAGTGTCGATCGCTCCAGCAAGCGATAGGCTTGTTCATGTTCCTCAGCGGCACGGGTGGACCTGCGTTTAGATTCGCTGGATTGGTAACGCAGGAGTTCAGGCGAAAGCTCACTTTGGAGAATGCCCGCAGTTCCTACGGTTATAATGCGCTCTATCCCCTCCCCATACATGGCTTCGATGATAAAAGGCATACTGTCTGTAAGCGTGGTTGTCCCGTCGGTGTTCAATGCACTAATAACTACATCATTTCCCTGCACTGCCCGGGCGACATCATCTTGATTAAGAACGTTACCTTCGATGATCGTCAGGTTGGCATGGAGCGGCTGAACCTTCTCCGGCGTGCGGACCAGCACTGTCACATGATGTCCATCCTGAAGAGCATGGGTAACAATGTGGCTCCCCACCCGGCCGGTAGCACCAAGAATCAATATATTCATATGAAAATAACCTCCTGGTAAGAATTATCCCTATTATAGCAGGGATAGAGCGACAAAAAAGCCCCGCAGCCATGTAGCAGCTGCGGGACTTTATACGGAGAAGTTAGCTTGCTTTCTTAGTCTGAGGGGTAGCAGATACGTTACGCGGAGTTCGCACAGGTGAGATTAGCCAGTAGGCCATGCCGACGAATACACCGCCGCCGATGATATTGCCTAGCGTAACAGGAATCATGTTGTGGAACCAGCCGGCGATGCTTACAGTCTCTGGATGATTCGGCAGCAGCACAGCTACACTGAGGAGTGTCATGTTCGCTACACTGTGTTCATAGCCGCTCGCGATGAAGGCGAACAGACACCACCAGATCAGCACCAGCTTCGCCGCTTCACTCTTGGCGCGGGAGGACATCCAGAGCGCCAGGCAGACCAGCCAGTTACAGAGAATGCCGCGGAAGAACAGCTCCGAGAACGGCAGGCTCATCTTCTTGGCTGCTGCCGCGAAGATCAGATGCTCGGCAGGCGCTGCCTTGAAGAGACCCGATCCCTGAATCAGCAGGGCAAGAACTACTGCACCGGCTACATTGCCGAGGAATACCAGGACCCAGTTCTTCACGGTGTCCCAGACCGTAGTTCTCCCGGCAAGCGTGCTTACCGTGAAGAACATATTATTTCCCGTGAACAGCTCTGAACCTGCGAATACAACCAGGGTCAGGGCAATCCCGAAGGATGCGCCCATAATCAGCGGCTGGAACGGTGACTTGATCGCGGCTAGCGGCGCCCCCAGCGAGAAGATCAGAATAATACCAATACCTACATAAGCTCCTGCCAGGAGTGCCGCCAAGAAATACTTGGGCAGGCTCTCATTCATCTTGTCGCGTTTGCCTACGGCTGTCTCAACGATATTCTCTACGCTCTGCGTAAACATATCAGCACCTGCTCCTCTTTAAATTTATAGCCTTGCTACTGCCGCAGGCAAAGTGACCTTGACGACTCCCCCATCCACGGCTGCCGGATAGACTTCGGCCTGGCCCTGGTCCGGAGCCTGAACCTCTCCCGTGCGAAGGTCGATCTTCCAATCATGCAGCGGATCGTACAAATAATAGCCTGATACTATCCCCTCAGCGAGCGGGCCGCCCTTCGGGTGGGGACTGTGGTTGCGGACCGCATAGACTGCGCCGTCCGATGTGCGGAATATGGCTAATTCCACCTCTCCTGCGTTCACTACCCGGCCAATCTGGGGCATGAAATCTTCAACAGCTCCTACTGTATACTCCCGGTTACTCCGTTCCATTATGCTCTCTCCCTCTCCCCTTAAGACTATACCTGTGTCTGCTCGAACAACGCGGTGCGGGTGTTTTTGTCATCCAGCATTTTTTTCCAAGGATCACTCACCTGGGCCAGGGCAAAGTCAATACGTGCCGCCAGCTCCTTACGGTTGTCGTCACTGCCCATGATTACAGTCTGGATATGCTCCAGGCCCATGCGCTCTACCCATTCGGAGGTTCTCTCCAAGTAATTACCGGTCTCACGGTAATACTGGATGACCGCGGAGCAGACCTCAACCAGCTCCTCGTCGGTTTTCACCTTGCAGAAGGCATCTGCGATCCGTGGTTTAATCCCGCCGTTGCCGCCGATGAATACTTCCCAGCCGCCGTCATTGCCGACAATCCCAATATCCTTCGTGCAGGACTCTGCACAGTTACGCGGACAGCCGTTAACCGCCATCTTGAACTTGGCTGGCATATCCAGCCGCTCATACTTGCGCTCAAGCATAGCGCCCATGCCCATGGAATCCTGTGTGCCGAAGCGGCAGAACTGCGAACCTACACAGGTCTTCACCGTACGCAGGGATTTCGCATAGCCATAGCCGGAAGGCATATCCAGCTCCTCCCACACCTTCGGTACATCCTCTTTTTTGACACCAATCAGATCCAGGCGTTGTCCGCCCGTCACCTTCACAACCTTCACATCATATTTCAGGGACACATCGGCAATCCGCTTCAAATCCTCAGGAGTCGTCACCCCGCCATACATCCGCGGGATAACTGTATAGGTTCCGTCCTTCTGAATATTGGCGCTCATCCGTTCATTGACGAACCGGGATTCCTTCTCATCCTCATGAGTGTCAGGGTAGATCATCCCCAGATAATAGTTCACTGCTGGGCGGCATTTGGAACAGCCTTCTGCCTGCTTCCAGTCCAGGACATGCATGACTTCCTTGGTGGTCTTAAGGCCTTTGGCTGTAATCTCCGCTACAATCTCATCCCGGCTAAGCGGGGTACAGCTGCAAATGCCCTGCTTGGCGCTTTGCTGGAAACTGTCACCGAGAACAAACTGCAGAATCTGCTCAACCACAGGCTTACAGCCGCCGCAGGAACGGGTTGCACCCGTACAAGCCTTAATCTCATCCACTGTAGTGAAGCCGTTCTCCGTAACTGCATCCACAATAGCCTTTTTGGTAACCCCGTTGCAGCCGCAGACGATTTCTTCATCGGCCATCGCTTCAACGGACATCCCTTTCTTGGCTCCGCCTCCGCCGCAGCAGCTTGTGCCCATAACTTCATCATAGATTTCATTGGTCATCTCTGTGCTGTTTTTCACAAGCTTCTGCAAGTTCGCAGACTCCGTTACATCACCGAACAGAACGGCACCGACAATCACATTATCCTTAAGCAAAATCTTCTTGTAGGTTCGCTTCCATTCATCCTTGGCAGAAATGACGGTATGCTCAGGCGTTTCGGTGAATTCACCAGCGGAGAACACATCTACCCCGGAAATTTTGAGTTTGGTTGCTACAACTGAGCCTTCATAGCCCGGAGTCTGTACCCCGGACAAATGCTTGGCGAGAACCATGCCCTGCTCAAATAGCGGTGCAACGAGTCCGTAGCAGGTTCCCCGGTGTTCTGTACATTCGCCGACAGAATACACATCTGTCATAGAAGTCTGCATATAATCGTCAACTACGATCCCGCGGTTAACGGTAATTCCGCTGTCCTTCGCAAGCTGGACATTCGGCTTGATTCCAACAGCCATCACTACAAACTCTGCCGGCAACTCACTGCCGTCACTGAAGCGTAGACCAGTAACCCGTTCTTCGCCGGTCAGTTCCACAGTCTGCTTGCCCATGGCAAACTTCACACCTTGACGCGTAAGTTCTGCCTGTAGCATTGAAGAAGCGGTACGATCCAGCTGACGCTCCATCAGATCCTCCAGCAGATGCACAACAGTAACATCCATGCCCAGATTGACAAGACCCTTTGCAGCTTCAAGACCTAGCAGGCCTCCGCCGATCACAGCCGCCGTGCGGTACTGCTTCGCTGCTGCCAGCATTGCATCACAATCCGCGATATCACGGAAGCCGACTACCCCATCCTTGGTGCTGCCGGGTACGGGTAAAATAAAAGAATTCGAGCCTGTTGCAATAATTGCTTTATCGTAAGAAACCGCCAGTCCATTATCGGTCAATATTAGTTTGTTCTGTTCATCGATCCGGGTAACCGTTGTGCCGGTATGCAGTGTAATATGATTATCCTCATACCACCCGAGATCGTTGAGAATGATGTCTTCAATCGTCTTGCTGCCTTCAAGTACATAGGACAACATAATCCGGTTATAGTTGGGATGCGGCTCACTACCGAAGACAGTAATATCATAAGCGCCGCCCAGCTTCAGAATCTGCTCAATAGTGCCTACTCCCGCCATGCCATTCCCAATCAGCACTAACTTTTCTCTTTCCGCTGCCACTGGTAGACCCTCCTTCAGAAACTCTGATTTCTACTAATACTTACCTCATAGTGAAATTATACTGTCCCCCATTCCTTGGCAAGTGTGACCACAGTCACACGGTATGTGAATTTTTTCACACAAGTGGAGATGACTTCTCCCTTCCTTACTTAGGACAACTTATGGCATGAAGCACAGAAATTCTTTTATTCAAAAAAAACGGATACCCATGCAGTTTCGCACAGATATCCGTTCATTCGGTATTCACTTATTTCAGTACCAGAGAGATTTCCAGCTTGTCCTGCGGACTGAGCTTCATGTCCACTCCATTACCGAGCAGACCTTTATCGTTAACCTTCAGTCTCCATTCCTCGCTGCTGAGCGGGGTATAATCCATCACGGTAAGCACCGTCCGGTTATCTTCGGCAAGCCGAACCATACCACTGTTCTGGAGCAATCCCTTGACGGACATATCCTGCATAAAAGAAAGCACATGCGAATGTGTCAGCTCCGGCTGCTCGCTCCCCCCGTTCACAGTGATGATGACAGGCTGAAACATCTTTCCGGTTGCCGCAGGCCCTGCTGACATCGTAATGGCCGAACCCGGTTCCAGGGTCGTATTCAGCTCTTGAACCTTTTTGCCGTTCACCTGAACCTCCCAGCTCATATCCTGACCCAGCGAGACCTTATTCACCTCAAGAATGTTAGTTCCATCACCTGAAAATGTAACAACGCCGCTCTTCTTAAACAGCTCTATCATTGAATTCCCGGACACGTAAGCTTCGTTAAGCAGTCTGGCCGAGCTTCCGGCCATTTCGCTGTCACCTACCTTAACCGAAAAGGTTAACCCCTGGCCTCCGTTACTGCTACTGCTATTCCCTGATCCCAAGCCGCAACCGCTTGCCGCTGCCAGCAACAGAAGGCACAGCATTAAGCGCATCCATTTCGTGGACATCCCACGGCACCGCCTTCATATGTAATTTCCCAGACTCTTTAAGGATAACGCATAGAGGAAGGGTTCTCAAATCATTTCTGCCGGAAGAAAAAGTAAAAAGTCCCCGAAGGGACTTATGAGTTGCATGAGATCCTATTGATAACGCAGGAACAGAATATTGTTCTCCAAATGCACATGCTCAAATGTCATGCCTTCCAGTTCTTCAAGGCGGGCATACGTCAGGCGATAAGTGGTGCAGGCATGCGCGGGAGGTGTGTAGTCATTAGTAACTCTACGCAGCTCACGCAGAATCTCTCCGGCCCCGTCATGCTCAGCTTCCAGATTATGCAGCAATCCGCGCAGCTCAGCAAGTCCTTCTTCAGTTGGGTTCTGAGTGTAGGCCAGCATCTTAGGGAATTCGCTCTCTTCTTCCTTCGCCGTATGCTGCAGCAGCTCTTCACGCAGCATATTGAACAGACGGTGCATCTCTCCGAGGTGCGGTGAATCCTCACCGTGAACGCGGAACACCTTGGTTACATTTTGGCTGATTAGCGGAAGCTCTTCACGCAGGTAACGGTGATGCTTGTTCACAATATAATCCACGAGCTCCTCTGACGAAGCCTCGTTCCAGGCGGTATCCTCTTCCAGAACCGGATGCTGCTCCTGCAGCTTGTTCAATTCCTGAACCATTGCTGCCGGGTCAAGACCCTTCTCGGCAGCGGCTTCAGCCAGCGGCTTTGCGCCTCCGCAGCAGAAATCGATCCGCTGTGCCTTGAAATAATCTGCGGCCTTGGGGAACTGAAGGACAATATCCCTTACCATTGCTTCCGAGGTAAAACCCGGTTGAATTGTTGTATCGTTTAATTGATTGGACGCCATGTTGGCCCCTCCTCAGTTTAAGATGTAGGTTTGTGCTTCTTTTCACTTCTACACCTTATCACTGGCTTTAGGCCAAACTTGTGATTGTACGCACTGAATATAACAAATTTTAATGAACGCGAACTTCTAGTTTTCTTATGTCAAATATACTAGACATTTTGTTCTATATATTTTACAATATGCGTGAGGTGAGGGAATGGGGAAAAATCTGAGGCTCAAAGCCTCGAGAGCGGCAAAAGACATGTCGCAAAAGCAACTGGCGGATGCTGTGGGGGTCACAAGGCAGACAATTATCGCGATTGAGAACGGTGATTACAACCCGACCCTGAGGTTGTGCATTGACATTTGTGTAACACTTGGGAAGACGCTGGATCAATTATTTTGGGAGGGAACGAAGGATGAGCAGAACGAACCTGGATGAGAGACAATTGCAGAAGCGGCACAAGGCGGGGAATCAGGCATTTCTTTTGATGGCATTCTTATTGCTGGCAGACATGGGGCTGCAAAACTACGGAATGAAGTGGCTGGAGTATCCGCTTAGCAATTACGCAATTTTCATGCTGGGTGTGGGTTCCTATCTCGTACGGCTGATCTGGAGCGGTGCATATGTGGGACCGGGCGGAGCACAGGGCGGAGCAAAAGGTAAAAACGTACTGGGTGCACTGCTGGCAATAGTGGTGGCAGCCTGTATCCTTATCGTTACCTTCGTGAATCCAACCGCCGCCCAATCAGCAGCTGACAGCGGTGCGAACGGGAAGGTGATCCTGATCATTTCTGTTACAGCAGGACTGGTCATCTTAAGCACCGTGTACTTGATCCGGCGGAGGAATAACCGGGCGGAGTAATGCCGCTAGTGCTGCTGTGAGTGCATAGGAGAAGAATTAAAGAATTTAACAAAAAAGCAAAAGAAGCGGAGGGGAAATTTGGAACTGGAGGAGCGGAGCGATCGCCTTTGTGTTTGGATTTCTACCGCGAAGAGCGGTACTAATCAAGAAATCCAAACTGGGCAGCGGCCGGAAGTCCAAATGTTCACCGCAGCGACGACCTGGCTTCAAGTTCAACTCTTTTTTTCGAGTTTAACTTTTTTATCGAACCGTAGCCTGCATATAAGTCCGCTTGCCCTGCGCATCCTTCAGGTAGGGGCCAAGTCCGGCGAACCGTGAATGGTCCACATATACACCCGTCATCCATCTGCCTTCGGTCAGGCCGCCGTTCCACTGCAGCACCAGATCGGGGGCAGAGATCCATTCCTGATACACTCTGATGTTCTTGTCCTTATATTCTTTGGCTGGTTTGTTCAATTCGCTCAGCGGTGCCGGGGTCAGATAGGTTGGCACGAAGTATACAGAGATTAGCTCCATATCCTCCTCACTCAGAAAAGCCTCCTCCCCCAAGTAAGGCTGGAGCAGCCGCGTGTTCTCATACATAGACCAGATCACAGCTTGAAGTACCATGCTCTGGCTAATTCCATTATGAAAAGTAAAACGGCGCTGAGCATTTGAGCCACTCCCTTCCTTTGCCGTTACCGGCTCCAGACAATGCCGTTCACAGCCGATGCATTTCCAGCCGGACGGGCCTTGAATCCATTTCTGAAACACGCTCCCGCTGTCATTGTCCCCTTTATATAGAGATGAAATGATCTCATAGGGCACACCGATCCACGCAGTCCACAGAGAATCCGGGAGATGGTTATGAAGCATGAACAGCACCTTGTCATAGATCAGCTGTACTTTAATCGAAGCAGTCTCCAGTTCGGCGACATCCTTTTTTCCATAGGTTATTTCCCGGGAAAACAAGGTGATGGTCATGGTCCTCGCCTCCTAAAAGTTGTGTGAGCCCTCCGCTTCCTTCCATCAGCATCGTCCAAAACACATCCCGTAAGCATCCGCCTGCCGCATAACCCTGGGCTTTTCCTACTTTTGTTAACGCTTCCACACATCCGTAATATTTAGTATGTTCTATTATATTACACAGGTAGGGCCTAAGTGCAAGGTTTATTTGGGCAAAAGCCGCATAAAATGAAAAGCCCCTTACCAGGATACCCGGCAAGAGGCTGTCATCAAAACTATATTACGGTACTGCTACTCCACCCAGCTCTCGGCCCAGGACTGGATTTGCTGCATGACCGGCTCAAGCGCACGGCCCTTCACTGTTAATTCATATTCAATGCGCACTGGTGTCTCCGGGTACACATGACGTACCAGAATACCCTCGCATTCCAGATCCTTCATGCGCTCGGACAGCATCTTATCGCTCATTGACGGAATCAGTCCAGAAATATCCTTGAACCGCTTGGGGCCGCTCATCAAGGTCTGAATAATGAGTCCGTTCCAACGCTTGCCCAGAAACGAAAAAGCCGTCTCAAATCTCGGGCACATCGTCATTTGATGTTCTTCCATGGTTATCACCTCTCACCTATGAAGCTTACAATTAGTTAGTATATATAATTTTACCACATTTATTCTGGAATGAACATCGTTTGCCAAAAAAAAGTTCATTAACCACAATTATTATATTTCAGCTCTCAATCCTTGGTGTCTTCCGCCTTGCGTCTTAGCTGAATGGCCTCTGTAACCACATAGGCAAGATCATCATTGCTGTACAGTGAGAGTACGCCCAGCACCGTATCATCGGAGATGAACCCGGCCTCCTCCTCGGATACCGTCAGGGCCAATGCATTGGCCAGTGCCTGATTGCCCTCCTGCTGCGGATAGGCCTGAAGATACAGGGCATGCGGGTCCAGCCTGTTATTCACACACCACTGGGCAAATACGAGAATCATCATCTCCTCGTCCCGCTTATAGCTCTCGATGATCCGCTCTTCCATCGACTTATTGTCATAATCCTCCATGTTGTTCTCCTCTCTCTGCTGCGTATCTGATCGCTCAGCGGCTTAGTCTTGCTGCTAATTCATGGCTCGGCAATACAGCCGAAGCGGAAATACCGCATTGCTCCGGTGTCGCTATATTGCTGAGATAATGGCTGACCGCTCCGCTGAAGCCTCTGCGCTCCAGCAGGGTATCCCAGCTGCCGAAGTTCTGCGTGCGCGGCAACGAGCCCTGCTCATATAATATAACCCGTTCCATATCGGTCACCTCAACCGATCTGCCATGTCCGTGCAGCTCCAGCTTCTCCAGATCGGCCCCGGCATCCCGGACCATGCTGTAATGGCCGGTGGTCCCATTCTCCCAGCCCAGCATTCCCGAGGCGTGCAGAAGTCGTCCCTCCGCATCCGCCTTCAGGCTGCTGTGCAGCAGCTCATAATCCCCGCCAGACAGCCAGAGCAGCAGATCCAGCATATGAATCAGGTCATCATGGATCGTCTCATGGCTGCTGCCCTGCTGCAGCTTCGTCCGGTGTTTGACTGCGGTGGATTGGCTGATGCCTCCAGCCTTATGCAGCCAGGATTTGGCGGCAGCATACATCGGGGCGTAGCGGCGGTTGAAGCCCACCCCCAGCAGCAGCCCCTTATTCTCAGCAAGCTCTGCCATCCGGCGGGATTCCTCCAGATCATAGGAGAGCGGCTTGTCCACATACACAGACACCCCATGCTCCAGGCAAGCGGTAACCAGCTCATAATGCGTAGTTGTAGGACTATGTATGAACACAGCATCCAGATCCCAGGACAGCAGCTCCGTAAGCTCGGTTGTCCCCCGCTGAAGGCGATAAGCCTGGACTGCCCGCTCGACCGTACCAGAGGAATGGCTGAGCACTCCCACCACCTCGGCCTGATCATGCCGGGAGAGCAGCGGCAAATAGACTTTACGGGCAATATCGCCAATGCCGATCATTGCCACTCTTTTGCGGACAGGTAGTTTCATAGCAGCATCTCCCTTACATGTAGAGGGAATTTCTATTCCCTTATAGGTGTATTATACCGTGACATGCTGCGGGAACAATGATCTTTGCTTCAATAATTGCTTTAATTGCTTTTTTTTCAGTATGATGAAATGGATGGAGTGAAGAAGGGGCATAGTATAATGAGAAAATGGTTAACGGTTATTCTGTATGTTTCGTGCATAATCCTCGCGTTTATCTACAGGTATGAACTCCTGGCCTGGCTTAGAGAGGATCATCCTTTGTATTTGTCCATGCTCGCTGCCACTGTGCTGGCCTTATTTCCGGTCCTGCCCTACAAGCTGATTATCGGTCTGTTCGGGTATGCCTATGGAAGCTTCGCGGGAGCGTTAATCTGCTGGAGTGCTACTACTATAGCGGCAGCCCTTGTCTATGGAGTGGTTAAATCGATGTTCCAGAGCAAATCTCTGGCCTATCTGAGCAGCATTTCAGCGCTGGACAGATTTGTATCCGCTGTGCAGGAGCGTCCTTTTGCATCCGTAGTGATTGCCCGGCTGGCACCGATTATCCCGCAGATGGCTGTGAATATCTACGCCGGTGCTGCCGGACTGCCTTTCTGGAGCTACCTTGGAGCCACCGCACTTGGCAAAATTCCCGGCATCGCCCTCTACGCCTTCCTCGGAGGACAGATGTTCCAGCATCCGCGGAGTGCAGCTATAGCTATAATCGTGTATATTGCCGTACTGGCCGTGGCCGGATTATCCATGCGCCGCCGTCCTACTGCGGGCCGCTAATGCCTCAATAATCTTCGGTATGCCCCCGTATACTGGCAGTAAGCCTCTATTTGATTTATAATTAAATTGTGATCTATTTAATTGCATTCTACAGATGGAGGGATAACAATGAGTGAATTTCAAGCTGATTCTATAAATTTCAAGACCGAACACGCCACCTTCGCCGGTGGATGTTTCTGGTGTATGGTATCCCCTTTTGAAGAGCTTCCCGGCATTGTCAAGATTATCTCCGGCTATACAGGCGGACATACTGTGAATCCGACCTACGAGGAAGTATGCTCGGAAACCACCGGGCATGTTGAGGCCGTGCAGATTACGTTCAATCCGGATATTTTCCCATATAGCAAGCTGCTTGAGCTGTTCTGGCAGCAGATTGACCCGACCGATGCCGGAGGGCAATTCCATGACCGCGGCACCTCTTACGGAACGGCCATCTTCACCCATTCAGAGGAGCAGCGCCAGCAGGCAGAGGCTTCCAAGGCTGCCCTTCAGGCCAGCGGAAGGTTCTCCGCTCCGATTGTGACGCCTATTCTTCCAGCTAAGCCCTTCTATCCCGCTGAAGAATATCATCAGGGCTATCATCATAAGAATCCCGGCCATTACAAGCGTTACCGCAAGGGCTCGGGCCGGGAAGCGTTCATTGAGTCTCACTGGACGCATAAGGAGGACCCGCAGAGCCTGAAGGAACGCCTGACTCCGCTTCAATATGAAGTGACGCAGAACAGCGCTACCGAATCTCCATTCCGCAACGAATTCTGGGATCATCACGGGGACGGAATCTATGTGGATATTGTCTCCGGGGAGCCGCTGTTCAGCTCAGAGGATAAGTTCGATTCCGGCTGCGGCTGGCCGAGCTTCACGCGTCCGATGCGGGACTACGCGGTCAAGGAGAAAAGCGATCTCAGCCACCTGATGATCCGCACCGAGGTACGCAGCAAGATAGCGGATTCCCACTTGGGCCATGTGTTCAATGACGGCCCCGGCGCGAACGGACTGCGGTACTGCATCAACTCGGCAGCTCTGCGCTTTGTTCCCAAAGAGGATCTGGAGAAAGAAGGCTACGGCGAGTACCGCGTGCTCTTCCAGCATGCTTGAGGCTGGAGGTCCCGGCTTGTCTGCCCCTCCAATAGATAGCCTCAAGCTATAGCTTCATATATTGCATAACTTACCCGTGTGCCATCACAATGTATGCTGTTTTTCGCTTACAGTCGGGCACACACTTTATCCACAACAGAAGAAAATCATAATTTCCTGAACAATTTCCTGAACAAAAACAAAGCCTCCAGCCCGGATTTACGGGTAGGGAGGCTTTATTCTTTACATAAAAGATTCTTATGTTTATTTGTGCAGCCCATTCTACTTGTTCTGCTTATCCGTATTCTCCTCTTCCGGTGCGGCCGGTACTACAGGTGCCGCTTCAGGAGGCTGCGATTCCCGGTCCGGCAGACGGTTGCCGCCCAGCCGTGCCTGTTCAGTGTGCGCAGGTTGCCGCCGCTTGAAGCTTTTCCGTAACCAGAGCACCAGCGCCACCACGACTCCAGCTACAAGCAGTACGGGGAGAGCAGCCGCGAGTACAACAACAAGCCACTGGAACATCACAGACAACGCCTTCATGCTGCCCTTGAGCGCTTCCGAAGCCCGTTCACCCAGCGGCCCCTCGGAATTAGTCTGTGTAAGGGTAAGATTCTTCTCAGTCTGGTAAAGGCGAAGCTCCACTGTAGAGAAAGATACATTCTGATCGATATACCGCATTCTGCCCTTGATCTGTTCGATTTGCTCCTGGATTTCCCCAAGCTGGTTGGCGAACTGGACGAGATCAGCCGGTTTGGTCGCTTTTTTCATAAAATCAATATACTGCGTCTCCATCATCTGCTTCGCCTTAAGGCGCGACTCGAGGTCCACATATTCCTCCGACACATCTTGCCCCTGGATGCTTCTCTGGAGCTTCTCATGCTTAATCTTCTCCAGATTGTTCAGGAACGGTGAGAAGCCCGCCGCAGGCACTTTTAGGATAAAGGTTCCACCCTGTTCATATTCAGACATATTCTCTGAGAATTCAATAATGTAGCCCCCGGCCAGAGTAACCATATTCCGCACTTCGGTCTGCGCCGCTCCGTAGTCGCTTACCTCCATATTGAGGTTCGCCTTGTAGATCAGCTTTTTGTTCAGTCCTGCCACCACATCGGTACCGGTGAATCCGGCAGAAGCATCGTTCCCTTGCCCAGCATCCGCCCCAGGGACTGCCGAATTTCCGCCGCCGCCCTTCACTGCAGCCTGATCATTGACAGCCATCGCCGTGTTAGCTTGACTATCCTCCTTGGCCTCCACCGCAGCAGGCGCACTCTCCGCTGATCCGTCTGATCCTGCTTCATTTCTGAACGCGCTTTCTGAATTCGCTGCCGAATCTGAATTGTTACTTGACGCGCCGCAGCCCGTCAGAACTACGGCTACAACCACTAGATACAATAAGTAATGCAGACCCCATTTTCGCATGCTCATTCCTCCATAAGATGTAATTGTATACTGCTTCCGGTGTTTCAGCTTCCGTTGCGGAGGGCCGTTCTCTCTCTTGATCCGATCCGCGCCTATCCCTCTTGACGTTCCAAAAGCTGGAAGGTTGCAGAAATTGAAGAAAATAACAAATAAGACCCTTCCACCATTGGTCCTATTTGCGTAATACCTCTTTATTTGTTACAATTGCGATGATGTAACGGCAAAAAAACACCAAAAACCCTATTCGCATAGAATAAGGTTATGGCGCTATTCGGACAAGCTCCACCTTGCCCGGGCAGCTGTAATTGATTTCTTGCCGATTTATGTTGCCTACTACTACAAGAGGAGGTGAACCCTCATGGCAAAAGACGTATTGTGCGCAGTTAATTCTTGCACCTACTGGGCTGAAGAGAACAAATGCAACGCTGAGTCGATCTTCGTTGCTTACCACAGCTCCAAGCAGCCTACACAATCTGAGGAAACAGATTGCAAAACCTTCGAAAGCAAATAATGAATCTTTGCAGAATATGAAGGAGCCCTCCACAGGTTCCTTCTTTCTTTTTTCATTCTATCAAGAATGAGAACTATTATCAAGTGTTTCCTGCAAACAAGTGGAAACGGCTTTGCCGTCCTTTTAAAGGGCGGTGCCGTTTCAGCGAGAAATAGAAGGATAAGTTATCGTGTGCAACATATAACTTCTTATATTTAAACAAAACCACTGCGGGCCGGAGACTGTACTCTCCCGCTTGCAGTGGTTTTTTTGTGCAAATCTAAGCATCTTAAGCGGAACAGTTCCGTCTGTTAACGGGTCACTGCGCCGTGCTGCTCTCTTACCAGGACCGCGGCCTTCACCATATTGCGCAGTGCGCCTGTGGTCTCTTCCCAGCCTCGTGTCTTCAGTCCGCAGTCGGGATTAATCCAGAACTGCTGGACATCCAGCACGCGCAGCGCACGTTCGATGGCCGAAGTCATCTCCTCTACCACCGGTACGCGCGGACTGTGGATATCATACACACCCAGTCCAATCCCCTTGTCGTATTCCTGCTCCTCGAAGCTGACGATCAGCTCACCATGGCTGCGTGAGGTCTCAATGGAGATTACATCCGCATCCATCGCCGAGATCGAACCGATCATGTCATTAAATTCACTGTAGCACATATGCGTATGCACCTGCGTGGTGTCCTTGACATGATTCGTGGCGGTCCGGAAGGATTTCACCGCCCAGTTCAGGTAATACTCATGATCTCTTGCCTTCAGCGGCAGGCCTTCGCGGATCGCCGGCTCATCGACCTGAATCATCTCGATACCCGCCTCCTCGAGTGCGGATACTTCATGACGCAGGGCGAGGGCGATTTGTCCGGCCACCGCTTCGCGGCTGAGATCATCGCGGACAAAGGACCAGTTCAGGATCGTGACCGGGCCGGTCAGCATTCCCTTAACAGGCAGCTTCGTGAGTGACTGGGCATACACGCTCTCCTTGACGGTCATCGGCTCTATAAAGGCGACATCGGCATAGATTACCGGCGGCTTCACGCAGCGTGAGCCGTACGACTGAACCCAGCCGCCTGCGGTGAACAGATAGCCGGCCAGCTTCTCCCCGAAGAACTCCACCATATCCGTACGCTCGAATTCCCCGTGTACCAGGACATCCAGACCAAGCTCCTCCTGAAGCGTAATCGCTTCAGCGATCTGGCGCTCAATGAACAGGTCATAACGCTCCTGGTTCCAGACTCCCTTGCGCCATTTCAGACGGGCCTGACGGACTTCAACCGTCTGCGGGAAGCTGCCGATGGTCGTGGTCGGCAGCAGCGGCAGACGCCACTTCTCCTGCTGAACCTTCACACGCTCGGCGAACGGAAGGCTGCGGTGGTCCGGCAGCTGGGCAAGAGCACGCACCTGCTCTGCTACATCCTCACGTCCGCGCTCCGGCAGGGCACGGAATACGGCCAGCACCTCACGGCTGCGCTCCAGCTCGGGGGCGTAACGCTCTCTTCCTTCGTTCGCGGCTGCCGCAATCAGAACCAGCTCGGCCAGCTTCTCATTGGCGAACGCCAAGGCGTTCTTGACCGCAGCCTTCAGCTTGACCTCGCCCTCAACCGTTACAGGCACATGCAACAGGCTCGACGCAGGCTGGAGAATCAGCTGCTCCTGAGGCACATAGGTCAGCAGCTTCGCTACCAGCTCCAGCTTGACATCGGTGTCAGCGCGCCAGATGTTGCGTCCGTCAAGGATACCGGCGCCGAGTGTCTTATCCTGCGGCCAGCCCAGGCGTGCAACCGACTCCAGATTCTTGCCGCCGTCATGGACGAAGTCAAGACCCAGACCCTGCACAGGCAGCGCCAGCAATGCTTCAAGCGGCTCCGCAGCTTCGAAGTACGTCTGCAGCATCAGGTTCAGACCTGGTACGGCAGCTGCAATCTCACTGTAAATATTCTGCAGCAGCGCGGTATCCTCAGCCGTTAAGCCGGTAACAATCGCCGGTTCATCGATCTGAACCCAGGCCACTCCTTCCGCCTGCAGCTCCTGCAGCAGCTGTACATACAGCGGGAGGAAGCGTGTGGCAACGGCGGCGATGTCTGCTGCCGGGAAGCCCTTGGACAGCTTCAGGAAGGTATACAGTCCGACTATAACCGGCTTGCCCTCAATACCTGCGCGCTCCTTGGCGAAGCGGTAGGCGGCCAGCGGTTTATTCGCTGTCAATACCGGGGTCAGGCTGCCGATCTCAGGCACAATGTAATGGTAGTTCGTATTGAACCATTTGGTCATCTCGCAAGCCGGGGCTTCTGCATTGCCGCGGGCCATCGCAAAATACAGATCAAGCGGAATCTCTCCGCCCTTATATCCATAACGCGCTGGTACGATTCCGAACATGGCGGCGGTATCCAGCACATGGTCATAGAAGGTGAAATCGCCCACCGGAATCAGATCAATTCCGGCCTGCTGCTGGGTCTGCAAATGCTGAAGCTGAATATCCTCCATCTGCGAGCGGAAGCTCTGCTCATCGATTTTCCCGGCCCAATAAGCCTCCAGTAATTTCTTCCATTCACGGTTCTTGCCGATTCTCGGATAACCGAGGCTGCTTGTCTTGATTCCTTTACTCATAGGTGTCCACTCCTCTGTATAATGGTCTATCGCTTATGCCTGCAAGCCTTAATCTGATGCCATCTTACTGCACGCCTCCCGCGCCCCGCAACAGATTCCACGCAATCCGGCTATACAGATTCCCTATAGCAAAACGCCAAAAAAAGCTGCACCGCCTTGAAGGAGGAGCAGCTTAGACTCTGAGGCCCGGCGAAATCAGAACCAGATCAGATAGACCACACCGGCAAGTACAATCCGGTAGATTGCGAAGGGCAACAGCTTGATCCGGTTAATCAGCTTCAGGAAAAAACGCATCGATACCAGTGCGAATACGAAGGCGCTAATGAACCCGGCAATGAAGAACGGCAAGGCATCCAGCGTAAAATACTGCCAGTTCTTCAGCAGTGAAATCAGGCTTGCCCCGGCCATAATCGGCACCGCCATGATGAAGGTGAAATCGGCTGCCGCACGGTGGCTCATGCCCAGCAGAACCCCGCCGGATATCGTCGAGCCGGACCGCGAGAAGCCCGGCCACAGGGAGATACATTGGATCAATCCGACTGATAGCGCCTGCCTATATGTAATTTGGTCCACACTCTCAGTCCGGGCATTTCCAGGCGCAAAACGGTCAGCACAGATCATGAATAACGCTCCAACCACAAGTCCAATCAGCACAGTAAAGGTAGAGAACAGATGCTCATCGATGTAATCCTCCAGCACAAATCCGAAGATTCCGGCCGGAAGCAGTCCGACAAGAATATGCGTCAGCTTCAGACGTCCTTCTGCCGGAGCCTGCCGCTGCCCTTCCCGCACTACGGCCAGGTCCTTGCGGCTGAGCTTCCCGAGGCCCAGCAGATCAATGAACCGGTTACGGAAAATAATGACGACTGCAAGAATAGAGCCTAATTGAATCACTACCTTGAAAGAGTTGGCCGTATACTTCCCCAGGAATTCCTGTGATTTAAGCCACATATCATCAACGATGATCATATGGCCTGTCGAGGATACCGGAGCAAATTCGGTCAGCCCTTCTACAATGCCCAGGATGATTGCTTTGACAATGGTCAGCAGCTCCATGGCGATCCCCCTTTATTGTTTTCAATATAATAATTGTAAACTCGCACAGCTATTTCTGAAACTTACAGCTCGCTTGCAGTATTGCAAATTTAATTCATAACGCTGACTTGACAGGCAGAAACCAACAGCTTATATTTATATGCATGTGCATGCATTTATTATTTATCCATCCCATATAGAACGAAGGAGCGAAATTCATGACGAAAGATCTGTTCACCCCCTATGAGTATAAAAGCTTAAAACTGAAGAACCGGGTGGTGATGCCGCCCATGTGCCAATATTCAGTTACCAATAAGGATGGAATCGCTAACGACTGGCATTACAACCACTATGTAAGCCGCGCCGTCGGCGGCACCGGATTGATCATTGTCGAGATGGCTGATGTGGACCCGGACGGCCGGATTACCGATTATGATCTGGGCGTCTGGTCTGATGAGCAGATTCCTGCGCTGGCGCGGATAGTGGAAGCCAGTCATGCCCATGGAGCCAAAATCGGAATTCAGGTTGCCCATGCCGGGCGCAAGGCGGAGGATGCCAAGGTTCCTGTCTCCTCTTCCGCTATTCCTTATGACAGCAACTCTAAGACTCCCCACGCCCTAACGACAGAGGAAGTTAAAGACATGGTCCAGAAATTCAAGCGCGGCGTAGAGCGTGCGGTTCAGGCCGGGTTCGACACGATTGAGCTGCACGGTGCCCACGGGTATCTGATTCACCAGTTTCACTCGCCGTTGACCAACCAGCGGACTGATGAGTATGGACAGGATCTGACTTTGTTCGGCCGGGAGGTTATCGCTGCCGCCAAGAGCGTGATGCCTGAGGATATGCCACTGATCATGCGGATTTCCGCCAGAGAATATGTGAAAGGCGGTTACGGCCTCCAAGAGGGTCTGGAGATCAGCAGAGCCTATAAGGAAGCCGGGGCCGATATTTTCCATATCAGCTCAGGCGGTGAGGGAGCCGTTGACGCAGAGAATGGACCGGGCAACCATGCAGCCTATCAGTTACCGCTGGCAAGAACCATCCGCCAGGAGCTGAACGTGCCGGTGATTGCTGTCGGCCGGTTGGATGAAGCGGTTCTTGCCAACGCCGTCATCGGCAATGAAGAAGCTGACTTGGTGGCGGTGGGCCGGGGAATGCTCCGTAATCCTTACTGGACGCTGGAAGCCGGTGTGACGCTGCGCAAAGACGCAGATATACCTAAGCAGTATGCATTAGGATTCCCGCGTTAAGGACAATTCGTCAGCAGCTTGCCTATGGTGATGGTATACTGTATAACAACTACTATTCATTACAGGTATACATCAGGAGGATGGAAGACATGAATAACCCCCCTTCGAATGATCTGATTAACAGCTGGTTATCGCTCTCTCTGATACAGATGAAGGTGGCCGCAGTCCTTGAAGCGAAGCTGACCGAGAACTATGAGTTATCGCTTAAGGAATTCTATGTATTGCTGTTTCTGTCCGAAGCCCCTGAGCAAAAGCTGAAGCTCCAGCAGCTGGAATCGATGGTCGGGCTTAGCCAGAGTGCTGTATCCCGGCTGGTCAGCCGCTTCGAAGCCAAGGGCTGCGGAGCGCTGGAGCGCAAGTCTTGCGAGGCAGACCGCAGAAGCATCTATACGTCCCTGACTGCCATTGGGCAGGACAAGGTTGACCGGGCGAAGCAGACCGTTAATGAAGTGCTGCAGGAAGCCTTTCCTGTAGACGACACGCAGCTGCTGCTGAAGCAGCTTATCCAGCTGAAGCAATCCTAGACCCGGGCAGATGCCTGCCGGGTGAACCCGCCGTCCCTTCCGAGGGGCGGCGGGTTTTTGTCTGAACCTCCCTCTCCCCCTGAGCATACACCATACTATCAAGAAATTAAGAATAGCGGGGTGCAACGTATGTTATTCACAGCTATGCAGCTGGTTGGCGGTCTTATTCTCTCTGTAGGCTGGATTCCGCAGATTGTGCAGATCATCAGGACCCGTTCGGTTGCAGATCTCAGTCTGAAAGCTTACCTGCTGATGCTGCTGGGTATCCTTCTTATGGAGGCTTATGCGGTTAACCTGGCCGCGCAGGGGGTCGGACTTGCTTTTCTGATCACCAATTCCTTGTCGCTGGTGGTTGTAACAACGGTAGTCTTGCTAATTATCCGCTACCGTCCCCAAGGGTAACAATGAATTCTCAAGGCTGCACCCCCGTCCCATTTGCGTTATACTTTCTGTAATAAAAGGATGTGGGAGGTTCAATGAATGAAGCAAAATAAGTATGACGACGCGGGTTTCTTTGCGAATTACAGCCAGATGCCCCGCTCTACGGGCGGACTGGAGGCTGCCGGAGAATGGGAGGTCTTCCGTACCCTGCTGCCTGATCTGGCGGGCCAGCGGGTGCTTGATCTGGGGTGCGGTTTCGGCTGGCACTGCCGGTATGCCCGGGAGCAGGGGGCGGCTTCAGTCGTAGGCATAGATCTCTCCGCCAATATGCTGGAGCGTGCCCGTGCAATGACGGACGACCCGAAGATTGAGTATCTCCAGCTC
The DNA here is from genome assembly GCF_042684125.1 of Paenibacillus rhizoplanae. Classification (NCBI taxonomy): domain Bacteria; kingdom Bacillati; phylum Bacillota; class Bacilli; order Caryophanales; family Paenibacillaceae; genus Paenibacillus; species Paenibacillus rhizoplanae. The sequence goes on along the minus strand of NZ_JBHUKY010000023.1, from coordinate 253,427 downwards.
GCGATTGAGGATGCCGCATTCGGGGCAGAGCAGTTTGATACCGTGATCAGCTCGCTGGCGATTCACTATATTGAGGATTTCGGCAGTCTCTGCCGCCAGGTCCGGCATTGCCTGAAGCCCGGGGGAGCCTTCGTCTTCTCTGTAGAGCATCCGATCTTCACCGCGCTCGCCGCGCAGGATTGGCATTACAGCCCGGACGGGGAGAAGCAGCATTGGCCCGTGGACAACTACCATCTGGAAGGGCTAAGACTGGCTGATTTTCTCGAACACAAGGTTGCCAAATACCACCGGACCACCGCCACCTACCTGGGCACGCTGCTCCATTCCGGCTTCGGCCTGAAGCAGATGTCGGAGCTGCAGCCGACCCCTGAGATGCTGGAGAAGAATCCGGCCTGGCAGGAGGAGACGCGGCGTCCGATGTTTCTGCTGCTGTCGGCGGTGAAGCAGGAACAGCCGGATCTTATTTCATAAAAACCACAAAAAAAAGACCAGCCGGACGGTAGTCCGCTGACCTTTTATCATCCCCGTGGTTCACGGAGTTCACATTGCATTATTCACATTCACTGTGCCTTCCTGAGTCTTGGCAAGTGCGGACGGAATCTTAGGTGCCTGAACCTGCTTCCGTCTGCCCAGAGAGGTTGTAAAAGTGATTACATAACCGGCTACAACTACAGCCATCACCGTATACAGCGTTTCTCTTAACGGCATATAGAAGAGAGAAAAAGCCAGAACGATTACATCCATCAGGATAAATACGGTTCCTACCTTAATACCTTTCCATTCACTGATCAGCACGGACAAAATATCGTCCCCGCCGCTCGCCCCGCCGCCCAGCAGGACCATTCCTGCGCCCAGACCTGTCAATACCCCGGACAACAGCGCCGCAACCGGCAAGTTATCCTGCAGGTCAATAACCCAGCCGGAATAGCGTTCCATCAGCCCGTAGAACACCGTGAAGGCCACTACGGATATGAAGGTGTTCACTACGAATGATTTTCCTTTGAAAATGATTGCGATGATGAGTACCGGAATGTCCAAAATCAGGATGCTTAGTGATGGTGAAATCCCCAGTACATACTTGCCGAGCAGCGACAATCCTACGAATCCGCCTTCGGTCAAGTGGTTCTGATAATTAATGTGATAATACGTAAATGCAAGCAATAGTGTTCCGGTCAAAATTATAGCTAACCGGAGCGGCAAACTCATGCCACTGTCTTGTTTCCTCATTACTCGGTCTCCCCTTATCGTATATGGCGGCTAGACGTTCTTGCCAGCCTCTACGAGGGGTTATACCGGAGGAGGTGTTGCTCCTTCGCATACAATACTCCCTTCCCTTCGCAGAAACGGCTTCGTCAATGAACAACGGTTCGCGCACATCCTACAGGGAAGCTAAGTATAAGACAGATCATAACGTTTCCAAATCGTCCTTTGGGGAATCGTCCTTCGGGGACACATGGTATCCTGATCCTTTCTTTAGTTTGATATGTTCTGAATAGATTATACCACGCTGAGGGGCCACTCTAAACAGTTTCCATTAAAAATAAGCAATCAGCCCTGATTCCGCAGCAGACGGTTGACCGTCTCGCGGCGGACACCGATCAATTGTCCGATCTCTTCCTGTGTCAGCAGATCTGTAAGCTGTGCGCCATGAGTGTATTCGGTCAGCCAGCGGGTCAGCAGAGCCATCCGTTCCCCCGGCGTTCCAACGGTGAGATGATCGAGCCTCGTCTGCATGAACCGCACCTTCTCCTGGAGCAAGAGGGCGATCTCCATCACTTTCTCAGGATTCTCCCTCAGCTCCCGGTACCATTCTGCAGCCGGAATAAGCTCAACCTCACTCTTCATCATTGCCACTGCGGTTCCATGCGCCTCCTTCGGCGAAATGAGGGAATGATGCGGAACAGTCTCACCCGGATATAACAGGTTGAACAGTACCATGTTCCCGTTCTCATGTAGTCTCGTGACCTTGAACAGTCCGCTCTTCACCTTGAACAGGTTCTGGCCGCCGTCTCCCTGGCGGAATAAGACTTCACCTCTGTGCAGAATCATTTCGCATTCTCCTTTGCCTTCTCTGTATATCTATTGTTAATTATAACGAAATAAGACACTAAAATGGAGGGGCAAGCGTAAAACAGCCATTTTTCAAGAGTTAAATGACAAAGAAACCGCCTGGGGGCAGAGGACTGTCTCTGCTCCCAAGCGGTTTCAGGGAAAGGCAAGATACGTTATTTTACTGTGATCGGCTTCTTCCAGAGCCCCAGGATCAGACCGGAAATCACGGAACCGATCAGCACAGATAACAGGAACAGCGCGGCATTGCTGGACAGGAAGGCTACGAACACACCGCCATGCGGTGCAGGAACGTTGATGTTCCATAGCTGGGTAAGCCCGCCAGCTACGGCAGAGCCCAGGATACAGGAGGTAAGCACCCGCAGCGGATCGGCCGCAGCGAATGGGATGGCCCCTTCGGTGATGAACGACAAGCCCAGCACATAGTTGGTTACACCGGATTTGCGTTCGGTCTCCGTGAATTTATTCTTGAAGAACGAGGTTGCCAGGGCAATCGCCAGCGGAGGCACCATCCCTCCGGCCATAACTGCGGCCATCATCATTCCGTTCGTATTGCCGCTGGACGTAAACACGCCGATGGCAAAGGTGTAGGCTGCCTTGTTGAATGGACCGCCCATATCAATGGCCATCATCCCGCCAAGCACCAGGCCCAGCAGAATCTTGTTGCCGGTACCCAGATTGTTAAGCGCATCGGTCAGTCCTCCGTTAATCCAGCTGAATAACGGATCGAACAGGAAGAACATAACCGCGCCGGTAATTAGCAAACTGAATACGGGATAGAGCAGAATCGGCTTCAGACCGTCCAGTGTGCGCGGCAGGCCGGAGAAGGCTTTGCGGAGCATTACCACTACATAACCAGCCAGGAACCCGGCAGCCAGACCGCCGAGGAAGCCCGAATTGGAGTTAAGGGCCATCAGACCGCCGACCATACCCGGCATCAGCGCAGGCCGGTCACCGATGCTCATCGCGATAAATCCGGCAAGGATCGGAATCAGGAAGTGGAAGGCTCCGTCACCGCCGCCGATGCTCTGCAGCAGCTTGACCAGCGCATTGTCGGGACTGGCCACCTGTTCAATCAGGAAGGAGATCGCCAGCAGAATACCTCCGCCGACTACGAACGGCAGCATATGCGAGATGCCGTTCATCAGGTCTTTGTAGATTTTGCTTCCAATAGAACCTGACTTCACCGATGCTGCACCTTCTTCATTGCGACCAGAGCCGCGATAGATAGGCGCATCTCCTGCAACTGCAATCCGGATTAGCTCCTCTGACTTGCGGATACCGTCGCTAACCGGACGCTGGAGTACAGGCTTGCCGCTGAAGCGTTCCATCTCCACGTTCTTGTCGGCAGCGATAATGACGCCGCTGGCCCGGGCGATTTCATCTGCAGTCAGCACGTTCTGCGCACCCTCTGAGCCGTTGGTTTCGACTCGGATATTGACGCCCATCTCCTTGGCCTTCTTCTTGAGGGCATCCTCTGCCATATAGGTATGGGCGATTCCTGTAGGACACGCTGTTACAGCAACAACGAAGCTCTGTGAATCGGGGTTCCCGGTAATCATCCGTGCAGGTTCAGCTTGCGGCGCAGCTGCCTTCGGTGCAGCATCCTTCACCGCCGCTGCCTTCGCTTCCGCTTCTGCCTGGGCTTCCGCCTCCGCTTGCTTGGCATCGAATAAGGCGGACACCTCGGCAGGTGTCTTGGCATTCATGAGTTGTTCGATGAACTCGCTTTCAATGAGCAGCCTGGACAGTGCAGCGAGTGTTCGCAGGTGCATATTTCCAGCTCCGTCCGGCGCGGCGATCATGAAGAATATGTGGGCCGGCGCTTCATCCAGGGAGGCAAAATCAATTCCGGCGCTGCTCTTCGCAAATACTACCGTTGCTTCGCTAACGGCCTTGGTCTTGGCATGAGGCATAGCAATGCCTCCGCCGATGCCGGTGCTGGACTGGGCTTCACGCTCCAGAATCTTCTCCTTGAACAGCTTTGCATCCGTGATGCGCCCGCTAGCCGCGAGACTGGCAATCAGCTCGTCAATGGCCCCTTCCTTCGTGGTAGCCTGCAGCTCCATAATCATCGTTTCCTGTATCATCAAATCTGTAATTTTCATCAATTCTCAACTCCCCGAATGTACTTGAACCTGCTAACCTCTGTTATTCATAGCTGAGATATGGCAATAAGCGGACGAAGCTCTTCAATCAATGCCCGGTCTGCCAGATCATCGGAGAACGCTGTGGCACTTCCTGATGCGACACCGGCGCGGAACGCTTCCAGCACATTCCCTGTCAGCGACAAGGTGCCCACGAATCCGGCAATCATCGAATCTCCCGCACCTACTGAATTCCTCACCTGGCCCTTAGGGGCGCTGGCATGGTAGACTTCTTGACCCGAAATAAACAATGCGCCTTCGCCAGCCATCGAGACCAGCACGTGCTTGGCACCACCCTCCAGCAGCTTGCGTCCGTAAGTGATAATCTCTTCTCTGGTACTAATCTGAACACCGAACAGCTCTGCCAGCTCATGGTGATTCGGCTTGACCAGCAGCGGTCCCTGGGATAAAGCGTCCTGCAAAGCCTGCCCGGTTGTATCAATAACAAACTCCGCGCCTTTCTGCTTGCATACCGTAATCAGTCTGCTATAGAAATCTCCGCCGAGCGAAGGTGGCGTGCTCCCTGACAGGATCACAATATCACCCGGCTTCAGAGCATCCAGCTTGTGCAGCAGAGAAGCCGTCTCGGTCTCTGTAATTACAGGTCCGGCTCCGTTAATCTCTGTCTCCTGCCCGGCCTTAAGCTTGATATTGATCCGGGTATCGTCTGCAATAGGAACGAAGTCGCCGGATATCCCCTCCTGGCCCAGCCAGGTGTCAATGTAGCCGCCTGTGAAGCCGCCAAGAAATCCGGTGGCCGTATTCTCAACCCCAAGCTGCTTCAGAACTCGGGATACGTTAATGCCCTTTCCGCCAGGCAGCTTCATATCCCGCTTCATCCGGTTGAGTCCGCCTAGTGTTAACTCTTCTACCTCCACGATATAATCGACGGAAGGATTAAGTGTCACAGTATAGATCATCATTCATCCCTCATTTATAATGTTTGTCTTTCCAGCCCATCACACCAGTGTATAGTCTACCTCCAGCTTCTCAAGCTGCCTCCGGAAGCTATCCGGTATCCCCGTATCCAGAATGCAATGATCCATCTCCTGCAGATCTGCAACCTTACAGAAGGAGATCTGCCCGATCTTGCTATGGTCGGCCAGCAGGATCGTCTGCTTCGCTACAGCGATCATTTTGCGCTTGGTGGCCGCTTCCAGCATATTCGGCGTCGTGATCCCTTCGCGGATATCCAGCCCGTTGGTGCCGAGGAAGGCCTTATCCACCCGCACCATATCCAGCGAGCGTTCGGTCATCGGCCCGACAAAAGCCATGGTGTCCGGCCTTAGCATCCCGCCTGTAATGGACACCTCAATATGGCGGCAATCCTTCAGCTCATTCAGCGCCATGATCGAGTTGGTAATGACCTTGAGGTTACGGAACGATTTCAGCGCCCGGGCAATCTGCAGCGTAGTGGTACCCCCGTCAAGGAGAATCGCATCGCCTTCCTCAATCATCTCCACAGCCTTCCCGGCAATCCGCAGCTTCTCCTCCAGGAACCGTTCTTCTTTGTCCGGAACCGCCGCTTCAAAGTTGACACTCTGGAGCGACACCGCCCCGCCATGCGTACGCTTCAGCAGCCGTGCTTCCTCCAGCTCCTTGAGGTCCCGGCGGATGGTGGATTCAGAGACGGATAGCTCCTGACCCAGCTCCTGAACCGACGCTCTTGTATGCTTCTCGACAAACAGCAGAATCATCCGTTTACGTTCTTCTTCAAACATGCAGCTCACTCCTTAGGATGTGCAGCTACCCGCTGCCGGATTCCTATATATACAGTAACTACTGAATTGGAAAATAAGATGACTGGTTTCAAATCACTCGTGACTGATATTGACCATTTGTGCTCATTTATGATTGTAACAGCGTTTTCATTAACTGTAAAGAGGGTTCCCCAGCTTATTTTTGCTCATTTCGTCCCGATATTCGTTCATCCGGCTGTGGAAAATTACCTCCCGATCGCCTATTTCACAATGGCGGCGAGCGACATATTTATAATACATATGGGGAAAAGCGGGTGAACAGGAGATGGCCTATTACAATAACAACGGATATGGCAGCGCGGGCGGTAACGGCGGCAATGGCAGCAACGGCGGCATTAAAGGCCACGGAGGGAGCGGCAGTGATGGCCCAGTAGAAACCGAGGAGCTCAGTGCAGAGGATTATGCGATTATTGCCGCCGGCTTCGGCGTGCTCGGGGAACTGTTTGCTTTTTTCTCTCTGGTAAAAGCCAAGCAGGTGACCAAGGAAACAGGCGGACAGGTAGGTGCCGGCATCGACCCGGTGCTGTTCGTGCAGAACCGCAAAAAAAAAGCAGCCAGACGAAAGTCCCGCAGGCTGCGTTGATCCCTTATATTTTCCGAACCCATCGCTTACTTCAAAGGTATGACCTCATGCTTCGTAAATATTGCCTGTACCTTCTCCCGCAGCTCCTCTTCGGGCAGAAGAACAATGACAATGATATGCTCCAGATCAGCATGCTCCGCATACGCCTCCGCGTCATCTTGCGGAATCCCCATTCCGATCAGGCTGACCGCAAGGCCGTCTGTCTCCAGATCCGCCCCAGCGAGCTTGCGGGCTGCCGGACCTGCTGCGACCGCAGAATCCGCGACCATATCCAGGCCTACCCCAAGCCCGCGGGCTGTACCGTACAAGCCATTATTCCCCTGCCCCGTCTCCACATCTCCAATCGCGGCATCCTTGCTGATGATCTCCAGCGTGTTCTTCTGCTTCGTGACAGCTGAGATATGCTTCACCTTGATCCCATTCTTCTTCAATTCTTCGATCGCCAGCACCGCATCACTCCGGTGTCCAAAAATACCCAATACCAATGTTGGCATGCGGCATCCCTCCTATTACTCCTACTGCAATATTACCACTCTGCAATATTACCACTCTGCCTGTGGCTTGAATCCCGCATGTGGCGGCGGCTCCCGGTCAGGCCTGAATCAATCTCTTCTATTTGGGTTATAAAGATATGTATACATAAACATAACTTAAGAGATAGGGGGGGCTGCTGTGCTTCAAAGCAAGTATTTTCGGACCTGCCTGGCCATTATCGCCTTTTTGACGATTCTGTACCTGGGCTCGAAGGTCATTTTTCTGTTCACGCCGCTGGTATCTATCATTCAACTGCTGCTCGTACCCATGATGCTGTCGGGCTTTATGTATTATCTTCTGCGGCCGATTGTCAACTATCTGGGGACCAAAAATGTTAAGCCCGGGCTGTCCGTCCTGCTGATTTATCTTCTGTTCACCGGACTGTTCGTCTTATTCTGGGTGCTGGTCTGGCCTACACTGCGCGAGCAAATCCAGAACTTCATTGACAATACGCCTTATCTGGTCGAGGGTATACAGAATCAGTTCAACAAGCTCCAGAATGATCCGTCCTTCTCCCGCTTCTTCAAGGGGGACACGGATGTGACCACACGCCTGACGGAGTATTTGAACAGTGCCATTAACTGGGTGACCAATTCGATGTCCAACCTGATCACAGTGATCTCCAGTATTGTCGTGGTTATCGCTACCCTGCCGATTATTCTCTATTACATGCTGAAGGACGGGCACAAGCTGTCCCCGATTCTTCAGGGCCTGATCCCGAAGAAATACCGCAAGGAAGGCCAGGAGATGTTCAAGGATATTGACTCTGCACTCAGCGGCTTCATCGTTACACGTGTCCTGCTTAATGTGGTGCTGGGCATCTTGCTATACATTGGTTTTTTGCTGATCGGCCTGCCTTACTCTCTGCTGCTCGCCGTGATCTCCATCCCGCTGAATTTCATTCCCTACGTGGGTTCGCTGCTGGCGGCGGTTCCCGTTGTTATAGTGGGATTCATCGAATCGCCTTCACTAGCGATCTGGTCAGCGGTCGTCGTTCTGATCGCGCAGCAGATTCAGGATAACGTGCTGTCCCCGGTCATCTACGGCAAGTCACTGGATGTGCATCCGCTGACCACGGTGCTGCTTGTACTTGTGGGGGGCGACTTCTACGGCCTGATCGGCGTCCTCATTGCGCTTCCGGTCTATATGATTATCAAAATCATCTTCCTGCGCATTTACGAGATCATTGTCGCCGAACGGGTGGATCAACCCGTACCCGAGCAAAGTGCTCCCCCGGGAATTGAGATTGAGATCGTCAAGGACGATAAGGTATAGTAAAACAACCCCACAAAGTGGGGCTTTAGCGTAGGTGATAACTCAGGTACTTTGCGGGGGCCCCAAAACATATAAATTCTTATCTTTTAATAAAAAGCCCTCCGGCGCAGATGATCTCCGCGCCGGAGGGCTTTTCAATGTACACAGTTGGATGTATCTAGACTTCAGCCCCGCAGCGAGCGGACCACGAAAGTGTGGTTGCCCTTAGGCAAATTCTGACCATCGCGCAGCGTCACGGAGCCTTTGGTATGTGCGATGATCGTCGCATTGAACGCAACCAGCTGGTCCCCTTTCCAGACGGTAACTGCTGATTTGAAATAGACGGCATTATCAAACTGCAGACGTTCTCTCATGATATAGCCGACCGAATGAAGAATCGGGGGCAATGCTCTCTCTTTGGGAGCCAGTGCTTTGATGTACACAATATCGCGAAAAGGGACGGCAATCTCCTGATGTCCGATGACGGCTACCGAAGCTGCAAGATCCCATCTGCGCAGAACGCCTTTCATGATCGTATATGGCTGCTCGCCGCAGTACATAATGACCGGTCTGCCTACCCAATGCTTCATGGCTCCACCCCCTCCGCTGTGCCTGAACTACTTATACCTTCGGTATGGACCAGTCTATGCCCTTAAGCCCATGCTGCTCCAGATACTGGTTGGCCTGCGAGAACGGGCGGCTGCCGAGAAATCCGCGGTGTGCAGAGAACGGGCTCGGGTGCGGGGACTGGATCACCTTATGTCTGCTGCGGTCCACTACCGCGCCCTTCAGCTGGGCATGGCTGCCCCACAAGATGAAGACCATCGGTTCTGTCCGCTCATTCAGTTTCTCCATGATGGCATCCGTGAAGGTCTCCCAGCCCAGACCCTTATGCGAATTCGGCTGGCCCTCGCGTACTGTCAGCACGGCATTCAGCATCAGCACGCCTTCTTCCGCCCAGTGCAGAAGCGATCCGTGGCCCGGCACCTCAACACCGAGATCATTATGCAGCTCAGCATAGATATTGCGCAGTGACGGCGGAATCCGTACACCCGGCTCGACCGAGAAGCTAAGGCCATGGGCCTGTCCTGCGCCATGATACGGGTCCTGTCCGAGAATGACTACCCGGGTCTTGCTGTAGGGCGTCAGCTTCAGCGCCGAGAACAGCTTGTCCTTCGGGGGATAGACTGTATACTGCTTGTACTCGCGTGCCAGGGCATAGCGCAATTCCTCAAAGTAAGGCTTCTGCGTCTCTTCCTGCAGCACTTCATCCCAATCGTTGCCGAACATCCTGTTCTCCTCCCAATTACCCTGCTATTAGTATTGTTTCATTACCTGTTATTAACCAGAATAACAGGAACTTATTTGCGGCCATAGTCCGCCTTGATCTCGCCCCATGACTTCGTCTGCCATTTCAGCACCTTGTTGTCATAGGTATGGCTCCGCAGCCAGCTCTCCGCCCGGTCAATCAGTTGCCAGATCTCCTCCGTGGAGGCATCCCGGGGCAAGGTCGTAGCTACCTTTTTCTGCTTGACCCATTTCATTGCATTGACAGAATCACTATAGACCGTCTTGCGGCTGCCTTCATGGCCCAGCAGAGCCAGCGCATGCACAATCGCCAGGAACTCTCCGATGTTATTAGTCCCTTTACTAATCGGACCGCAGGAGAAAATCACATCCCCGGTCTGGGTATCCACGCCTTTGTATTCTACCGGTCCGGGATTCCCCCGGGTGCCCACATCCACAGAGATGCTGTCATAATCGATCTCCTCAGACGTCTCCACGCCGGCACTCCGTCCCCACGATTTGCCTGACTTGCTTGTACTAGACGCTCCTGAAGCTGCCGTACCCGTTCCCCAGTTGCCCTTCCAGCCTGCCTTGAAGGCTGTCTCAGCAGCCGCCTTGCTCTCATAGGACTTATATTTCGCTCCGGTGTAATGATCCGTCTGCGCCTGGCATTCCGCCCATGTATTGTAGACTCCGGGCTGCTTTCCTTCCCATACTACGTAGTATTTCTGCTTAGCCATTCCTCTTGCTCCCTCCTGCCGGTGTAACCTTAATCCAGAATCATATTGTAATTCATACCGCGTTCATATTGAAGCCTGAATACGCTCGCACGCCTGCTGCCAGCCCAAATATATATTGGATAATTACCGGCAGGCGCGTTCATACTAATACGGCAGCTCACTCCAGCACAGCAAGCGTAGTATCGGCAATGGTCTGGAGCTTGCCCGTATCCTGCGTTGCCTTGACCATAACCCGCAGTCCCACCAGGGCATTGTGCAGATAAGCAGCAAGCGCCGGGGCCGGATGCCGGGAGGATAGTTCTCCGGTCTCCTGTCCATGCAGAATCAGCTGTTCAATTAATCTCTCGGTATTCAAAAAAGCCTCATTCGCCCGTTCAGCAGCTTCCGGATCATGAACCGACAGCTCCACTGCCGTATTCACCAGCATACAGCCTTTCGGCTCCGCTTCACTTCTATGGATGGTGGCTTCGAATAAAAGGCGGATAGCTGCCTTGGCCGAGGTAATGCCTTCAATGCGGCTCTCCAGCCTGGAGCTTTGGATCGATGCAAAGCGCTCCAGCGCTTTTATATATAAGGTATGCTTGTCTCCAAAGGTGTCATACATGCTGCGCTTGTGAATTCCCATGCCGGCTACAAGATCCTGCATTGAAGTCTTCTCATAGCCCTGCTGCCAGAAAATCGTCATTGCCTTGAGCAATACATCATCAATGTCAAACTCTTTGCTTCGCGCCATGATCATGCTCCTTTCGTGGTCTATTTTACCATTAATAGAACGATCGGTAAACATCTCACCCTTACACACCCCAAGGAGGTTATTCACATGAGAAAGATCGCAGTAATACTTGCGGCATTCACCCTGACCCTGCTCATCGGCTGCGGCAACGCAAACAAAAATGCAGGCAACACTGGCACAGCAGCGAACACGGGCAATACGGCGGCGACCGCTGCACCGGATGCAGTCACTTCAGCTTCAGTAGTCGATAACGGGGAAGCCTTCAAGAAAGCAATCAGCAAAGACGGCACCTGGATTGCAGCTACGCTGAACGACTTGAGCTTCACTGAGGAGCTTGTGCTCGACGGACAATTCATCCATAAGGAAGAGCCTGCCCGCAAAATCGCGCTCTATACCCAGGATGCTGATCACAACATCACGAACTCCTTCAAGCTCACCGCCCCGAAATTGACGATCCGCAGCGAGAATGCCCGGATTCAGGGAGGGACCTTTGTGGGTGATGTCTATGTAGAGGCTGACGGCTTCGCCGTCGTGAATGCCACCATTGAAGGTAATGTCTATTTCTCTGATGACAAATACCAGGCTACCTATTCCGCAGCAGACCAGGGGAAGGTAACCGGCGTCACTGAAGTGAAAAAATAATGCGGCAAGGTGCGGGGTGTTCCTCTTCGGGCAAGCGGCCGGGGAGAACACCCCTTTTTTCCTGTTGTTACCCGCGAAAAGAGGTGCTGGCCTAATGAAGTTCATCCGCAAGTACGCTATCCTTCCTCTTCTGCTCCTGATGCTCTCCTCGTGCGGCGGACAGGATGTAGCGGAGACGGAGCCGCAATACCGGATTCAGTCCGGCCATGATCTGAGTATTCTGACAACGAGCGATACCCATTATTTAGCGCAGGAGCTAAGGGATCTCGGGCCTGCCTTCCAGCAGTTTCTGGCTGCCGGTGACGGTAAGCAGCTCGGCTACAGCAAGGAGATGATGGAGGCGCTGGGCTATGATATCGGAATCCGCAAGCCGGATGTCTTGATTATCAGCGGGGATCTCAGCAACAACGGTGAAGAAGCCAGCCATAAGGAGCTGGCCGGACATCTGAAGCGCATTGAGCAAGACACCGGAACCCGGATCTATGTGATTCCGGGCAATCATGATATCCAGAATCCCTGGGCCCGGAGCTTCCGCGATAAGCGCCAATACACTACTGATTCCGTGAGCGCCACAGCATTCCGCAAAATCTATGGCGGCTTCGGTTATGATGAAGCCCTGCTCAGAGATGAGGATTCGCTCAGCTATCTGGCTGCCCCGTCGGAGGAGCTATGGCTGCTCATGCTGGATACTGCACAGTACGGGGACAATAAAAAGCTGGGCCATCCCCAGCTGGAGGGCCGGGTCAGCGACCGGACTCTGGAATGGATCGCCGCCTGCGGCGCGAAGGCCGCTGCCGCAGGCGCGCAGCTCGTGACGGTCATGCATCACAGCCTGCTGAATCACAGTGAATTCATTCAGGAGGGCTTCACTGTAGAGGATCATGCCAAGGTTACAAATGCCTTGATGAAGACCGGCGTGCGGACGGTTCTCAGCGGACATATACACATCCAGGATATCAGTGAATATAGTCATGACGGGCAGCGCATCTATGACATCGCCAGCAGTGCCTTATCTGTTTTTCCCCATCAATATGGACTCTTAACCTATTCCTCCGCCCGTCAGTCTCTGGATTACAGCACTGCAAGATTAGGGATGGATCAGTGGGCGGCAGCCACCGGTAATACCGATCCTAACCTGCTGGGCTTCAGGGCCTACAGTGAGGCCAATTTCCGCAAGCGGTCTGCCACCCGGAGTTATTCCCGTCTGGCTGAAGACCCCGCCTACGCCCGTTATACGGAGGCTGAGCTGAAGCAAATGGCTGACGTTGTCGGAAGGCTGAACGAGAATTACTTCGCCGGCTCGGCCAGTACGGGCAATGCTGCCGTGACCGCCACAGAAGGCTACCGGCTCTGGCAGGATGCCCCGGCAAGCGGAACGAGAAGCTATGTTCTGGAGATGGCCTCGCAGCAGCCCAAGAACAATCATGAGCTGCATGTCCAGCTTCCTCAGCGGTGATGTTTGAAGAACTGGAAATAGGTGTAAGATAGACAAGTATGCTTACACCTATTGCTGAGGAGGATGATCACCATGTTCACACGTATGGATGAGATTATGATTGAAATCCCGGACGTCGAGAAACCAGATCCTAATGCCGCAGCAGCCGTTCAAGAGCTGCTCGGAGGCAAATTCGGTGAAATGTCAACACTCAATAACTACTTGTACCAGTCCTTCAACTTCCGCTCCAAGGACAAGCTGAAGCCCTTCTACGACCTGGTGATGAGTATTACCGCCGAGGAGCTGGGCCATGTTGAGCTGGTCTCCCACGCCGTGAATAAATGTCTAAGAGGTTCCACGGCCTATAAGAAGCCGGATTCTACGCCGCTTGCGGATGTCAAAGATGCACGGCTGTCTTATCACTTCCTGGCAGGTGCACAGGGAGCCATGCCGTTCGATTCCATGGGCAATCCATGGACCGGAGCCAATGTGTTCAACAGCGGCAACCTGGTGGAGGATCTGCTGCATAACTTCTTCCTGGAATGCGGAGCCAGAACCCACAAAATGAAGGTCTACGAAATGACCGACCACCCTGCGGCCCGGGCGGTAGTCGGCTTCCTGCTTGTCCGTGGAGGCGTTCACGTGGTTGCTTACGCCAAGGCCCTGGAGATTGCCACAGGCGTTAATGTTACCAAGCTGGTGCCGATTCCTTCCCTGGACAACAAAGCGTTCAATGAAGCCAGGAAGTACGAGGAAAAAGGCGTCCATACGAAGCTGTACACCTGGAGCGATAAGGATTTCAGCTCCATTGACCAGATCTGGAAGGGTACTCACCCCGAGGACGGGCTTCCGCTTGAGGTCATTCAGGGCGTACCGAAAGGCTTCCCTATCCCCGAAGCCCCGGAATCGAAGGAAGAATTCGCACCGGGCATCTCTGCCGAGGAATTCAAGGAGATTGCCAAACGGCTCAAAATGGCCGGGAATATTCATGACTAGCAGCCAGAGCCAACCCTAGCGAATAATAGCACCTATAACAAAGCGGATGTCCCGAAAGCCATGAACAGGCTGCCGGAACATCCGCTTTATTTGGGTATGGACACTTCTAGGATCTCCGCAATTACAGCTCCGGCTCAAGCAGCAGTGAGGTATCGGCAACCGCCCGTCCATTCACAAGCAGCACAAGGGTATGCTCTCCGGGATAGTGCTTGCGTGTGGTCAGGTTGGCCCAGCGGTGGGTCCGGGTACCGGAGAGTCTGGTGCTGCCGGGCACGGTTTTGTCGGATAACAGAAACAGCTTGCGTGAGGTCTTACCGCTGGCCTTGACGAAGTTGATCCCGTATTCGATACGGATGCGTACTGGTCCACCTTCCCGGATGGTCAGAGCGTATTGCAGCTCACAGTGCTCTCCGATCCGCAGTACAGCCGGGTCTGCCGTAAGGACAGCCGAGCTGACCAGCGGGGTGCCGCTCTCCTCCGGAGCATATCCGAACAGCTCCATGATCTCAGGGTCAGCTTTGCGGATCAGAGAACGGCAGCCATGCCGCACAATCCAGTTCGTGTTCGCGTCACTGCCCAGCCAGCGGCGGGCGGTGGCTATCACGATATCGGGGTGATCCTTCGCGATATCGTTCAGGTTATTGGCTACACTTTTGCGCACATAGAGTGACGGGTCAGCCTTCAGCTTCTCCAGCAGCGGCAATAGCGGAGACGGATCGCGCTTGAACATCGGCAGCGCCTGGCCCCACGGCAGGCGGGGACGGCTGCCCTCGCTGGCGAGCCGCCGCACATGCTCCCCCGGATGCTCCGCCCAGACCAGCATCTGGTCCATCATCGCTTGCGGATCATGCAGCAGAAACGGCCTGACGGCAAATTCCGCCGAGGACCTCTGGGTGAACCGCTCCAGCGCCTCCATCGACAGCTCCCAGTGCTCCTCACTTCGGCCATATACCTCAACGAAATCGGGAAAAATCAGATACGGGAAGCCGACACAGTCCTTATCTATCGCATACAATATCTTCAGCGCTTCCTCATAGGCCGGTGGCAGGCAGCCGCCCAGCGTCTCTGTAATCCGCCGCATCCGCGCCTTCAGCTCCAGCTCCTCCCACGGCTCCTTCATCGCCTCAGCAATGAAGCGGTCCGGCTCGAACGAACCGTAGACGGCTTGAATTTTCATACCCAGGCTGTGCAGGAATTCTTGGTTGTACATTGCTTTCAGGGGTTCGGCCATTCTTGAATTCCTCCTGCTGATGTAATTGGATTCACTTATAATGAGAGCATAACATACGAACCGGACATCCCTGTGTCAACTTTCGGCTGGCTGGATATATATACACCAAGTATAGCCTATGTTCAAATCCGGCAGCCTGTCGTACAATAAGATTTAAGTTTTTTCCCGCTGAGGATGAATTATATTTCGATGAAAGGACTGGGACTTTTGCCACAGACACTTGTTAAAAATATTGATTTTTTCGTAGCTGCACTGTCACAGACCTTCGTATCTGCCCTCCAGCTTGACCCTGACGGAATGTACTCCCAGGTAGGCAGCGGAGTCGTTGAGAAATTCTCTGACGAATATGTCCGGCTGAAAAGATTCGATGGCACCACCTCGCACTACGCCCGCGACATTACGAAATTCCAGCACAACCATGCCTGAGAAGGCTACGGGGTCTCTTTATCAGAGGAGAAGCAGCGCTCGCCTGTTATTCTCCCTCCCCTCTTCAAACGTAGACCCTGGGCCCTGATCCGGGTCTGTTTTTGCGTTCATTTTTCACAAAATATTAACGTGTGCATTTCAATAAACTATTGACTTGACGCTGCTGGAGAACTAAACTGAAATCGTTAACAATTCCATGTACCCGGGGAGAACCTATGATTACCATCAAAGATATTGCCCGTGTTGCCGGTGTGTCTCATACGACCGTATCCAGGGCGCTGAACGGCAACCCGCTGATCAAGAAGGCCACCCGGGATAAAATTGAACGGATCGCCGCTGAAATGAATTATGTGCCGAATTACAGTGCCAAGAGCCTGGTCACCAAGAGATCGTTCATCATCGGCCTGTTCTTCTCCAGTATTGAGCAGGGGACTTCCGCAAGCTTCCTGGTGGATGCGATCAAAGGCATTACGCATAGCCTCGATGAGAACTATAATCTGACGGTGAACGGGATCGATGGTGTGCAGCATTTCAGCAATATTCAGCCACAGCGCTTCGACGGCATTCTGGTCATGAGCCAGAGCGATGAAGATAATGCCTTCATCTATCATGTGAAGAAGATGGGCATTCCGCTAGTGGTGCTGAACCGCCAGCTGGAGGACCCCGGCATCATGAACGTGGTGGCCAATGACCGCGAAGGCGTGAAGGAAGCGATTGATTATGCTGTGCAGCAGGGTCACCGCAAGCTGGCTATTATTGAAGGCAAGCCCGGCTTCAAGTCCTCAAGCGAACGTAAGCAGGGCTTTCTGGACAGTCTGATTGCAGGCCGGCTTCCACTGAATCCTGATTATTTTGCCTCAGGAGATTACAGCATTGAGAGCGGATATGCGGCGATGAGCAAGCTGCTTAGCCTGGAGGACCGGCCTACGGCTGTGTTCTGCTCCAATGATGATATGGCGATTGGCGCCATGAATGCCTGCTATGCCCACAAGGTCCGGGTGCCTGAGCAGATCTCGCTGATCGGCTTCGATGATATAATGTTCGCCCGCTATACGAATCCTGCCCTAACCACCGTACGCAAGCCGATTGCCGAGATCAGTGAGCTGGGCATCACCATGCTGATCCAGCTGCTTCAGCAGCCGGAGACCCCGCCGCAGCAGCTGTTCGTTAAGACTTCGCTCGTTGTGCGGGATACGGTTGCAGGAGTATAACTCTAATTCAACCCACCCGCTATTTTCTGCAGATACGGAGCCTTCCTGGATAAGAGAAGGAATTCCGGATCTTGCTTAAAATAAAATGTTAACGTGTGCAATTTATCACTGTATTCTAAAGGAGATCATGACCACTATGACAAACCGTTTATCCAGAAGCACTTACCCGGGGCTAACCCTCCATCCGGAACGGATGATTCAGTTCGGCGAAGGCAACTTCATGCGTGCGTTCGTAGACTGGCAGCTGCAGCAAATGAACAATCAGGGTCTGTTCAACGGAAGCGCTGTCCTCATTCAGCCCATTGCGCAGGGAACCGGCGGAGTAGCTGATCTGATGGCCGCTCAGGACAACCTCTACACCGTGCTTCTTAATGGCATCATGGACAACGAGACTGTCAATTCCCGCGAAATTATCAGCTCGGTCAGCCGGGTGATTAACCCATACATGGATTATGAAGCTTATCTCGCGCTCGCCGAGAATGATGATCTGGAGTTCATTACCTCTAATACTACCGAAGCCGGCATTGCCTATCTTCCAGGCGACCGCGCAGACGATGCTCCCCCTAAGAGCTTCCCGGGCAAGCTGACTGCACTGCTCCACCGCCGCTTCGAGCTTGGTAAGAAAGGCTTCGTCATTATCCCCTGCGAGCTGATTGACCGCAACGGCGAGAAATTACAGGAGATCGTAGAACGTTATGCAGCTGACTGGAATCTTGGTGCGGAATTCCTGCAATGGCTGAAGTCCGAGAACACTTTCTGCTGCAGTCTGGTGGACCGGATTGTTCCTGGTTATCCGCGTGACCAGGCTGCTGTCCTCGAAGCTGAGCTCGGCTATCTCGATAACGTGATGGTGACCGCAGAACCGTTCCTCTTCTGGGTTATTGAAGGGCCGGAGTCTCTGGCAGAGCGCCTGCCACTGGCTAAGGCCGGACTGAATGTCGTGGTGACACCGGATATGACCCCTTACCGCGAACGCAAGGTTCATCTGCTGAACGGACCGCATACCGCTATGGTCCCACTGGGCCTGCTCGCCGGTCTTGAGACAGTTGAAGACGTCATGAATGACAGTACCTTCTCCCACTTCGTGAAGCAGTTGATCGAAGAGGAGCTGATCCCGATGCTGGATCTGCCTGCTGAGCAGCTATTGTCCTACGCCGATGCCGTACAAGAGCGCTTCCGCAATCCGTTCATCCGCCATGAGCTGACCTCCATCTCGCTCAACAGCATTTCCAAATTCAAGGCCCGCCTGCTCCCGGTCCTGCTTCGCTACCAGCAGGAACGCGGCAAGCTTCCGGAGCGGATGACTCTCGCCTTCGCCGCCCTGCTGCTCAGCTACCGGGGCGACCGTATTCCCCGGCAGGACGGCGCAGAGGTACTGGCAGTGTTCGATCAGGCCTGGAGCCAGCCGGCCAGCTTTGTGAACACTATTCTTGCGGACACCAGCCTATGGGGACAGGATCTGGCCCAGCTTCCGGGATTGGCTGATGCCGTTTCCGCCCACTTGCAGCAGCTGGAGCATGAAGATTCCCGCGCAGCATTACAGGAACTCGTCAGCTGAACCCGCGCGTTTGTACGAAGAAGCTCAGGGAAGTATAGCTTACAAACTTTTAGGAGGGCCAACATGAAGAACTTAATGAAAATGAACCCGAGAGATACGGTAGCTGTAGCCTTGCGGCCGATTGCGGCCGGAGAAGAACTGACGATAGACGGACTGACGGTGCAGGCAGCGCAGGATATTCCGCAGGGTCATAAGATTGCCCTGACTGATTTCAGCAGCGAAGACATCATTACCAAATACGGTTCCCCAATCGGTCATGCCACGGCTCCGATTGCCGCAGGCGACTGGATTCACACGCATAACATCAAAACCAATCTGTCCGGCGAGGAAGAATACGAGTATGTGCCTGATGTCCATCCGGTAATCTATCCGCGCCGTGATCTGACCTTCCAGGGGTACCGGCGGAGCAACGGCAAGGTGGGCATCCGTAATGATCTGTTCATTATTCCGACCGTGGGTTGTGTGAACGGCGTGGCCGAGCAGATGCTGAAGGAATTCAAGGCCGAGCATCCCGATCTTGGCGGATTCGACAACCTGACCGTGCTGAAGCACCCTTACGGCTGCTCCCAGCTGGGCGATGACCACCGCATGACCCGCAGCATTCTGCTCGATGCCGTCAATCATCCTAATGCAGGCGGTGTACTCGTCTTCGGCCTTGGCTGCGAGAATAATATCGTCTCCGAGTTCCGCAGCATGCTGGGCGATCATGACGAATCCCGGGTTAAATTCCTGGTGGCCCAGGAGGTAGGCAATGAGGTGGAAGCCGGTCTTGTGCTGCTGGAGGAGCTGTATGAAGCCGCTGCGAACGACGTTCGTGAGCCGGTTCCGCTGAGCGAGCTGAACATCGGGCTGAAATGCGGCGGCTCTGACGGGTTCTCCGGCATCACGGCCAACCCGCTGTTGGGCGCATTCTCCGACTTCATTATCTCTCAGGGCGGAACCTCGGTACTGACGGAGGTGCCGGAAATGTTCGGTGCGGAGAAGGTGCTGATGGCCCGCGCAGAGAGCAAGGAAGTCTATGAAGATATCGTCTCGCTGATCAATAACTTCAAGCAGTATTTCCTCTCTTACGGCGAGCCTGTCTATGAGAACCCTTCTCCCGGTAACAAGGCCGGCGGCATCAGCACGCTGGAGGACAAATCGCTCGGCTGCACCCAGAAGGCCGGTTCGTCGCCAGTGGTAGATGTATTGCAGTATGGCGTGAAGCTGCGCAAAAAAGGGCTGAGCCTCTTGCAGGCTCCCGGCAACGATCTGGTCGCTGCCTCCGCACTTGCCGCTTCGGATTGCCAGCTCGTGCTGTTCACAACCGGCCGCGGCACGCCGTTCGGCAGCTTTGTGCCTACGGTTAAGGTAGCAACGAACAACGACCTTTTTGCCAAAAAAGGCCACTGGATGGACTTCAACGCGGGTCCGCTGCTGGAGACGCCGATGGCCGATGTGCTGGAGGAATTCATCACGTATATCATTGATGTCGCCAGCGGCCAAAAAACACGGAACGAGCAGAATGAAGTGCGTGAGCTGGCTATTTTCAAAACTGGCGTTACCTT
Organism: Paenibacillus rhizoplanae; assembly: GCF_042684125.1. Lineage (NCBI taxonomy): Bacteria > Bacillati > Bacillota > Bacilli > Caryophanales > Paenibacillaceae > Paenibacillus > Paenibacillus rhizoplanae. Next base: position 233,273 of record NZ_JBHUKY010000023.1, on the reverse strand, counting down.
GTAGTAGTACTTATTCCAATCCACCCAAAGGGAGATCCTATTCATGTTCCTAAACGAGGACTTCATGTTGTCCGGCGAAACAGCACGGCTACTCTTTCATAATCACGCCAAAACCATGCCCATTATCGATTACCACTGCCATCTGGACCCGCGCGAAATCTATGAGGACCAGCCATTTGAGAATCTGACCGCAGCTTGGCTGTATGGCGATCATTACAAGTGGCGGCTGATGCGCGCGAACGGCGTGCCTGAATCGCATATTACCGGTGACGCCTCTGATTATGATAAATTTCTGGCCTGGGCCCGTACACTGCCTAAGGCAGTAGGCAACCCGCTGTACAGCTGGACGCATCTGGAGCTCCGCCGTTTCTTCGGTGTAGAGGAGATGCTGAATGAAGCCACGGCGCCGGCCATCTGGGAGAAGGTCAACCGTAAGCTGGCTGAACCGGGCTTCACCCGGCGCGGTCTGATCCGCAGCAGCGGTGTCAAGGTGATCTGCACCACCGATGATCCGGCAGATTCCCTGGAGTATCACAAGCTGCTGAGCGGGAGTGAGACCGCCTTCCAGGTGTTCCCGACCTTCCGTCCTGACAAGGCGCTGAACATCGATGCAGAAGGCTTCGCCGCCTGGACCCTTAAGCTGGAGTCGGCCTCCGGCCTGCCGGTCAAGAGCTATGCCGGGCTGCTGGATGCCCTGCGTAACCGGGTTGCCTTCTTCCACGAGCAGGGCTGCCGCCTCTCGGATCATGCGCTGGATGTCCTGCGTTATGAAGCGGGTGAAGCTGAGGCGGTGGAGGCTATTTTTGCCAAAAGAATGCAGGGTGCTGCGCTGTCACCGGAGGAAATCACCCGCTACCGCACAGAACTGCTGACCGCGCTGATCGGCTTCTACCATGACAAGGACTGGACTATGCAGCTTCACCTGCATGCTTACCGTAACAATAACACGCCGATGTTCCAGCGGCTTGGACCGGATACCGGCTATGACGGCATCAATGATCTGCCGCTGACCACAGCGCTGTCGCAGCTGCTTGACCGGGCCGAGAGCGGCAGCGGCCTGCCGAAGACGATCCTCTACTCGCTGAATCCCGGCGACTACCCTGCCCTGCTGGCTCTGCTGGGCTGCTACCAGAAGGACACTCCCGGCAAGCTCCAGCTCGGCTCCGGCTGGTGGTACAACGATACGCGCAGCGGCATGCGCCAGCAATTGACCCTGCTGGCCGAAGGCAGTCTGCTCGGCAACTTCGTCGGCATGCTGACCGATTCGCGCAGCTTCCTCTCCTATACCCGGCATGAATATTTCCGCCGGGTCCTGTGCGGACTGCTCGGTGAACTTGCCGAACGCGGGGAAGCGCCGGATGACCTAGAAGTTCTGGGGGCTATGGCCCGGGATATCTCCTACAATAACGCAGCCGGGTATTTCGGCTTCCAGACTGCCGGCAGCGAAGCCGGAGTCACCGCCTAGATGGAGGCATACTGAAGATGCCGACAATCTATATCGCCGGAGACTCTACCGCCGCCCAGAAGGGCGGCGGGGAATGGCCGATGGCCGGATGGGGCGAATACCTGCAGCAGTATGTCAGCCGGAAGGTGCGGATTGAGAACCGGGCCATCAATGGACGGAGCACACGCTCCTTCCTGGCTGAGGGCAGACTGGCTGACATGGAGCGGGACTTCCTCCCCGGAGACTTCCTCCTGATCCAGTTTGGCCATAATGACCAGAAGCTGGAGGACCCTCTCCGTTACACGGAGCCGCATACCGATTACCGCGAGAATCTGAAGGTATTCATCGATTCCGCCCGCAGCCGGGGCAGCTTCCCAGTGCTGCTGACTTCCGTGAGCCGCCGCCGCTTCACTACGGACGGGGAACCGGACCCCCAAGCCGTCGGACTCTATCCGCAGGTTATGCGGGAGGTTGCCGGGGAGACTGGAACGCCTCTGCTGGATATTTTTGCCGCCTCCCAGCAGCTCTACCGCAGACTGGGGACCGAAGCATCAGCCGGGCTGTTCATGCACCTGCCGCCGGGCGCCCGCCCCAACTACCCGGACGGCATCACGGATGACACACATTTCTCCAGATCCGGGGCGCAGCAGATCGCATCGCTCGTGGCCGAAGCGCTCGCACAGTGTGCGGAGCTGAAGCTGCTGCATCCGTATCTGCGGGTGTAGGCGGGGGAAGCAGGCAAGGTGGCCGAAGCGCTCGGACAGTCTGCGGAACTGAAGCTGCTGCACCCGTATTTGCGGGTGTAGCTGGGGGATGCAGACAAGTGTGTCGTGCGGATTAAGTTGTGCATCAGCCTGTGGGGCATCGCAAATGTAGCGCACATTATTCGCCATCCTTACAAGTTGCTTCAATCCTCAGTCAGCAAGATCAGGCCGCCTGTGACCACTTTCGGACACAGGCGGCCTTCTTGGCAGAACCGGCCCTGCGGCGCTCCATGCGAACTCTTATATCTGAATACAAAGGAGTCTAAACCTATGACCGTTCCATTTCATTTGGGCGTCCGCGCCCATGACTTCAAGCGGTGTCCGCTGCCGCAATTAATAGATAAGCTGAAGGAGCATGGTTTCCCGGCGATTCAGTTGGCGTTACATAAATCTTTTCCGGAGAGTGTGGCTGAGCTTGGCGCACTAAGTCCGGGTGCTGCTGCGTACTATGGCGATTCCTTCAGACAAGCGGATATCAAGATTGCTGTCCTTGGCTGTTATGTGAACATTATTGATGCTGACCCTGCCAAGCGCGCGCAGGCGCTGAGCGACTTCAACACTCATCTGCGGCTGGCCCGAGACTTCGGCGCGAGTCTGGTGGGTACGGAGACCGGCAGTGTAGGTCAGGGATATACGCCGGATAATTTCACGGAGGAGGCCTTTCTGGAGGTCGTCGCCTCGGTTAGCGCCATGGTTGCTGAGGCCGAACGGTTCGGGGTAACTGTGGGCATCGAGGCAGGCGTCAATCACCCGCTCTACACGGCTCAGCTAGCCCGGCGTCTGCTGGATACCGTGCCGTCCAATAATCTGCAAATTATATTGGATGCTGCGAATCTGATGACTCCGGACAATTACCTTCAGCAGGAGCAGATTGTGGCAGAAGCGCTGGAGCTCCTCGGAGACCGGATCGCGGTTCTGCATCTGAAGGATTTCACCATTAAGGACGGAGCCATCGACATCGTTCCTGCCGGACAAGGCATGCTGAACTTCGCCCCGCTGCTCCGCTACATGAAGCATAAGCGCCCGCATATCCAGGGCCTGCTGGAGAGCACTCCTGAGGAGCATCTCCAGCTCAGCGCACAATTCCTGCGGAAAATGTATAACGAGGTTTAACAAAAGTGCTCTGCGGATGGATGTCGGGAGGCTGGGTGAGAGATGTTAAATGATGAATGAGAGATAATGAATGCGGGATGAGGTAAGGACTTAGAGGGTCTGCACAGCTTGTGTCACTAACTATGCCTTACCCATCCGCCCATTTTTGGGACATTCGCGGCATTCGGCGAACTCAGGGGCATTAGTGCCCTTCGTCTACTCATTTGGATGGCGTCTGCTGAATTCAGTGGCACTTGTGCCCTTCATTTGCTCATTTGGGCTTTATCCGATTTACGCACACCTATGACTGCCCAATGTATTCGGTTTTTCACATACATTGGGTCCACGTGCCTCACTGCCGCCCATTGTATCCGGTTTTTCACATACATTGGGTCCACCTGCCTCACTGCCGCCCATTGTATTCGGTTTTTCACACACTATTATTCCACCCACCTTCGCGGCCGCCCATTGCATCCCAACGTTATACTCCCCTTATCCACAACAGACGGATATTACAATTACTGTAAAGTACAAATAGTGCCCGTATCGACGTATGCGGAACTCGTACTGCATTCTTGTGCTGCATTTCTGTGCTGCAATGTAAATGGGGACAGATACATTGTACGTATGAGTAATAGAGTAATAGAGTGATAGAGTTGTTGAGCAATAGACTTATAGCTATATAACCTTAGACTTATACCTTACAAACTAACACCAATAATCTTGCACAAACTGCAGCTTCACCCCTAACTTATACACTCATAGCTGGAATTTGTTGTACAAAAAGCAGGAATCCTTCTCTAACAAAGCAGACTACCTGCATATTCCTGCATTTCCTGCAACAATCCTTAGGCAGGCCCCGATTTCGGGGTAGCCAGGTTGCATAACCTGCAACATTTGAGTTATTTGAGGGCATTTGCTCTAAACGAGTGGTCCCGTAAATGGCGCGTTATAGGCATAGTAAACAGACCGCCCATAGTTAACCGGGCGGTCCGTTGCTTGGTGCCGCTATTCCCCGGCCTCGGGGGGAATTACACCTTTTTTGAGAATAATATTCCCGTAGAGCGCTTCTTCCCCTGTAATTAGAATGGCATAGCTGTGATTGGAGCGGGCATAGAAGTCAAAACGCTCTTCATACTCCACCTGCACTGCAGGATCATGCCGGGTGAGAATCTCCTTGTACGTGTCCCATATCACCGGAACGGTGGGGTCCCCCTTCACTACGGCCATGAAGGCCGCCTGAGCCGGAGCATAATGATCCAGCGGAAGCAGCTCCATGATCGCGTCAAGCAGCCGGGGGATACCAATCCCGTCAGCCCGCAGCACCCGGGAATGCAGCGCATGTCCCGGATAATTGGCATCCGCCAGCACCAGCTCATCCCCGTGGCCCATCTCCATCAGGGTGCGGACGAGCTCGGGGGAGAGCGATTTGGGTATTTTTTTGAGCATAACTAGGTCTCCTCTCGGCTTCATTACATCCCGTAGAATGATCTCAGCGCTACCAGCTCCTCAATCCGGTGCGGCGGCAGCTCACGCTCTCCCCCGATCATGCGCGTCAGGAAGGTTAGCTTCGCCGTATACTCAAGCCGCTCCATGTTCATATAAGCAGCCATTACATCCTTGCCCCAGGTCAGCGCCCCGTGGCTCTCCAGCAGCACTGCGGTCTTCTTGCCCAGGAAGGGAGTCAGCGAATCCGGGATCTCTTCGGTCGAAGGCGTCCCGTATACCGCCAGTGGAATGTCCCCCATGGCTATGACGGATTCCGGCATCATCATTTTGTCCAGAGCTTCGCCCTTGATGGCAAAAGCGGTAGCATATGGCGGATGCGCATGAACCACCCCGCCCATCTCCGGCAGCTCGTTATAGATCTTCAGGTGCATCTTCACTTCCGTGGACGGCCGGTAGCCCTCCGCTGCATCCAGGATCTCTCCCTGCAGATTGACTTTGACCAGCATATGCGGCTGCAGATAGCCTTTGCTGACTCCTGTGGGCGAAGTAATGACCTCTGTGGCCGACAGGCGGGCTGAGATATTGCCGTCATTGGCCGCGATGAAATCCTTGTTGAACAGATTTCGGCCGATATCGCAGATTAGGCGCCGTAATTCTTCTTCATGATTATTCATAATTGCCTCCTTGATTGCTATATGAAGCATGTCAGCTCTGATGTGTTAAAGACGGCTGGTACCGGAGCGTTGAGCAGGACCGGGCTGCCACCCTGCGGACCTCTGCGGGATCGACAGCACCAAGCGCCGTCAATTGCACCAAAATGTTGCCGATCGCGCTCGCTTCTACCGGTCCGGCAATAACGTCTTTGCCGGTGGCATCTGCCGTCAGCTGACATAGCAGCTTGTTCTGAATACCGCCGCCGACCATGTGAATGCAGCGCACCGGACAGCCAGTGAGCACCTCCAGCTCGCGGATCGTATCCGCGTAAGACCGGGCCAGGCTCTCCAGAATCGAGCGGATGATCTCCGCCCGGGTCTGCGGCACCGGCTGCCCGGTACGGATGCAGTAGGATTCGATCCGCAGCGGCATATCGCCCGGTGTGCTGAAAAGCGGATCATTCGGGTCCAGCTCCGCTATGCACGCACTTGGCCGGTCCAGCTGCCCGGCAAGCTCGGCGGCTTCCTGATGGCTGAGCGGTTCCCCCGCTTCGGCCCAGCTCCGCTGGGTCTCCTGGAGCAGCCAGAGGCCAGTGATATTCTTCAGCAGCCGGTTCGTGCCGCCGAAGCAGCTCTCATTGGTGAAGCCGCTGGCCCGGGCGGCATCGCTTAATACAGGCTCCGCTGTCTCCAGGCCTACCAGCGACCAGGTCCCGCAGCTGATGAATGCAGCTTCCCGCAGCGCGGGGCCAACTCCTCCAGTCTGATCAGGACCAGAGGAGCTAGAACCGGGCTCGCCGTAAGGAATGGACGCCACGGCCGAGGCCGTATCATGCGAAGCTCCGGCGATGATCTGGAGCGGGCCGCTGCACAGCTCTTCCTGGAGCGCGGGCCGGAGTTCCCCCAGCACCGTGCCTGCCGGAACCAGCCGGGGTATCAGCGTCACCGGCAGCTCCAGCCTGCGCAGCACTTCGGCTGAGGGCGCTGTGGACTGCGGGTTCAGCAGGCCGCTGGTGCTCCAGATGGTCTGCTCGGCCACGGCCACACCGCTGAGCATATAATTGAACAGATCCGGCATCAGCAGGAGCTGCCTGGCGGTTGCCCGCAGCTCCTGCTTCGCCTTAAGATCGGCAAACAATTGATAGACCGTATTGATCGGGCTGGGCTGGTTGCCCGTCAGCTTGAATTGCTCGGCTGGAGGCAATGCAGCCTCCAGTGCCAAAGCGATGTCCGCCATCCGCTGATCCCTGTAATGGTGCGGAGCATACAGCAGCCCGCCCTGCTCATCCAGCAGGCCATAGTCGACTCCCCAGGTATCAACGCTCAGCGAGTGCAGCGGTCCGTAGCTTGCCACAGCCGCCGCAATGCCGTGCTTGATCTCCTGAAGCAGCCGCTGCACATCCCAGTGCAAATGTCCGTTCACCTCTACCGGCCCGTTAGGGAAGCGGTGAATCTCCTCCACCGTCACCTTCCCGTCCCTGTAGCTTCCCAGCATTACTCTGCCGGAGCTGGCTCCCAGGTCGATAGCCAGCAGCCGGATTCCTTGGTTTGCAGTTAATTCTGCATCTGTTATCTCTTCAACTGTCTTGGCCTCTGTCATCTTCCCACCTCTTCACGTGGAGGATTAGTAGAGCGGGCCAAAGTTGCGGCAGGCTCTGTAATCGGCACTCTCCAGATTCTCGGTGCCGAACAGCGACCAGACGCGCGGGCGGAAAATCCGCGCTTCTTCCACGTTATGCATACTGACCGGAATCCGCAGGATCGAGGCCAGCGTAATGAGATCCGCACCAATATGCCCGTAGCTGATTGCCCCGTGATTCGCGCCCCAATTGTTCATCACATCGTAGACAGACTGGAAAGAGCCATATCCGGTCAGCTTCGGAGCGAACCAGGTTGTCGGCCAAGTAGGGTCCGTTCTCTGATCTAACGTGTCATGCACTTCTCCCGGCAGCTCCACCGTATAGCCTTCCACCAGCTGCAGTACCGGTCCCAGACCCTTGACCAGATTGAGCCGGGCCATGGTGACCGGCATCCCGCCTCGGGTCAGGTAGTCCGTAGAGAAGCCGCCTCCCCGGAAATATTCCTGGGAAGCCGGGCGGAACTGGGCCTGCGCGATACAGGCAGCCGCCTCTTCATCCGTAATGTCCCAAAACGGCTTGATCGCCGGCTTGCCGTCAATACTCTGCTCGCCGGTGCCGTCCAGCGCTGCCGAGCCCGAATTAATCAGATGCAGCAGACCACCTGCCGCTGCTCCCTCCAGCTCATACCCGGTCACGCGCTTCACAGCAGCCGGACTCCAGAAGGTGCGCACATCGGCAAAAATCTGCGCCGTATTCGTCAGCAGATAATTGAACAGCATCGTCACCCCGTTCAGGCTGTCATTCTCGGTGGCGACGATATAAGGCGCCCGTCTGCCATTCCAGTCGAACGAGGAGTTCAGAATCGTCTCCATGAAGTCACCGTTCGGGAAATGGTCGGTCCATTGCCGCTGACCCTGGAAGCCGCCCAGCAGGGCATTGTGACCGCTGGCTTCCTCCTCGAAGCCGAGCTTTGCAAGCTGCGGATTGCCGGTCATGAGATCACGGGCAATCAGCGTCATTTTGACAACCGTCTCCCATTGCTCTTCCTTCACCTCTTCACTGAGCTGCAGATGCTGCGGGTTATTATCCGCTCCCACACGGCAGTTGTCCTTCACCCAGGCCAGCGCACGCGCGAACTCCTCAGGATCATAGATCCCTTCCTCAAATCTGCGTACAAATTCAGACATATCGATATATTCATTGCGCATGCCGAGATATTCCTGGAAGAACTGCTCGTTCACGATAGAACCGGCGATCCCCATAGACACGGAGCCCATCGACAGATAGGACTTCCCCTTCATCAGAGCGGCCGCCAGCGCGGACTTTGCGAACTGCAGCAGCTTCACCTGAACATCCGCCGGGATCTCCTCGCTGCTGGATTCCTGGACATCCTCTCCGTAGATGCCGAACGCCGGAATGCCTTTTTGCGCATAAGCAGACAGAACTGCCGCCAGATATACTGCCCCGGGGCGCTCTGTTCCGTTGAATCCCCATACCGCATGCGGGATGCCACTATCCATGTCCATCGTTTCCGAGCCATAACACCAGCACGGGGTGACTGTAATGGATACGCCTACACCTGCACCCGCGAACTTCTGCGCCGCCGCCGCAGCCTCCTTCACGCCGCCAATCGTAGAATCGGCAATGATACATTCCACAGGTGAACCGTCGGGATATCTTAAATTTTCCTGCAAAAATGCTGCTGTGCGCTGCGCCATGCCCATTGTCTGCGCCTCCAGCGATTCGCGCACCCCGCGTCTTCTGCCGTCAATCGTCGGCCGGATTCCAATCTTAGGATAAAATGCTGTCACTGCTGTTCCTCCCCGGAATCATAAGTTGATAGTATGAGAACATTACACTGGAGCTCTAGCTCCGATTAGTAAGCGCTACCAAATACAGCCTCTGCGGCCTGCACACGCTTGTCTTTCGCCGCCGACTAATCTATTTCTTCTACATCATAGAATTACTCACCTTCAAAGTCAACACTATTCCACACTTTAAATTTGGTTATTGTGTGGTTTTGTGTGATATACTTACGATAAACTGTGGAATTGTTTGTGGTTGTGGGATTTATGTTAGGCAGCAGATTATAGTAAACTGTATACAACTACATAACGTAAGGGTGGGCATGATATGAAGGCTTTTGAACGGCGGGATCTGGTCATTAATGAGCTCTACAGGCATAGGAAGGTTCACGTTGCGGATCTGGCGCAGAAATTTGGTGTATCGGAGGAGACGATCCGGCGCGATCTTGACCGGCTGGACAAGGAGGGCATTGCCAAGAAGAATTACGGCGGGGCGATTCTGAACGCTCACACCAATGAGGACCCCTCCTACTCGCACAGGCATCAGGTCAACATTGAAGCGAAGCGGATGATTGCGGTAAGGCTGCTGGAGCTGATTAATGACGGGGACAGTGTGATGACGGACACTAGCACTACGGCTTTTGAAGGATTGCGGAGAATCGTGGAGGACAGAAAAAATCTGACCATCATCACCAATTCCCTGGCGGTATTGTCAGAATTCCAGCATTCCGGGCAAAAGCTCATCTCCACGGGGGGCCTGCTTGGGCCGGAGACCAGCTCTTTCGTAGGGCCTACGGCCTCGCAGACCATTCTGAAATATAATGTGGATGTGGCGATTTTCAGCTGCAAGGCACTCTCCATGACCGGCGGACTCTGTGATTCCAACGAAGCGGAGACGGAGCTTAAGGTGCTGATGCAGCAGCAGGCGAGCAAGGTGGTCCTTCTGGCTGACCATTCCAAGTTCGACCGGATCGCCTTCATCCGGCTGTTCAGCTTCGACAAGGTCGATTATATCGTCACCGATCAGCGGCCGTCTGAGGAATGGATCGAGTTCCTTGCCAAATATCAGGTTTCCCTGCTCTACCCTGCTGATTCACAATAAGTCTTAACGTTCACGCTTAAAAGCCTGTGCCGACACGTACACGAACCGTTCCGCTCTGGCCATCATATGGAACTTCTGCTCCGGGAAGTGGCGGTACAGGTGATCCACGAAGTAGCCCGGATTCTCGGCGTTGCCGGCGAACAGGTCATAATGCAGCGGTACCACGGTCTCAAAGCCTGAGGTCGCCGCGAACTCCGCCGCTTCCCGGTAATTCATATTACCGACGATATTGCGGCTGCCCCGGTAATAATCGCGTCCATTAATCGGCAGCAGCGCCAGATCGATCTTACGGCTGCCTACCTCCTCAATCAGCTCAGGGAACAGCACGGTATCCCCGGCATGATACAGCTTCACCCCGTTCAGCTCCAGAATGTAGCCCACGTACTTAGGATGACCCTGTTCATCGCGTTCAAGCTGTTCGTGCGCCGCTGCCACCGGATATACCTTCAGCCCTTGTGCGGGCTCTGCCTCCTGACCGGGCAGGGCAGCAGCCAGACGCTCCTTGCCGATGCCCAGCGCCTGCAGACGCTCCAGGCAGACCGCCGGAGCCATGAACTGCGCCTGCGGATTCAGTCCGGCAAGCACGGGCAGGGCCTCCTCATCCAGATGATCCGAGTGGTCATGGGTGATCAGGCAGACCTCCATATTCGTAATCTCCCCGGGCTGGGCCGGCGGCGGGAAGGTGCGGTCCGGGTTCGGGGATACATAAGGATCAATATAGACGGTCACCCCCGCCCCCTTGACAATAACGCTGGCTTGTCCGAGGAACCAGACCGCCAGGCAGCCGTAAGGCACCTCGGTGCTGCGGATTTCTTCGATCAGTGCTTGTCCTGATAATGGCATAACGGGTTGCTCCCTTCCTCTTCTATCTCTCATTCTTCACAGCTGTCTGTTACATCCCTGTTTAGTTTATACCCGGCTGAAGCCAAATGGAAGCGCTTGTCCAAATCCCTGCTTGTTACCGGTGCCAAATGATGGGTACAATTATTAGATAATGTACTTCAACATAAGGAACAGGTAAAGGACAGGTGAAATGAATGCAGAATTACGGATTCGCAAGAGTCGCCGCCGCTTCCCCGGAACTCCGGGTGGCTGACTGCGTATTCAATGCAGACCAGATTATTGAAGTGATTAAGACCGCGCATGCCCAGGAGGTGGAGTACCTGGTACTCCCTGAGCTGTGCATTACCGGCTACAGCTGTGCGGACCTGTTCCTCCAGCCCCGGCTGCTGGAATCCGCGAAGCAGGCGCTGCTGCGGATTACGGCCGCGACGGCAGAGCACCGGATGATTGTCATTGCCGGTCTGCCGGTCTCCATCAAGAGCAGGCTGTTTAACTGTGCCGCTGTCCTCCAGCAGGGCCGGATTCTGGGGATTGTAGTCAAGACCTGCATTCCTGGCTACAGTGAATTCTACGAGCCGCGCTGGTTCGCGGGAGCCGAGGAGCTGGAGGTGTCCGAGCTGCGGATCGGCGGATCGGTGGTGCCGGTGGGCAATGATTTGATTTTTGCCTGTGAGCGTGACGGGAATCTGTCGTTCGGCGTTGAGATCTGCGAGGATCTCTGGGTGCCGGTGCCGCCAAGCAGCCTGCTGGCCCAGGCCGGTGCGACGCTGCTGTTCAACCCGTCGGCCAGCAACGAGCTGGTCGGCAAGGCCGATTACCGCCGCCAGCTGGTCGGCGGCCAGTCTGCCTCCTGTGTAGCCGGTTATGTCTATGCCGGCTGCAATACCGGCGAATCGACAACAGACGTTGTCTTCGGCGGACATTCGCTGATCGCAGAGAACGGCCAGCTGCTGGCCGAATCGGAACGCTTCACCCATGAGAGCCGGATGATTACCGCCGACATTGACCTGCCGCGGCTGCAGTATTCCCGCACCGTGATGGGAACGTTCCGGGCAGGCAAGGGCGGACGCAATTACCGCGAGATTCTCTACGCTACGCCGCTCAGCAGCACCCGGCGGGAGCTGAAACGGAACGTAGGCGTCAACCCGTTCGTGCCGGGCAATCCGCTGCAGCGGGACGAACGCTGCCAGGAGATTCTCTCGATCCAGACCTCCGGCCTGATGAAGCGTATCCGCCATATTGGAACGAAGCAAGCTGTGATCGGCATCTCCGGCGGCCTCGACTCTACGCTTGCGCTGCTGGTTGCTGTGCGGGCGATGGAGCTGCTCGGGCGTCCGGCCAGCGATGTGCTGGCAGTCACGATGCCGGGCTTCGGCACGACCAGCCGCACATATGACAACGCCGTAGGCCTGATCAAGGCGCTCGGCGCCTCCATGAAGGTCGTTGATATCAAGGCGGCCTGCCTCCAGCACTTTGCTGACATCGGCCACGACCCCGAGGTGCATGACCTGACTTACGAGAACGTACAAGCCCGCGAGCGCACCCAGATTCTGATGGACCTCGCCAACAAGAACGGCGGGATTGTCATCGGGACAGGCGACCTGTCCGAGCTGGCGCTGGGCTGGTGTACCTATAACGGCGACCATATGTCGATGTACAGCGTGAATTCGGGCATTCCGAAGACGCTGATCCAGTATGTTGTCGCCTGGTATGCGGACCATGAAGCCGACGAGACGGTCAATAAGTACCTCTACAGCATCATTGAGACCGGAATCAGCCCGGAGCTGCTGCCGCCTTCGGCCACCGGAGAGATTGTCCAGCTGACTGAGAATATCCTGGGGCCTTACATTGTGCATGACTTCTTCCTGTATTACATGCTGCGTACAGGCGCTTCCCCCGGCAAAATGCTCTACCTCGCCCAGCACGCCTTCGGCGGTGCTTATCCCAAGGAGCAGCTAACCGCCTGGCTGAAGGTGTTCGTCACCCGCTTCTTCACCCAGCAGTTCAAGCGCTCCTGCCTGCCGGACGGACCGAAGGTCGGTACGGTCAGCCTCTCGCCGCGCGGCGACTGGCGTATGCCAAGCGATGCTTCTGCCGCGCTCTGGCTGCAGGAAATCGAAGAACTGTAGCTCCTGGCCGGTGCAACACGGAAGACAAAGAGGCGTCCCCCATCATCGCAGGATGATCAGGGACGCCTCTTTTTGTCAGCAATCAGCTTCACTCGTACTTATTATCCAGAATCAAAACTTCATCGCTGCCGAACGGGGTCTGAATCGTTACCGTCTCCCCCGGACACGCCAGAATCAGCCCTCTGCCCATGGGCGACCAGAGTGAGATGCAGAATTCATCCAGCTCAGCTTCACCAGGAATTACAATCCGGTACGGCTCATCAAGCGTCTCCTGCCCGATACGCAGCGACACCCGGGACCCGACCAGCACCATAGAACGTTCAAGCGCATCGTTGTCACCGGACAGAATCCGCTCCACCGTCGCCTGATAGCTCTTGATCATCGTCTGTACCTCTGCCCGCTCAGCCGGAGAATCCCACGTTCCCCTGTCCAGAATGGAGAATTTATGCTCATCGAGATAAACCAGCTGTTTCACCAGCTCCTCGCGTAAGGACACTGTTCCGAGACTATGGCTCATAGTAGATTTCACCTACCTTCTTCATCAGGTCATGCTCGAAAATACGCTTGTTCCTGCTCATAGCCCTCAGTCCTCCCATATAAGAAAATAGATCCCGCGCAGGGACCTATTCTCTATGATAGCATCTTTCTATGGAAAGACAATCTCATGTACAGGGGATCGCGTGATCCGGTTCAACGCTTCACAGAATCGGCAGATTTCCCGGACGTTACAGCAGCGGCCCGGCTGTACATATTCAGATCCTGCAGCTTAATCAGCACCTTGCCGAACCGTCCGCCTTGGCGGACAACGACTTTGTGCTCCGGGTAGGCGGTGTGCAGATAGTCCGTAACTGCCTTGCGGGTAGCCTCATCCCCGTTCAGATGATGCAGCGGCAGCATCTCCATCACCTCAGCTGCTGCTGCTTCCAGCGGCAGCTCCTTGCTTTTCGCTTCGCGGGTAATAATCGTCTCATAGGAATAGCCCTTCAAATATAATAATTGAGTCAGATAAGCCATATCCGAGGACTCTGCATGAACCTCCCGGCCCGTCAGCAGCGGCAGCACTTCATTCATCAGACTATGCTCCTGCACACCTGCCGAGGTGCTGATATAACAGTATTGCCGGGCACAGCTGATCACCTTCTCCGTGCTCTCCCAGTCGAAGACCGCCGGACACATGGACACGAAGACCAGATCGAAGGCGTTCAGCCAGCCGCGTGCGGCAATGTCGATATTCTCGAATGCTTCATGCACCAGCTCGACCTGTCCCGGAGCCGCTCCGGCAGTGTTCTTCAGGAACAGCTCCGCTAAGGGAACATTAGGCTCTACTGCTGTAACCTTGGCCCCCCGCTCGATAAAAGGAACCGTGAACCCGCCCGAAGCCGCGCCCACATCGAGGACAGTCAGCCCGTTAAAGTCCACGCCCTGGCCTTCCATCCAGCCGATAATCCGCTCGCTCCGGTCCCGCCCGGCACTGCTGAAGACCTCTTCATTGAACACCTGCGCTTTATGATCGAAGCTCGTGTGCGGGTTCATGCCCATCGCCTTGAACTTGTTAGCCATTGCCTTGGGATCTTCCTTCCAGGCCTTCTCCCATACGCTTGCATCGAATAATCCTTTATTCATTACTAATTCATCCTCTCCTGATTGTCTTGATTGTCTTAACTGCACTGCAATTACACAAACTTAAAAGACTTTGGATATCTATAATACCCGCTAAGTTACAACGGCTATACCGCCCCTGAAGGGACGGTATCCGTTACAGCGGGAAATAGCGGCACATAGAAAGACACAGCATAATTCCAGAGCTTAATGGCTGGCCAGCATCTTCGCGGCAAGCTCGGACATCATTTTGTTACGCAGATAATCCTCCATCTGCCCTTCGGCCTTGACCATCTCCTGCTGAATCAGACACTCACTGGGATGGTCCAGGGTGCAGTCGAACAGCGATGCTGTGCCTTCAATGGCATGGATGATATCCAGGAACGAGATTTCGTCCCCCTTGCGCCGCAGACGATACCCGCCATTCGCCCCGGATGCAGACTCGATGAGCCCAGCCTTGACCAGCTTGGTCAGAATCTTGGACAAATACGTAGGCGATACATTCTGCCGCTCGGCAAGCTGCTGCACGCCCATCGGCTTATCGGGAGTGTGCGCCACCAGGAACAGCATCGTGTGCAGAGCGTAGTTCGTTGCTTTGGAGTATTTCATGTCTTATTCCACCTTACCTATGGACTATGTCCGTAATTACAGACTTCATTTATCTATGATAGCCCTTATGCGGGGAGATTGCAAGGGGCGGGCAAAGGATACTGGAATCTGTATTCCCCGGAGCCGAGTGTAACCTTCACCGTCTGTACCAGCTGCTCAGCGGAATGAATGCCGGGGACCTGCTCAAGCTGCTGTCCATTCTGCATCCCGCTCTCCGACACTTCAGCCAGCAAGGCATCCGGCAACAGCACCGTAGCTGAGGTATTTGGGGGAACCACGGCGGTCAGCTCGATTGTCCCAGAGTCTATTGTCCATTCAGAACGGATCGTCCCGTACATGGATTCCAGACTGGCGGCAGCCGAAGTGAGTCCGCCTCCCGGATGTGGCTGGATCAGGAACTGCTTATAGCCCGGCCCCTCCTCTGTCTGCTCGATCCCGGCCACATGGCGGTACAGGAAATCCCCTACTGCCCCATAAGCATAGTGGTTGAAGGAATTCATCTCCTTGCTCCAGAAGCTGCCATCCTCCTTAATCCCGTCCCAGTGCTCCCAGATCGTAGTTGCGCCCCGGGTAATCGGGTACAGCCAGGATGGATAGTCCGTCTGGAGCAGCAGCTTGTAGGCAGCCTCGTAATGTCCCGCATCCGCCAGCACCAGATTTAAGTAAGGCGTGCCGACGAAGCCTGTCGTAAGGTGATAGCCGCTCGCTTCCAGCAGCTGAATAAGTCTCGCTACCGTACGCTTTTTCGCTTCCCCCTCCACCAGTCCGAACATTAACGCCAGCACACAGGCTGTCTGGGTAGCCGGACCTTGCTCCCCAGCTGGTAGGATATACGCTTGGTTGAACGCATCCTTGACCCGGTGATGAAGCTGCGAGTATTTCTCCACATCTTCGGTCCGGCCCAGCACCTTCGCCGTCTTCTCCATCAGTTGGACCGAATAAGCATAGAAGGCCGTTGCGATATAATTCCGGTCCGTAGCACCCACATGACTGTCTGCCTTGGCATCCAGACCCAGCCAATCTCCGAAGTGGACGCCGGTATTCCACAGCAATCCCCCGCTTCCCTGGCGGCGGATATATTCCACCCAGCCCTGCATACTGCTGTACTGCTGCTCCAGAATCCGCTTATCCCCATAACACTGGTAGATCGTCCACGGACAGATGACCGCCGCATCGCCCCACGCCGCAGAAGAATGTGCCTCCTCCCCCAATACATGCGGAATCACGTAGGGAACGCCGCCATCCTCCCGCTGATCCGCAGCCAGATCCCCCAGCCATTTGCTGAAAAAAGGTGCCACATTCATCAGATACGCCGCCGTGCGGATGAACATCTGTGCGTCGCCGGTCCACCCCAGCCGTTCATCCCGCTGCGGGCAGTCGGTCGGCACATCGACGAAATTGCCCTTTTGCCCCCAGAGGATGTTGTGCTGGAGCTGATTCAGCAGTGCACTTGCGCAAGAGAAGGTGCCGGTCGGCTCCATATCGGAATGCAGCACCACGCCTGTGAAGTCCTGCAGATCCAGCGGGTCCGGGAAGCCGAGCAGCTGGACATACCGGAAGCCCTGGAAGGTAAAACGCGGCTGGAAGCTCTCCCTGCCTCCGCCACGGGCGATATAAGTAACGGTCTGCCTGGCCGTCCGGAGGTTGTCGGTATACACATTGCCACCCTGGTCCAGCACCTCGAAATGCCGCAGCTGATACTCCTGACCCGCCGCGCCATCTACGGTGAACCGCAGCCAGCCGACCATATTCTGGCCCATATCGAGTACCGTCTCCCCCGCCGGAGTGCGGATGAGAGCAACAGGTGCCAATTCCTGGACCGCCCGGACCGGATCATTCTCCTGTGCAAGCAGAATATTCTTGTCATACGGAAGAATCTCAGCCGGTGTCCACAGCGTGTCGTCATATCCCGGCAGGCTGAAGCCGTGCTGCGCCAGGCGGGCGTCATAGGTCTCGCCGTGATACAGCTCCGACATCAGAAGGGGGCCGGGCAACACCTTCCACTGCGGGCCGCTCCCTATGATATGCTCCGTGCCGTCCTCATAAGTGAGATGAAGCTGCAACAGCAGCGCTGTGCGGTTGCCATAGATATGCTTCCTGTGCTCCCAGCCGAGATTCCCTTTGTACCAGCCGTTCCCAAGCCAGGCACCAGCCGCATTGTCCCCAAGGGTAAGCAGCGGGGTCACATCATACGTCTGGTATTGCAAGCGATGGCTGTAACTGGTCCAACCAGGATTGAGATAAGTGTCTCCGACCCGCGCTCCGTTCAGCTCCAGCTCATACAGCCCGAGACTGGTCACATAGATCCGGGCCCGGGCGACCGGCCGGTCCACCTGGAAGTTCCCGCGTAGCAGCGGGCTTTGCTCTGCGTCTTCCGCAAGGCAGGCCAGCGGAGCCGTAATCCATTCAGCGGTCCACTCCTCCGGCGAGAGCAGCCCCATCTCCCACCAGGCCGCCCCGGACCACTCCGTGGGACGATTGTGCTGATCCCATATTTTCACCCGGTAATAATAACGTTCCTTAGACTGCAGCTCCAGCTCCTTCAGCTCAATGTGCAGGGAGTCCCCGGACTCCACTCTGCCCGAATCCCACCATACGCTCCCGAAGTCCGCCGCGCCTGCCACCTGTAATTGATACGCCTGCTGCCTTACATCCCGCTCATCCGCACTCACCTGCCAGCTGATTCTTGGATTACGGATATCCAGCCCCAGCGGATTCTCCTTATACTCCACACGTAATTGCCCAACTGCGATCATGAATTCCACCCCGTCCTATTCTAAGATTGGCCTTATACATAGGAAACGCATTCCATTCCAATTATAGAACCCCCGATTGCCCCTGTAACCTGTATAATAGGGAAGAGTTACTATTCCAGCTACACAGAAAGGTAGTCCTATGATTAAAGTTCAACACCTATCCTTCTCCTTCCCGCAAAAAGAGCTCTACACTGACATTTCGTTTACGCTCGAAGAGGCGCAGCATTGCGCTTTTATCGGAACCAGCGGCAGCGGGAAAAGCACCCTGATCGACATCCTGATGGACCGGGACAGATATTTGTTCGACGGCAGCATTGAGATGGAGCCTGATTGCAGCATCGGGTATGTCAGCCAGTTCGCCAAGCCGGATCTGTCTGCCGACACCACCGTGTTTGAATATATAGCCGGACCTTTCATTAAGCTACAGGAGGAAATACAGCTAATCTGCACAGAGATGGAGACCTCGGCGGATATTGAGCCGCTGCTGGAGAAGTATCAACTGGCTCTGGACGCTTTTGAGGCCTTGGGCGGAGATGATTACGAGAGCCTCATTCACAAAAAACTAAATCTGGCCGATCTCATGAAGCGCAGGGATCTCAAGGTTTCCGAGCTGAGCGGCGGGGAATTCAAGCTCGTTCAGGTCATGAAGGAAATGCTGAACCGCCCCGACTTCCTGATTATGGATGAGCCGGATGTATTCCTGGACTTCGAGAACCTGAATGCGCTCCGGCAGCTGATTAACTCCCATAAGGGAATTCTGCTGGTGGTTACGCACAACCGTTATCTGCTTAACCATTGTTTTAACAAAATCATTCACCTCGAGAATAAGGAGCTTCAGGAGTTTGACGGCCGCTATCTGGAGTACAACCTCTCCCTGCTTCAGACCAAAATAGAGCTGCAGGAGCTGGCCCTCGCTGAACAGGAAGAGATTGAGCGCAACGAAAACATCATCGACAACCTCCGGGCGATCGCCACGTATAATTCAGAAGCCTCCAGAGGGAGAGCGCTGAAAGCGAGAGTAAGGTTCCAGGAAAGACTGGAAGCCCGCAGAATCAAAGCGCCGTTCGTGGACATTAAGCAGCCGCAGATTCATTTGGGGATGGTGAATGAGCCGCAGGACGCCGCCGCTCCTGTTGTGACAGTCCAGGAGTACCGGGCGGCCTTCGATGAGCTGCTGCTGGACAAGGTTAGCTTCGAGATGAACGCCAGTGATAAGGTCGCCCTGATCGGTCCGAACGGTACCGGCAAAACAACTCTGCTGCGCGATATTGCGCGGGGCCAACACGACTCTATCACACTCAGCCCGGAGACTAAGGTAGCTTATCTGTCCCAGCTTCAAGGCGAAGTGCTGACGGATTCGAGCACCCTGCTTGAAGAATTCATTGAGGCCGGTATGGCTACCTATGATGAGATCCGCTCCCATCTGGCAGACTACGGCTTTGAAGGCGAGATCGTGAACCAGAGAATAGCATCCCTGTCCGGCGGCGAAAAAAACCTGCTGCAGCTGGCCAAGGTATCTGCCCTGAAGGCCAATGTCCTGCTGCTCGATGAGCCGACCAGCCATCTGGATACCTACACGCAAATCGCTCTGGACAAAGCCATCCAGGAGTACAAGGGCGCGGTTCTTATGATCTCGCATGACTTCTATTCTGTGGTCAACGGGATGGATTATGTCCTGATTATTGACGATAAAACGGTCCGCAAGATGACGATCAAGAAATTCAAGAAGATGATCTATGCCCGGCATTTCGATAAAGATTATCTGGAGCTGGAGCAGAAGAAAAAAGCTGCCGAAACCAGAGTAGAACTGGCGCTGAAGGATAACAATTTTGAGCTTGCCAAAAGTCTGGTTGCTGAGCTTGAAGAGCTGATTAAGCTGATGTAAGCGGACAGTAACAGTTATATGTTCTAAAAAGGCCGCCAATTTCGGCAGGGTGTGTGAAAACTCCCCTGCCGAAATGGCGGTCTTTTAGATGTGCATTATTCTGCCTGGACGGGCAGATCAGACGCAAGAATTAGGCAAAAGCTACATGAACCGTATGGATCTCATAAGGCTTGAAATCAAGCCGGATGGCGGGTCCGTCCATTGTCTCTGTGTCCAGCGGGCGTTCCATCAGATCACGCAGCTGCCAGGAGGAGACGGCATAATCGCTGCTGACATGCGCCGTGCAGCGTGTTCCGGTGAACTCATGCAGCCGGACGATACAGCCGCTGCCGTCTTCGGCCAGCTTCACGGCATCGATGGCAATGTTCGGGGCATCGCAGGTGATCAGAGATTTGCCGGCTCCGGCGGTGTAGGCTCCTTCCACGGCCAGAAGCGGCTGGTTCAGCGCCCACGCTTCCTGTACCGTGCCCGCAGCCACCCAATCCCCTTCATGCGGAAGCAAGGCATACGTAAAGTTGTGCTCTCCCTGATCCGCCAGCCGGTCCGGGCTGGTTGCCGATTTGATCAGCGACAGCCGCATCGTATGATCTTTGATGTCATAGCCGTATTTGCAGTCGTTCAGCAGGCTGACCCCATAGCCCCGCTCCGACAGATCGGCCCACTGATGGCCCACACTTTCGAACCGCGCGTAATCCCAGCTTGTATTCCAGTGGGTCGGCCGCTTCACATTGCCGAACTGGATATCATAGGTCGCTTCCGTAGCCCGCACGGCAACCGGGAAGGCCGCCTTCAGCAACTGGTGCTGCTCATGCCAGTCTACATAAGTCTCGAAATCAATCCGCGCGCTTCCGGCATAGACCTTGACCTTCTGGACAATGGTGGAATCCATGTAGTTCCAGACGAATTCCAGCACCGCCTGAAGCGGTCCGCATTCGGTCAGCTTGACGGAGCGCAGCTCGCTGATGATCCGCATCTTCTCCTGGTAGAAGAGATCGATATCCCAGGCATCGAACATCTTTGGCTTATCCTCGAAGACCTGCAGCACATTGCCGCATTCACCCGGTGCCAGCACCTCGCGTTCTGCGCTGCGGTCGAAGATCCGGCTAAGCTGTCCAGATGCATTCCACTCCAGAATATAATGAGGAGTGGTCAGTGTGGAATCCTGCCAGCGGAATGGAACAGATGGTGCCGGCGGAACGGCTTCGGAACTGCCAGGTTCAGCGGCTACAATCACTGCACTGCCCATCACCGGGACCGCCGCCGTCTCCACCAGCCACTGCCCGCCGGAGCGCTGGGCAGTCAGCCGGTTACCCCCGGCGTCTGTCCAGACCGCATTCTCAGCATCATGAGGTATGGCGGCCAGCCGGGTAGCGGTGAAGAAGGCGCTGTTAAACAGCGTGTATTCTGTCTGCACCGGGGTTTCAGCCGGATCGGCAGCTTCCATGGTCTCCTGCCCGGCAGAAGCTGTAAGGCCGACAAGCCCTGCCGCTGCAGCCTCCCGCGCCGCCAAGCCAAGCTGCTCCGCTTCGGCATATTCCACCCTTGAATCCTGATACACCTCATGGATGGAGGAGCCAGGAATAATATCGTGGAACTGGTTGCGCAGAATGATCTGCCAGCCTTCGAGGAGCGAGTCCGCAGGATACTGGCTGAATTCGCCGCTCTCCGCCGCCCAGAGCATCTGCAGCCATTCCGCTTCGCGGTACAGCAGCTCCAGCTTGCGGTTCATTTTTTTATTATAGGCTTGGCTGGTATAGGTTCCCCGGTGGTACTCCAGGTATAGCTCCCCGTCCCAGGTATGCACATACTCCTCAGTGTTGTCTATCGTCTCATGAAGCCGCTCGAAGTACTCCGCTGCCCGGCCCGTCTTCACCTGCGGAAGACCCGGCATCGTATCCAGCCGCCGCCGCATCTCCAGCATCTCGCGGTTGACACCGCCGCCCCCGTCCCCGTAACCATAGGACAACAGCAGCTCCCGGTTCAGATTCTTGTCCCGGTACTGTTCCCAGATTCCCTGCACGGAGAAAGGCTCGATCAGGCCGTTATAAGTATAATACCAGGCACCCGAATTCGGCCCCTCCGGCGTCGTGATAAAGTGGGTCAGCACCTCGCTGCCGTCAATCCCTCTCCATTGAAACGTATCATGCGGCATCCGGTTGTACTGGCTCCAGCTGATCTTGGTCGTCATGAAGGTATCAATGCCCGATTTGCGCAGAATCTGCGGCAGCGCCCAGCTATACCCGAATACATCCGGCAGCCATAGGTATTTGCAGTCCACCCCGAACTCTTCGCGGAAAAACTTTGTCCCGTACAGAATCTGCCGCACCAGCGACTCACCGCTCGTCAGATTGCAGTCCGCTTCCAGCCACATCGCCCCTCCGGCTTCCCAGCGGCCCTCTTCCACACGCTCCTTAATCTCCTGATAGATCTCCGGGTAGTCCTGCTTGATATACGCATAGAGCTGAGGCTGCGTCTGCAAAAAAATGTACTCCGGGAACTGCTTCATCAGCCGGAGCACCGTCGAAAAGGAACGGGCCGCTTTCTCCCGGGTGTGAGTAAGCCGCCATAGCCAGGCCACATCGATGTGTGTATGGCCGATGGCGGTTACCGTTACCGGATGCTCCTGCTCCAGCCGGGACAGGTCTGCGAGCAGGCTTGACTCGGCCTCCTGAACTGAAGCATAGAACGCAGCGCTTCCGGGTCTGGACCAGTCCAGCAGGTTGAACGCCTTGTTCAAGGCGGTTAGCAGCTCATGCTTCTGAATCTGGCTGTCTTGCAGCTGTTTGATCGTACCCAGCGCAGCCCGGCCGGTATAATAGAGATTGTCAGTGGACTCATCCAGATAGGCCAGTTCCGCCCGCTTAATCTTGTGCTCCTGCGGAATCAGCTGACCGTCACCGTTCAGACCCGACCATAAGCGGAACGTGAGCTCCAGCTCCCTACCGGCCGTACCGTCTTCCAGGAACACCTCCTTATGGTTGGAGTCCACGCCCTGATAAGGCTTCCCGTCCAGGTACAGCAGCGATTCGAACCCGCTGTTATTACCCCCGCCGGTACGCCCGAAATCGAACAGCCCGACAACACGTTTCCCCTGCCATTCGGCAGGTACGGTTACCTTGCGGTGCACCCACAGATAAGTATCATAGCCGGTCCAATACTCCCCGGTCCGCAGCTTCCTGTCCCCGTCAAGTACGGGCGGATAGGCACCATTAGCCCCCTCCAGATCCTCAGTAACCTGCCATTCTTCAAGTGTAATCCCCTCACGGTACCTGTAACTCTCCAGCTCTCTCAACCGCGCGCCAAGCTTCTCTTCTGTCCAAAACATATTCGTTCTCCTCCTTCTTTATAACACGTGTTATTAAACAAGCAGAAAGTGGGGGGCGGGGTGAGATTAGGGGCACTAGTGCTCCTCATTCCAGCGCATAGCCCACTTTCGGCTAATTCAGGGGCACTAATGCACCTCATTGGCTCACCCAGCCCACTTTCGGCAAAATCAGGGGCACTTATGCCCCTCAGTCGCTCATCTAGCTCACTTTCGGCTAATTCAGGGGCACTAATGCACCTCATTGGCTCACCTAGCCCACTTTCAGCTAATTCAGGGGCACTAATGCACCTCATTGGCTCACCGCACTCCACGTCACCAACCAGACTATCTCCACTACCTCCAGCAGCTAACACTTTAGCATCACTTACACCAGCATCTACGCGCTTTCTCCCGCCCTCAACACGGCCGGGAGCCAGATTTTCCCGGCCTGACCAGCCTTGTTGCCGTTCCTTCCGCTCATCTGCGCGAGCAGGCAGCGGACGGCTTCCTCCCCCATGCTCACATAGGGGATCTCTACGCAGCTTAAGGAGGGCAGGCTGAGCCGGTCGCCTTGAATCGTGTTGTCTGCTGCCATAATACGTACGTCTTCACCGATCCGCAGGCCTAGCTTATGAGCGGCCCGATACAGATCGGGAATTGCGCTCGACCAATTAACCAGGAGCGGGGCATGGGGCTGGCCGCTTCCCACCTCAAGCCTCTGGAGACAATTTGCCCACGCGTCTCCATGCTCCTCCAAACGAATGATCACCGGCTCCATTCCACGTGCTGCACACCAGTTTGTATAGGCCTCCCGGCGGTTTCGCTCTGCCCAGTTATCCGGGTCAAGCGCATGATATACCTCGGCGTAGACCGGACCCGGCTGCTGTACCGTACCTTCCCGCATCAAATAATTCATCGCGGTCTCCACACTGCCTGAATAATCAGCCAGTACAGAGTGTACGCCTGGCACTTCAGCATACCCTTCCACAGAGACGTAGGGGACTCCGGCATCGCTGACACTGGAGGCCCATTCCTCGCCCCGGTAGCTGGTGTGGTCCAGGGTGACAATTCCGTCGATCTTCCGCTGGTGATACAATTCCAGCAGCTCGGCCCTGCCGCCCGCATTCCCCTTGGGACGGGGGGAACAGAGAAGGATGTGATACCCGCTCAGCTCACATTCCCGCTGCATGCCTTCCAGCAGCCGGGTGAACAGCGGGTGGCGGGTGTCTCCATAAGCAGCCAGCGTCATGCTTCTTCCTGTCTTCATGCTGCGTGCTCCGGCATCCACATGATAATTCAGCTCACGGATGGCTTCCAGCACAGCTTCGCGCGTATCGGCTCCAACGCCAATGCCGGGCGTATCATTCAGCACCGCAGAGACTACACTACGGGACACACCCGCCCGTTTGGCTACATCGAAGCTGGTTACTCTTTTTTTGCTCATACTAATCAGCACCTCAAGGGAAGTATAACACGTGTTATAAAACAATGTATAGCGTCTCACTCCGCTTACCCATCCGCACAAAAAAGCCCCGCAGCCCATCATCAACATCACTCATGGATACGGGGCAACTTATTTATTTCTGCAGCTCCTGATCCTTTTGCTTCAGCAGGTCGGCGTATTCTTCCTTGTACTGTTCCAGCTTCTGCTTGAGCTCGGCATTGCCGGGGCTCGTCTTCAGCAGGCTGCTGCTGGTGAGGATATTAGTGACCACGGCATCGATTTTGTCGTCAATAATATCAATTTTGCTCTTGGCTGCAGTGATGGCAGGATCAGGTGTGCTAACCGGCACAGGACCAACCAGCGAGCTTTTCTCGTCGGACAACGGAGGAGCGGCTTGACCTTTATCATCCAGGCTAATCGTTTTGCCTTTCACTGTCACTTGGAATCCGGCCAGTTCGCCGATGGCGCGCACGGGCGCATAACTCTTGCCGTCAATAACAATAGCCGGATCGGCCAGCTTCTTCCCATACACATTTACCGTATACTCCGCCTGAATGGCCTTTCCTACCAGGGTTGCCGAAGCGCCCAGCGCCTGCGCACCCACCATTAGTATCGCTCCGGCAATGACTCCGGCAACAATCTTTTTCATAAGAAATTCACTCCCTGTATAAGACTATGACTATTATTCTATCATTTTATTGCGGCGGGTGCTTCTCTTCGGCAGAAAACAGCCAACTGTTATTTTTTCCAAGTGAGATAAAAGCAGCTTAAGGATTGACAACGCGGCTATTCCTCTCTATCATACATAATTAAATGATAATGATTATCATCGTCATTAAAATACATACTCTCTTAAGGAGCACTGCACATGTCTAGCATTACTAGCGCCAAAAAATCATTACTCCCGTTAACCCTGCTTTTCTTCACCTTGATCCTGGCCTCGTGCGGCAAGCCAAACAACACAACTACTGCGACAGCTCCTTCAGCCGCCGCCACAAGTCAGGCAACCGTAGCGCCTGAGGCCAGCCAGACGGCTGTCACGGAAGCGGCTGCTGCAACACGGATGTATACCGATTACAAGAAACGGGAGGTTGAGATTCCAACCCAGCCCCAGAAGATTGTGTATGTAGGCAGTAATCCGGGTGACCTGCTTGCACTAGGCATTAAGCCTGCGGGAGCTTCGCTAAGCGTCATCGGCACACAGGTGGCTTATCCCGATCTGCTCGAAGGGATTGAAGATATCGGCTACCCTTTTTCCCCTGAGAAAATTCTTGCCCTATCACCAGACCTGATTATCTTCGACGACTGGGATGAGACCGGTATTGAATCACTAAGCCAGATTGCTCCGACCGTGGTGGTTGGACTTGACGGCACCTTCCCGACGGAGGAGCGTGTCCGGCAACTCGCTGACTTGTTCGGCCGTACGGAAGCTGCGGACCGCTGGTTCAATGATTATAAGACGAAGGTTGCCTCCGTGAAGAAGCAGCTCAACCTGACCGAAGGGGATACAGCTACCTCCTTGCTTGTGCTTGGCTCGGAACTGTACATTATGGGCAGCAAAGGTCTGAACGAAACACTGTACGGACAGCTTGGCTTCAAGCCGGCAGAAGGCGTACAGAAGCTGGTCGATGCCGGCGAACGGTTTGTAACCATCTCCGATGAGGTGCTGCCACAGTATATTGGAAAGCATATGTTCCTCCTTACCGACACCAGCAGCAAGACGGCTGCAAGACAGAGCGCGCTGATGGACAGCGGCCTATGGAAAGCGATCCCTGCCGTTAAGGAAGGCCGTGTATACACCTTCGACAGCAAGTATAACTTCGATGACCCGATTACCCTCGACCGGCTGCTGGATGAGATCGTGGAGATTTTCAGCAGCAAGGGTACCCAATAATTAGAAAAATATCGCGCTCGAGAATTGTGTTCGGTTTTTCGATCATAATTCACTGTACAGCAACGCAAAAAGGACAGGCTGCCCTGTCCTTTTTCACGTTTCACTGCCTATGCTTGGTCACACTATACCTCGATCCCGCCTACCCTCACCGAAACCGCACCCTTCGCAGCGATGGCAAGGGTCAGTAATTCTTCCCCCTCCAGCCGCACAGCCACGGTCTCCGGGGTCTCCCCGTCGTTGAACAGGACGACTGCGATGGACCCGTCGCAGTTGCGGAAGGCCACGGAGCGCACGGGTTCATGGCTGGCGGCAGACTCCAGGCGCAATGCCCCGGGGCGGATCACCTTGCTGAAATGTGCCAGTGCATAGTAGTCCAGGGTATACGTCAGCTCCCGGGTCTGCTGGTTGACCGTCACTACCCCGCGGCAGGTGCTCTCCCCGAAGCCGGGCACCGTAGGGCCGTTCTGTTCATCCAAGGCCATATTCCATAGCACGAACGATTTGCTGTGATTCCGCAGAATCTCAATCCCCGTGCGCATCACATTGGAGAAGGCCTGCTCGAACGGGGGAATCCATTCCCCGCCGGAGCCTTCGGTGAAATGGACCTCGTGCTCCGGGTAGGCCGCCTGCACCTCTGACTGCGCGGACGCCGCACCGCCGTACCAGTGCCAGGCTACGCCGTCCACGTCTGCCCCGGCTTCCTCCAGCACAGACAGCGGATAATCCAGCCGGTCCCAGTTATGGTCGTAGCAGAAGATTTTGGCGGCCACCCCGTGCTGTCTGAACGCAGGCTTCAGATAGTCCCGGATGAACTCCCGCTGCTCCTCCGGCAGCATCAGCATACTGGGGTAATGCTGCGGCTCATAGAGCGGCTCGTTCTGCACAGTGACAGCATAGACAGGTAAGCCATGAGCGGCATAGGCCTGAATATAGCGGACAAAATAATCCGCATATACTCCGTAATACTCCGGCTTCAGCCGCCCGGCGATCATCGAGCCGCTGGTCTTCATCCAGCCCGGCGCACTCCAGGGTGAGGCCATCAGCTTCAGCTCAGGATTAAGCCTGAGTGCCTCCTGCACCAGAGGAATGATGTCCGCTTCGTCGTGGGCGATGGAGAAGCGGGCTAACTCCGGATCGCTCCCGCCTTCAGGCAGGTCGTTATAGCTATAGACCGTTCTTGCATAGTCCGACGCCCCCATAGGATTGCGCAGAAAGGACAAGCCAATGCCCTCCTGCGGATCGAACAGCTTCCGCATCACCTCCGTCCGCTGCTCTGCACCTAGCACCTGATGGATCAGGTAGGCGGCCGAGTCGGTGAAGGAAGCCCCGAAGCCATCCATCTCCTGATAGGTCTTGCCTGCATCAATGTCTACGGTGACCGTAACTGCATCATCAGAAATCTGCGGCAGCTGTGCTGCGGACTGCTCTTTAAACAGCTCGTTCTCTCCGCTGGACTGGTACATGATCATTTCCCGCATGTGTTATCCCTCCATCTTCTTATATAAAAGGGCCCAAAACGGGCCCTCCCTTGCGCCTTGCCTACTTAATGCCCAGCTTTTCCTTATTGGCCTTCATCTTCTCGCTGCGAACCTCTACAATCTTGCTCCAGTTGTTCTTGTCGAGGAACGCTTTATGATTGGCCAGCGTACTGTCAAAAGCAGCCTCGTCCTTGGCACGGATCATGCTGACCAGTGTGGTGTTCCAGTTCGTATTAATGGCCGTCTGGCCGCGGGCCTCCGGCGTTCCCTGATCCGGGTTAATGTTCTCCAGGATGAAGTGCGGCTTCAGCTTGCCCTTGCCCCATTCCTGCATCTGCTTGATCGACTCGGGGAAAGCATCCTTGCTCAGCGCTTTGTGGCGGTCATGTCCGAAGAACATGAATTCGCCCATCCGGTAGTCCTTCTTGAACTTATCCGCATTATTAAGCTGCAGGTCCTTCACTTCCGGCAGCAGCTCAACTGTACCGTCCGGGTTCGATTTATATGTCACGCCTTCAACCCCGTAGTTCATCAGCTTCTGTCCTTCTTCGCTCAGCAGGTACGTGAAGATTTGAATCGCTTTGGCCGGGTCCTTGCAGTTCTTGGTGATGTAATTGATCATCCAGCCGGTAATCCCGGATTGATTCAGGGTCGGCTGATGTCCTACGGTGCTCTGCGGACCGTCAACAGCCATATACTCCTTACCGGGATTGGCACTCATGAAAATCTGCAGATTGCCGCCCTGCTGAGGTGTACCGTCGAGCAGCATCGTTGCGTATTTTCCGGATTTCACCTTTTCCTCAAAGCCGGTTCCGTCATCCGCGAAGCTGTCATCACTGATCGCTCCGTCCCTGTACACGGCATTCAGCGTCCGCAGCCAGGTCAGATAATCCTCATCCAGATTGCGGTTATAGAACTTGCCGTCCTCCGTCTCCAGCGGAACGCCGATGAAATCCTGCAGCGCATCCCCGAGCGAGCCGGTTCCTTCCCCGATGGCATTGAATCCGAAGGGGATCATGTCCGGGAATTTGCTCTTAATTTCATTCATTGTCTTCTGGAAGGCCTCCGGGGTCCCGAAGTCAGGGCTACCCAGCGCTTCATACACATCCTTGCGGATGACAAAAGCCGTCTTCGCCGGAATATTGCCGCTGTCATAATCTGCCTGTGTATTGGAATAGTTCGGATAACCGTAGGTTTTGCCGTCCTTCAGCTGGAACCAGTTCAGCGTGTCGGCAGCGGCCACCTTGTTGAAATACGGGTCATACTTCTCCGCCAGCTCATTGAGCGGGAGCGCCCAGGTGGCGGCTTTTTGCACAACCGGGGAATTAGAGTCGAAGATCGTCAGCAGATCCGGCATATCGCCGCCCGCGAAGAACGTATTCAGCTTCGTATCATCCCCGGTAATGAACTTGATATTGATGTTCAGATCCTCTTTGATCTTCTTGGTGACTACATCCTTGCCGAAGTCTGTATTCCACCAGTCCGCGTTCACA
Source organism: Paenibacillus rhizoplanae (assembly GCF_042684125.1). Lineage (NCBI taxonomy): Bacteria > Bacillati > Bacillota > Bacilli > Caryophanales > Paenibacillaceae > Paenibacillus > Paenibacillus rhizoplanae. The sequence goes on along the minus strand of NZ_JBHUKY010000023.1, from coordinate 203,950 downwards.
TACCAGGTTAAGTCCGTAGTCTCCTCTTTCTTATCGAGCTGCCAGGCCGGAGTCTCCGGGTCTACCGTATACCGATTGTCCAGGGACACCTCTACCGCCTTAGTGGAGCCGCCGCCCGAGCTGCAGCCTGCCGCCACCAGCATAGCCGCCATCAGGAGCAGCGCGGGTTTAAGCATTTGTGTGCCGAGAACTTTAGTCATCTTGATCATCTTCTTGACCTCCTATAATGTAGTGAACCTCTTCTACTCCTTGACCGCTCCCAGCATCATGCCCGAGATGAAGTACCGCTGAAGAATGGGATACATCGCAACAATCGGCAGTGTGGTAATGACAATGGTGGCCAGCTGAACTCCTTTGGTGGTGGTCTCAATGACGACGGAGCCTCCGATATTCTGCATGGACTGGGTCTGCGACTGCACAATAATCTCATACAGCTTCATCTGCAGCGGGTAGAGCGCCTGATCGGTGATGTACAGCTTCGTGGTCATGAAGTCGTTCCATTGTCCCACCCCGTTGAACAGGGCGATCGTTGCCATCGCGGGCATGGACAGCGGAATGAAGATTTTGAGGAAAATATGCCAGTCGCCTGCGCCGTCAATCTTGGCCGACTCCTCCAGCGAATCCGGCACGTTCCGGAAAAAGTTCATCAGAATCACCACATCGTAATAACTGAATAAGGCGGGGATAATATAGACCCAGAAGCTGTTCAGCAGCCCGAGCGATTTGATGAGCAGATACGTCGGAATCATTCCGCCGGAGAAAAACATCGTGATCACGCCCATCGCCACATACAGCTTGCGGCCGCGGATATATCTTTTGCTGAGACCGTAGCCGATCATCGCGCAAAAGAACACGTGGGTAATCACCCCGAGGAACGTCTTGGCGACCGAGACAACGAAGGATTGACCGATCGTGCTGTCATTGAAGACCGCCCGGTAATTCTCCAGCGAGAATTCTTTGGACCAGAAGATGAATCCGCCCTCGGCAAGCGCCTTACCCGAACTAAGGGAGGAGATAATTACGTTCCATAAGGGAACGAGGATAATAACCATGAAGCAGACCAACAGCATCTTATTCACCGCATCAAAGATCCGGCTGTCGAGACCTTCCCGTATGACCTTCCGATTCACTCTAGCGCCCCCTCTACAACACGGATTGATTATCGTTCAATTTACTGGTGACCTTGTTGGCCATAAGCAGCAGGATTACCGACACAATGGAGACACCGAGGCCGACAGCCGTAGCATAAGAGAAATCGCCCTGCGTCATCCCCATGCGGTAGACATAAGAGTTGATAACCTCTGCTTTCTCCCGGTTCTGCGAGTTCATCAAGACCAGCGTCTGATCCAGATTCGAGCCGAGTAGTCCGCTTACCGTCAAAATCAGATTCAGGCTGATGATCGCCTTCATGTTCGGAAGGGTGATATTCCAGATCTGACGCAGCCGGCCGGCTCCATCAATCCGGGCCGCTTCGTAGTAGGTGGGGTCGATCTTAGCCATAATAGCCAGATACAGAATGGTGCCCCATCCGGCTTCCTTCCAGATATCGGACAACGTGGCAATCCACCAGTACTTGCCTGCATCGAGCAGGATGTTGGACGGCTTCGAGATCAGACCGAGGTTCAGCAGCAGCTCATTGAACAAGCCGGAAGTGGAGAACCAGGTAATCAGCATCCCGCCCAGTACGATCCACGACAGGAAATGCGGCAGATAGGAGATCGTTTGGACGAATTTTTTGAAGCGGCCCATGTTCAGCTCATAGATCATAATGGCGAGGATAATCGGAATGATGAACCCGATCCCAAGCTTCAGGAAGCTGATGCCCAGCGTATTGATGACCGCATCCCAGAAGTATTCGTCCGACAGAATAATCCTGAAGTTGTCCAGACCCACCCAGGGTGCAGTAGACAAGGTATCAATGACCGTGTAATTTTTGAAGGCAATGCTCAGACCGTAGATCGGTATGTAGCAGAAAATGATCATAAAAATAATGCCCGGCAGCACCATCGACTGAATCTCCCACTGTCTTTTGTAATCGGTTACAAATTCTTTGATCCGCTGCCCCATAGGTTTCTTGGCGGACGGCGGGAACGCTGGCGGGATGGAAGCTGATGTAGCAGACGCTGATGTTTTATTCATGATCTTGTCCCCCTCTCCATTGAGATATCCAGTTGGTGCTCAAGTTGATGCTCAAAGCAATAAAAACGTTTTTATTTTGGCGCAAAAAATCCCCCTCCTGTAAAATCAGTTTCACACGCAGCCCTCTATCTGCGGTCCTTCCGCTCCAGCTTCACATGACTTGAGCCTCTTACGACCAGCTCGCCCTGCAGCTTCTGAGCTGAACCCTGCTCCTTGTCTTGAATCATGCGGACCAGATGATCAATCGCCAGCATGCCCTGCCTTGCAATCTGATTCCTTACCGTCGTGAGCGGCGGCGAATAATAAGGGGCGATATCAATATCATCGAAGCCCATCACGCTGACATCCTGCGGCACTTCGTAACCGTAGCTCTTGAGCGCTTGAATACAGCCCATTGCACTGATATCATTGCCGGCCAGGAAGGCGTCAGGGACTCTCGCGGGATGCAGGCGGAGGTAAGACTTCACGGCATTATAGGTGCTGTCCTCCTCAAAATACCCCTGAAGGATAAAATCCTCCTCCACCGGAAGCTGGTATTCACGCAGCGCGGCCAGATAGCCTTCCTTCCGCTGCACGCTGTCGAACATCGTATCCACACCTGAGATATAGGCAATCCTTTTATGCCCCAGGCTGATCAAATACTTCGTAGCCTCATAGCCTGATTCGTACGAATCAAAGATGATGCTGCCCATCCCCTCATCCTCCAGCACCCGGTCCAGAAACACCGCCTTGATCTTGTCTTTCTTCATAGCGATAATGTCCTGTTCGTCGATGCCCAGCTCCTCATAAATAATGACGCCATCCACCCGCCGTCCGAGGATATTGCTCATAATGACTTGTTTGTCCTTGGTGACGAATACATTCAGGCCATAACCCAGGCGGTCGCACTGACGGGACATGGATTCTACCAGCTTATAGAAGTACGGACCGGATACACTTGTTGTGAAGAACCCCAGCATCTTCGTGGTCCCTGATTTCAGCAGCTTGCCGTTCAGATTCGGCACGTAATTCAGGCGCTGGGCCACCTTCAGAATATGGGCTTTGGTCTCCGGGCTCAGCACATCCACATCATTCAGGGCGTTAGAGACCGTAGAGATGGAGACCCCGGCTTCCCGTGCAACATCTTTGATCGTTATCTTAGCCATATCAATATTCCTTTTTGATAAAAACGTTTTTATTGACTCTAAAGTAACATGAAACCGCTTTAAATACAACACTTTTTCTCATGAGCTCTATTCAGCCACCTTTTCATCTTATTTTACTATAAGACAGCGGGATTTAGCTATGCGGGAGTGAGGGTACGGCGCTGTTTCATACCAAAGAAAGACCTTGCTTAGCTCGGCAGGCCTTCCTTTGGCATATCGTATTATTGGGTCAAGCCCAAACGCCGGTAACGCATCACTCTGCGGTACATGGATTTATCCTTGAGCTGATTAAAAATATAGGGATCGGGATTCATATTTACTTCAATAATCCACGGCTTCAGTGAGCGGTCTAGTCCAACGTCTACACCGAACTGCCGGTGGTGCGGATAAGTCTTCTTCAACTGCTGCGCTATGCGTGTACCCAGCCGGTTCATTTCCCCCTTAAGCTGCACAAGCTGCTGCGCAGACAGATGGGTGGAGAGCAAATGTTCCACTGCGGTTGGTTTGCCGCCGCTGTGGTAATTGGTCACAATTTTGCGCGGATGCCCGAGCCGCCCGATAATTCCGGTAGCTTCCCAGACCCCTTTGGGACTAAGCTGCACCATCACCCGGATATCGAAACGGCGCCCGTGATGCTTCAGCAGGTGGATGCCTTTTTGCAGCAGATAGCTTCTCTTGCCGATTCTTGTCGCCAGACTGTGATGAAAAGCATCAAACGTAGCGAACCGGCGCACGGTCTCCTCATACTGATACGTGTATCCCTGCCGTTCCCTCCGCTCCGCGCGGATCACTCCCATGCCATACGTTCCCCGTTCCGGCTTAATATAGATCATTCCATAGCCGTGCATCATCTGCTCCAGATTACGCCGGTTAAATCTCCGGGTATCGGGGATGAAGGCCTTGATTGTCTCGTTCTTAAGCAGCAGTTGTGTCTTATACCATTTGCTCAGTCCTGAATGAACCTTTTTAGCTGTCACTCATGCACTCTCCTGTCCGGGCTGGGAGCCACCGCTAATTTTTAACATAAAATTACATGTTCATAGCATCCTATGCCGGTGAAGGTACCGTGGAATATATCATTTGCCCCGTATGGAAAGATTAACTTTAGGCAGGATGATTGCCCTCTCCACCGCAGCTACGCAGGCATACGCTAGTGAAGACGCTCAAATGTCAATATATGTATGGAGATGAATCTATGTCCGTTGCTGCCGTAAGCGTGGCCTCAAGCGCTCCACCGATCGATGTCCTGATTCCTGCTATCGAAAAAGATCTCGCCACCCTCCCTTATGTGATTGATAGTCTTCGCCGTTATGTCCAGCACCCTATCAGCAATATCTATATTGTCTCGCCGGAGAATAGTAGAATCAGACAGCTGTGCTCCCGGAAAGCTTGCGTCTTTGTCAATGAAACCACCGTCCTGCCATTCACCAAAAAAGCGATCCGCTATTCCTCCTCCCGCTGGAACCGGTCAGGCTGGCTGTATCAGCAGCTGCTCAAGATGAATGGGGATCAGGTGTGCCGTGAGAAGTATTTCCTGGTCATTGATGCAGATACGGTGCTCATCCGTCCCCATCGCTTCCGTTCCGGCGGGAAAAGCATCTTCTATTGCCGAAACTGGAGCCAGCCGGAATATTTCCGCACCTACCACAAGCTGCTCGGTACCCCTGCGCCTTCGCCCAAGTCGTTCGTGACCCACTACATGCTGTTTGATTCCGCGAAGCTGGCCAGTCTCAAACGAAAAATTGCAGCCCGCCACGGCATGTCCTGGCACGCGGCTATTCTGCACTCTATCAACAAGAAGCGGCAGTTCGGCTTCTCTGAATTCGAGACCTATGCCAACTACGTGTACAGCTTAAACCGCACCTCTGTGCTGCTCAAAAATGCCAATAATAAAGCGCTGAAAACCCCGGCGGGCTCGCTGACGCAAGCCCAAATCCGCAAGTACGCCGGGACTTACCGTTCGCTCTCTTTCCATCAGCGCAAGGGATACTCTACTCCGGGCAAGCCTTAAGGAGGCAAGAAACGTGATGCATACTATTCTTCTGTGCGGCGGCTCCGGCCAGCGGCTGTGGCCTCTGTCCGGCAGCATCCGCTCCAAGATGTTCCTGCAGCTGCTTCCGGCACCGGGCGGGGGCACAGAATCCATGATCGGGCGGGTATGCCGTCAGCTCAGACAGGCCGGACTGGATGAATCCCTGTTGCTCGTGGCCCATCAAGAGCAGACAGCCCTCACGCAGCGGTATACCGGAAGTAAGTATCCGATAATCGGAGAGCCGTGCAAGCGCGGCACCTTCACTGCTGCCGCGTTAGGCGCGCTGCATTTGCTTGCCGCCGGAAAGGCACAGCCGGAGGACATCATCTGTATCGCTCCGGCCGACATGTTCGCGGATGATGATTTCTTCCGGCAGTTCCATCAATTCGAGGCTATTCTGGCAGATTCTGAGGCCGAACTCCTCCTGCTTGGAACTAGTCCTTCTTATCCCTCAGAGCAATACGGCTATATCGTGCCAGTACAGGAGGACGCTGGCGGGTATGCTCGGGTGTTATCTTTTGCAGAGAAGCCGGATGCGTCTACTGCCCTGGAGCTGATGCGGAAACAGGCTTTATGGAATTGCGGGGTATTCGCTTCGCAGCTTAGCTTCCTGCTGGAGCATCTGGAGAGGCTGGGGCTGCCCGTGGAATTCGCAGCATTAACCGAGCAGTATCCAGGGCTCCCGGTCCGCAGCTTCGACAAGGAAGTGGCAGAGCGCAGCACCAAGGCTGTTGTCGTCAGGCATGAAGGAGAATGGTCCGACCTGGGCAGCTGGGATACGCTAACGGCGCGGCTGCCATCACAGGTCATTGGAGTAGGCGGGCTATGGGGAGAATGCGGAGACAGTCACCTTATTAACGAGCTGGAGGTGCCGCTGCATGTCATTGGTGTCTCCGGTATAGTCGCCATTGCCGGTCCCGAAGGCATCCTGATCGCTGATAAGAAGGACGCTAACACCATCAAGGATATTCTGGCGGAGAATTCAGTAACGGAGCCGAGGTATGGTGAAACGGGCTGGGGCAGCTATACCGTTATAGGCCGGGAATCAGACGGCTCCCAGCTTGTCCTTACGGTAATGCTTACCCTGCTTCCGGGCCATGACCTCCCTGAAATGACCTGTGAGCATTGTGCCAAGTCCTGGATGATTGTGTCCGGTCACGGAGAGGTATGGGTGGATGGGTGCGCAGCCGAAGCAGCGGCAGGCGGGATCTATACAATAGCCCGGGGGCAACGGCATACGGTCAGAGCCTGGAGCGCAATGAAGCTCATTGAGGTGCAGATAATCGAAGCGGAGGATAACCAGCGGAGGCAGGACTGCTGACACAACAAAGAGATATCCCAAACGGCCGTGGCAGGCGGTTCGGGATATCTTAAGCTATGTTAATTATAATTATAGGATTTGAAACACCGGCTGCTCTTGAATGTATTGCACCGGCACCTGCGGGAATTGGCGGGCCAGCCGCGCTGCCAGTAGCTTCATTCCCGGCGCTTCGCTCTCGGCATGGCCTAGCATGATAAGTGCCCTGTCCTTGCCCTGGCGGTCCGCATCGCGGATATACTCAGGTACCTCCCATTCGGGGCCTTCACCTGCGATGATCAGATCAAGCGACTCCTGCTCATACATCGGAATGACTGAATGACCATTCCCCCGGTAACCGACCAGTACACCCACTCTGGAGCATGTCGCGGAGAAGTTCCCGGCAGCGCGGACATAAGGGATATTCAGCTTCTGCTTCAGATACTCTGCAACCTCTGAAACGGTCATCTCAGGAATGGAGAGGATCGACACCTCGGGCAAATGCCGCTCTACATATGCTTCCCATTCCAGCTCCTCCAGCAGCCCTTCGACGATTCCGTCCAGCGTATAACGGTGTATCGTGTCATGGAAGCGGTAGATGCCTACCCCGCTGCTTGTAATCAGTGCAGACTTCTGCCGGTAGACGGAATCCTGCTCCAGAGCGCTCCCGTGACCTTGGTGGCTATAAAATACACCTTCATGCGTGATCACCAGATTGGCGCCAAGCTGGGCCGCCTGCTCCACCACATATTGCGAAGCGGCGAAGGCAGTCACGATTCCCTGCACTTCTGTTCCCGCAGCGTCTGGCGTAAGCTTATCCACCGTATTCACGGGCAGCTGTACGCCTGCATTCAAGTGCTCCATTACATCACTGAAAGTCAGTGCCATGAGATCTTATCCTCCTTGGTGTTACTCAAATGAGTTCATGCCTCACCCTGTCAAGAGACAGGACATTGCCGTCCGGTACGCAGACGCTCCCTTAGTAGATGGTCCGGCCTAATGCATCTGCAATCCCGCTCTTGCGGTAGAAATACGTATTAATCTGATCACGCCATTCCTTGGCATGAGCCGCCTGCCCCTTCAGGCGTTCCTCCACCTGAGTGTACAGGCCGTCTGCGATACTGCCCTTCAGTCCGCCCCAGGCGTCCAGCAGCCCTTCGGCACGCTCTGCACCTTCGAAATGCGTATCGTAGATATGCTGGATCACGGTTTTGCCGGAATGCAGCACATGAGTGTACGGCACATGGTGGAAGAACAGCAGCAGCTCATCCGGGCAGTCCTCCAGCGAATCATAACGCACGGCGTTGCTGCCCATGTACTGCGCGCTGTAGCCGGTACCGGTCGCCACGGTACGGTCTACCCCGATGCCCTGATGATCGGCATAGTGGTAAGTACCCCACATTGAATATTCATAGCCGTCCACATTCGGGCCGTAGTGATGCTCAGGATTGATCATCCAGCCTACGCCAAGCGGCGACGTATATGACTCATAGATCTCCCAGGAATCCAGCAGAATCCGGCTGATCACTCCGGCAACCGCTGTGTCCGTGCCGAATGTCAAGGCGATCCATTCGGCCGCAATCTCCTCCGCACTCAGCTCAGGATTCCAGGCCAGCCGGCCGAAGCCGTAGAGATTCGCCTGGGACAGCAGATGGCCGGTCCAGTTCCGGTCATTGCCCACATTGGACACCGCCGCAATTCCGCTCAGACGGTTGCCCCACAGCGATCCGTCAACGATCCGCTTCACCGGCGCTGTTCCGCCCTTGGCCTGCGTATCGAATTCCATAATCTCCTTCCACTGCGGAACGAGATAGCAGACATGGCGCTGCTGTCCGGTATATTCCTGGGCGATCTGGAATTCGATCACTTGGTTAGTCCGTTCCAGCGCGCCGAAGAGCGGGGATACCGGCTCTCTGACCTGGAAATCCATCGGGCCGTTCTTGATCTGCAGAATAACGTTATCATGGAACTGGCCGTCCAGCGGCCTGAAATGATCGTAAGCCGCTCTGGCCCGGTCCGTCTTACGGTCACGCCAGTCCTGCTTGCAGTTGTATACAAAGCAGCGCCAGATGACAATGCCGCCATAAGGCTCCAAGGCCTCCGCCAGCATGTTGGCCCCATCTGCATGGTTCCGCCCGTACGTGAACGGGCCGGGACGGTTCTCCGAATCGGCCTTGACCACGAAGCCCCCGAAATCGGGAATAGCAGCATAGATATCGGCTGCTCTCGACTTCCACCATTCCTGCACCCCTGCATCCAGCGGATCTGCCGTACCCACTTCCCCTTCATGCATAGGTCCTGCAAAGTTCACGCACAGGAACAGGCGGATGCCATAGATGCGGAAGATATCTGCGATTCTTGCCACATCAGGCAGATAGGTAGAGATAAACAAGGTCTCCAGCGCATGAACATTCACATTGTTGATCGCTATCGCGTTAATACCGGCGGTGGACATCAGCCGCGCATAGTCTGTAATTCTGTCCATATCCTTCGTGAACTGGTTATTCTCATACAGGAAGGATCTGCCGGAATAGCCGCGCTCCACGCTGCCGTCGAAATTATCCCAGTGATTAATCATCCGCAGCGAATTCACAGGATTCACTACTTCATCCAGATTCTCAATGTCTTTCCCGCTGGCGATCAGGCGCAGAAGATGGAAGACGCCGTATAACACACCTGCCTGGGAGGAAGCCCCTACGGCGATGCACTTACGGGACTGGCTGGTACGGATGGCGAACCCTTCTGCTCCTACAGATTGGACGGTCTTGTCCTCGAACAAGCCCTGGATCAGAGGGTGCCCCCCCGTGAAGGTACCAAAGGCCACACCGAATTCTTCCGGCTGCGGCTTGGAGACTGCTTCAAGGTCCAATAGCGAGGCAATGCCTCTTGTCCATTCCTGAAGTGCAGCCTGGAGGGTCTCCCCGCCTTCTGTAACGGATACCGCTCCGCACCATTTCGCATATTGCTTATATAAGGGGCCTTGTTGAAGCTTAGGATAGCTTAACCACGCATTGTATCCGCTGTCATATTGTGCAGCCTGCTCATTCCCGGATTGTTGTCTCATATCCATATCTCCTTTGCATCTATCTTGTATACTAGATTTCATTCAGGTTCATCCTACCACGCAGCCGCAGCCCCGGAACATTGTCAAATCACGCTAATATTTACCCAAATCAAGCGGAATCCTGTATACTAATAACAAGTATACATCCCTATCAAGAGAACGCAAAGTATCAGGGGGCGATCCTATTGGTTGCAGCTTTTGAACCGCCGGTCCCGGGGCAAAGCCTTAGTGAAACTATCATCCCGGATGTGAAAACCACGCTCAACCTGTTCGGCATGCATCTGCGCAAGGTGAGCGGGGAATGGGATTATCCGCAGCACGCCCATCCCCAGTATGAATTCAATTATGTGCTTGAAGGAGAGCAGCAGCTCACGGTCAACAACCACAGCTACCTCCAGCACGCCGGGGATCTGGTCCTCTTGAGGCCGGGCGATATCCACTCCAGCCGCAGCGGAAACGGCGGAGCCTTTACTTATTTCTGCATCCATTTCGATATCGATGACAAGCTGTTCATTTCACTTCTCAGCCGGCTGAATCATGTATTGTTCACCTCAGAGAGCAATGTTGCCCACAGATTAGGACCGCTCCTTAGCAGGCTGGTGGAGATTTCCACCTCCGGCTCCGGCAGCATCACGATCTCCCAGCGCATGAGGCTGCAGTCCGCCGTCTTCGAGCTGTTCGCCCAGCTCTGGGAGGTCTTCTCTCTGGAGGCTGACAATTCCTCCCCGGGTACTTATGAGCGAATCGAGCTGGCCCACCAGATCCGCAGCCGCCTCCAGAGCCTGGTCTATCAGCAGTTCAAGCAGGAGGTACCCTATGACAGCCATTATGGCGTTGACGACATCGCGGCTGAGCTGGGGATCAGCCCCTCGCACTGCTACCGGGTCTTCCGCCAGGTATTCGGCCTCTCCCCCCGCGTCTACCTGTCTGAGCAGATGCTACATGAGGCCAAGGTGCTGCTGGATGACCACAGCCTGAGCGTCAGCCAGATCTCCGGCCTGCTCGGCTACCGCGATATCGCCCATTTCAGCAGACAGTTCAAGCGCTGGAGCGGCCAGTCGCCGCGGGAATACCGCGAGGGCAGGAGCTAATTGCGGAATTCCCCGCTCAGAGGGCAGCCGCAGGAGTAAGTAGAGCGCGAAGCCTCTACAGCCTTATATTTAGTAAAAGCCTGCCTTCATGGATCATGAGGGCGGGCTTTTTGCGCTATTGCGGGCGATGCTTGATGAAGGCCCGCCCTATTTTTTGATATACGTGGCGAAATGCTCCTGGAGGTTCTTGGAGTCGATATCCGCCCGCAGATGGTGATGCAGCAGCTCGTCGATCCCGGCGGTGTCTCCCTGCACAATATAGTCGAGAAGCTGCTGATGCTCCTGCTGAATCGCCGCCAGCTTCTCGTCCTTCAGCATATGCAGCTTGCGGTAGCGGATGTAGTGTACATTGAACTGCTGGAGCACACCCCACAGGAACTCACGCCCGGCCAGCCCGAACATCGTGCGGTGGAACTGGTCATCGAGCTGCAGGAATACCTCCGCCCCCTCCGCCTGCTCGATACACTTCTGCTGCTGCGCGAGGTTGTCCCTCAGTTCATGCAGCCCTTTTAGCGGGATATTCCCGGCCAGCGACTTCATGATCTCCTTCTCCAGTACATTGCGGAGATAGATGATCTGCTCCACCGACTCCAGATCTATGTACGATACGAGATTGCCCTTCTTAGGATAGATATCGACGTATTGCTCCAGGGACAGCTGCTTCAGCACATCACGGATCGGCGTCCGCGACAGCTGGAAGCGCTCGGACAGAGCCGTCTCACTGATCATCGCCCCCGGCTTCAGCTCAAGGGAGAGAATCTCCTGCTTGAGATAGGCCATTATTTCTTTTTTGGAAGTCATGGAATAGACCAACTTTCTGTACGGGATTGTTCTTCCCCCCATTATATAGAAAAGAGATATGAATTTCATTGACAAAGATGAACACATATTCTATGATCATTACGAATCGAATCTTGTATACAAGATTATCGCATATGAACCGATGTTTTTGTAAGGTCAATTGTCACAAGGCTTCGGATAGTTATCATTTGTATTTATGCTTATCTACTAAGGAGGAAATGACAATGAATATGACTTGGAGATGGTACGGCGAGGGCAACGACAACATCACCCTTGACCACATCCGTCAAATCCCGGGCGTTATGGGCATCGTCTGGTCGCTGCACCACAAAGTGGCCGGTGAGGTCTGGGAGATGGAAGAAATTCAGAAGGTTGCCGATCAGATCACAGCCAAGGGCTTCAGCACAGCGGTTGTTGAAAGCGTCAACGTCCATGATGATATTAAGATCGGACTGCCGTCCCGCGACAAATATATTGACATCTACATCGATACGATCCGCAAGCTGGCCAAGGTTGGCGTGAAGGTCATCTGCTACAACTTCATGCCGGTGTTCGACTGGACCCGTACTGAGCTGTACAAGGAGCTGCCGGACGGATCGAACGCCCTCTTTTATGAAAAGGCTGCCATTACCGATAATCCGCGCGAGATGGTGGACCGCATCCTGAGGGGTGCCGGACAATTCACGATGCCCGGCTGGGAGCCGGAGCGTCTGGCGAAGCTGGATGAGCTGTTCGCGTCCTATGCCGATGTGACCGAGGATATGCTGTTCGACAACCTGAAGTATTTTCTGGAGCGCATCATTCCGGTGTGTGAAGAAGTGGATATCAAAATGGCAATTCACCCGGACGACCCGGCCTGGCCGATCTTCGGACTGCCGCGCATTATCCGCAGCCGCGATTCCATCCGCCGCTTCCTGGACATGGTGGACAGCCCGTATAACGGCCTGACCTTCTGCACCGGCTCGCTGGGAACGAACCCGGAGAATGATCTGCCGGCGATGATCCGCGAGTTCCATGACCGGATTTATTTTGCCCATATCCGCAATGTGAAGGTATTCGAGAACGGAGATTTCATTGAGGTATCCCACCGGGGCCGTGATGGCAGCGTGGATGTTGCAGAGGTTGTTAAGGCGTATCATGAGAGCGGCTTCACTGGTTATGTGCGGCCGGACCACGGCAGACATCTCTGGGGCGAAGAGAAAAACTGCCGTCCGGGTTACGGTCTTTACGACAGAGCGATGGGCATCATGTATCTGCTCGGCGTATGGGACAGCCTGGAGAATGTCAAGGGGGCCAAGTAAATGCTGAGTCTGAGCAGAAGCAGCATCGCGGACCGGGAAGCCTGGGAAGCCGCAGGGGTAGAGCTGCCGCAGTTCGATTTCGCAGCGGTAGCGCAGAATACGTTAGAGAAGCCGGAGTGGGTTCACTTCGGGGCGGGGAATATTTTTAGAGGCTTCGTGGCGAATGCGCACCAGAAACTGCTGGACAGCGGCAAGGCCGACACCGGCATTATCGCCGCCGAGACCTTCGACTTCGAGATGATCGACAAGGTCTATAAGCCTTACGACAATCTGACCCTGCTGGTCCTGATGAATGCGGCCGGCGACTTCCAGAAGCGGATCATCAGCAGCATCGTAGAAGGCATCACCGCAGACAAGACCCGGGAAGCGGATTACAGCCGTCTGACTGAGATTTTCGAGAATCCCAGCCTGCAAATGGCCAGCTTCACCATTACGGAGAAGGGCTACTCCCTCACGGGACCGGACGGACAGTATCTGGGCTTCGTGGAGAAGGATATCGCCGGCGGGCCGGAGCAACCGGTTCATGCCATGAGCATCGTGGCTTCCTTCGCCTACAAGCGTTACCTGAAGGGTCAGTACCCGATGACCTTCGTCAGCATGGACAATTGCTCGCATAACGGTGACAAGCTGAAGCAGGGCATGGTTACCATCGCCAAGGAATGGGCGGCGAAGGGTCATGTAGAAGAGGGATTCGTGGCTTATCTCGAGGATGAGCAGAAGATCACTTTCCCGCTGTCCATGATCGACAAAATCACCCCGCGCCCGTCCGAATCCGTCCAGGCAGCATTGCTGGAACAGGGAATCGGCGGCATGGATGTGATCGTCACCTCCAAGAACACGTACACTGCTCCCTTCGTTAACGCGGAGATCAGCGAGTATCTGGTGATTGAGGACAAATTCACGAACGGCCGTCCGGCGCTTGAAACAGCCGGTGTGATCTTCACGGACCGTGATACGGTCAACAAGGTGGAGACCATGAAGGTAACTACCTGCCTCAACCCGCTGCATACGGCGCTGGCTGTAACGGGCTGTCTGCTCGGCTACACGCTGATCGCCGATGAGATGCAGGATGCCACACTGCGGAAGCTGGTCGAGACTATCGGCTACAAGGAAGGCCTGCCGGTTGTGGTAGATCCGGGCATCCTGAGTCCGAAGCAATTCCTGGACGAGGTGCTGCAGGAACGGTTCGCCAACCCGTTCATCCCTGACACTCCGCAGCGGATTGCTACCGATACCTCTCAGAAAGTCGGCATCCGCTTCGGCGAGACGATCAAGTCGTATATCCGCCGCGGGGAGCTTGACCCGGCGCAGTTAACGGCCATCCCGCTGGCGATTGCAGCGTGGTGCCGGTATCTGCTGGGCGTGAACGATGAAGGCGCTGCGTTCACGCTCAGTTCCGACCCGCTGCTGGATTCGCTGCAAGCGCGGCTTGCGGGAATTACGCTGGGCGCGGATGCTGCGAAGGCCGCTGGCGTGCGCGCGGTGCTGGAGGACCAGGCCATCTTCGGCGTAGATCTGTACGCCGCCGGACTCGGCGGGACTATCGAGGGCATGTTCACCGAGATGCTGGCCGGACCTGGCGCGGTAAGGGCTACGCTGGAGAAGTATATTGGCTGAGTGTGGGCGGGGGGGCGAGCCGGCGGCTGAAATGTCGGGGACTGGATCGGTCGGAGGCCCGCCCTCCAGGTAAATCAAGGGCATTAATGCTCCTCATTTTCGCGGATGGGCTCTATTCGGGAAATTCAAGTGCATTTATGCACTACATTTCCGCAGTTTGGCTACCCGTCCAGGCAGCCTATATCTATATCACACCAAAAAGACCAGGCAAAATCACCTGGTCTTTTTGGTATTTATGTTTCATCAGCCGGAAGGCGGCTGTAAGAAGGGTCTGTTCTACTCCTGCTCCAGATACTCAAAATAATCAAAATCCGCCGGATGCAGCGTGCCGCTGAGGTCCTGTGCACACATGCCGATGAAGGTGCCGGTGAAGCGGATGTAGGCCGGGAAATCATCGGACAGATGATAGATTTCCAGGGCTGGGCCAATCTTCTCCCAGGAAGTTTCGCCAACCTTATAATAGAACTGGGCGAATTCGCCGTCGATGACGACCTTAAGCGCAACACTTACTCCGGCAGGCAGCGGGACTTCTGGAGTAAGTGTATCTTCATAGACCCCGTCCTTGGAGCGGATGATGCCTAAGCATCTCCCCAAGATTTCATCGTGCGTGATCCGCAGATAGAGGTAATCCTTCGTATCATAATAGACGATCAGGCCGGCCATCTGCTGGAAATGCTCCGGCTCGAAGTCAACCGAGGTCTCGGCGCTGCAACGGAAGGCCTGCTGGCGCAGGGCGACCAGGCTCTGGCGGTGCATGGAGCTCATGGATTCCCTGCCCCGCAGGCGCAGGTATCCCGGACGCTCCTGAAGCGAGAGCCAGGACTCATCCGCAGGCACCCGCAAGGTGCTCCAGCGGACATCCAGCTGCGGAGCCTCGAAGTCGTCGCGCGGAGCGGCTGCGGCAAAAGGATGCGCTGGAAGATCCGGGCCTTCCACGGTCAGCACCGGAGCGTTCCCGCCCCCGGACAGGGCCAGCCAACCCTCTTCTGTGAATATGGCGCGCTGAATCGCCGTCTCCCGGCCCAGATTGCAGTAGTTGTCCTTCACAGGACGGCCGCACAGATGGACCATATACCATTCGCCGGTTTGCGTCTCGACCAAACTTGCATGACCCGCCTTTTGCAGCGCCAGCTCCGGGTTACCGGCAGAGGTTAGTAGTGGATTAACCGGAGCAGTCTCGTAAGGACCTTCAATCTGCTTCGCGCGGGCTACAGTTACCGCATGATTATACTGCGTACCGCCCTCAGCCGTAATCAGATAATACCAGCCGTCCTTGCGGTACAGATGCGGGCCTTCGGTTAGGGCCAGCTCTGTTCCCTTGTAGATCGGAGTAAGCGGTCCGACCAGGCGCTGCTCTACCACCGAATATTCCTGGAGCACAATCCCGGCGAAGCTGTTGCGGCCGGTGCGGTGATCCCACAGCATATTGACCAGCCATTTGCGCCCGTCCTCGTCATGGAACAGCGAGGGGTCGAAGCCGCTGCTGTTCAGATAGACAGGCTCAGACCAAGGGCCTTCGATATTTTCGGCCGTCACCAGATAATTAGGCGTATCCTTGAAGGCACCCTGGCGGCTTTTGACATCGGTATAGATTAGATAAAAGAGTCCATTGTCGTACGTGAGGCAAGGTGCCCAGATGCCGCCGGAATCCGGGTCCCCTTCCATATTGAGCTGCGAGCTGCGGGTCAGCGCATAGGTCAGCGGCCGCCAGTTCACCAGATCGCGCGAATGATGAATCCGCACGCCGGGGAACCACTCGAAGGTTGAGGTGGCGATGTAATAGTCATCCCCTGCCCGGCAGATCGACGGGTCCGGATGAAATCCGCGCAGAATGGGATTATGAATCAGATTTCGGCTCATAGTTTCTCCTCCAATGCTTGCCGTCCTGCTTCCAGTAAGGCAATGATTTTGTCAGTATCGTAAATGCAGCCCTTCCAGGTTCCGCCGCTGGCCGCTTGAAGCGCTGCCCATAGCCGGGTATCCTCCGGCAGACCCGGATCTACCGCCAAGCCCGGATGCGGCGTCCGCGAAGCCAGAATCAGCGTCCCCGCTTCCTTGGTCAGCGGCTCATCTCCCTCGCCCACCAGATTCACGCTTCCTTCCAGGTTCACCGTATCAATGCGCACCTCCACCCAGTCATTATCGCGCAGCTTGCCGAGCGGGCCGCCAGCCAGCGCTTCCGGACCCATGTGACCGATGCAGGCGCCGGTGGAAACGCCAGAGAAGCGGGCATCCGTGATCAGGGTGACATACTTGCCGTAAGGCAGATGCTTAAGTGCCGAGGTGAGCTGGTAAGTCTCCTCCATCCCGGTTCCGCTCGGTCCACGGCCGATGACGGCCAGAATATCCCCCGCTTGGACCATGCCCAGCTTGATGCTGCGGATGGCAGCTCTCTCTGTGGTGAACACCTTCACTCTTCCGGTATGGCGATAGACGCCCTCGCTGTCCAGAACGGCAGGGTCAATGGCTGCCGATTTGATGACCGCTCCCTCCGGGCAAAGATTCCCGACCGGGAACGTCATGGTAGACGCCATACCCTGGCGCTTCGCTTCCTCCGGGCTCATGATGACAGTATCCGGGTCCACACCATCTGCTTCCAGCAGCCGCTGCCGCAGATCGGTCCGCCGCTGTGAGGTCTCCCACCAGTCCAAATTCTCGCCCAGTGTCCGTCCTGTAACCGTGAGTACAGATTCGTCAAGCAGCCCCAGCTTCCGCAGATGCAACATCACCTCAGGAACGCCCCCTGCCAGGAATACCCGAATTGTTGGGTGAGGCACCGGACCATTCGGCAACACGCTAACGAGGCGCGGTACCATCCGGTTCACCCGGTTCCAGTCCTCGACGGTCGGGACCTTCAGCCCGGCGGCATGGGCGATGGCCGGCAGATGCAGCAGCAGATTCGTTGAGCCGCCGAAGGCAGCATGCAGCACCATCGCATTCTGTATGGACTTATCCGTAAGAATGTCGCTCATGACGATTCCATTCTGATCCAGATGCTGAAGGGCCCGGGCCGACTGGCGGCCGATGTTCTTCCAGATCGGTTGCCCCGAAGGAGACAGGGCCGAATGCGGCAGCGCCATGCCCAGCGCCTCCGCGATCACCTGGGCGGTTGCAGCGGTGCCGAGGAACTGACAGCCGCCGCCCGGCGTCGCGCAGGCCCGGCAGCCGAGATCCGCCGCTTCTTCCAGGGACAGCTCCCCGTTACTGTAGCGCGCCCCAATGCTCTGTACCTTACCCGCGTCCTCCCCTTCCACCGGCGGCAGAGTCACGCCGCCGGGCACGATAATTCCCGGCAGCTTATGCATACCGGCAAGGGCCAGTAGCATAGCTGGCAGTCCCTTGTCACAGGTGGCTACTCCGAGCACACCTTTACGGGTAGGGAGTGAACGGATCAGCCGCCGCAGCACGATGGCCGCATCATTGCGGTAAGGCAGGGAATCGAACATACCTGTGGTTCCCTGGGAACGGCCGTCACAGGGATCACTGACATAACCGGCGAACGGAATCCCCTCATTCGCGGTAAGCTCCTCCGCAATCTCCTCCATCATCACGCCAATCTCCCAGTGACCGGTATGATATCCGAGCGCCAGCGGAGTACCGTCCTCGCGCCGGATGCCGCCCATCGTTCCGAGAATCAGATACTGGGGCCGGTTCAGCAGCAGCGGATTCCAGCCCATCCCGGCATTCTGTGTCATACCAAAAATCTCCCCACTCGGCGCATTCCGCAGCACCTCCCCGGTGATCGGCAGCTGGCCTGCTGGCCCTTCCGCAGCGGTATGTACCGGAACAGCTTCAATGATGTCTTCCTTCATAATCTCTTGTACGGTCAATTTCATATGAATCCCTTCTCTCCCTCAGAATGAATGTGCCCAGATGTCTATGACAACGAGAGCTTCCCCGCAAGTAGGGTCACCTCCCGGATTGCCGCTTCCTGCTTCGCGGTGAAGGCATGCTGAAGCATCGAAGTGCTGACTGCGGCAACGGCCTTGCCTGCGGCATCCAGAACCGGCGCAGCCACACAACTGATGCCTTCAATGATCTCCTCCTGATCCAGCGCATAGCCGGTCTTGCGGATCGCAGCCAGGGCTGCGGTGAACTTAGACCAGTCTGTGAGCGTGCGGGAAGTGACCGCAGGCAACATTTTACCCGGATAACGCCGCTCCAGCTCTTCCTCCGGCAGCAGCGCCAGCATCATCTTGCCCATCGCCGTCGCATGTGCCGGAAACCGCATCCCGGGGCTGGACTCCAGCCTTACCAGGGACTGCCCCTCCTGCTTGGCCAGATAAATAATCTCATCGCGGTCCAGCACCGACAGCTGAAAGGTCTCCCCCACCGCCCCGACACTCTGCGCCGATTCTGCCAGAAACCGCTCTACCAGATTCATATTTTGCTTAAGCGAATCATTGTAGACGGTATTATAGTAGGAGATCCCGGCGCCAAGCACATACCGCTCGCCCGCATCCTTCACCACCCACCCCAGAGTCTCCATTGTGCGCAGCAGCGAGAACATCGAGCTTTTGTTAATGCCGGTCTCCTCGCAGAGGTCTGTCATTTTGAGCGCTCCGGTCTGTCTTGAGATGGCCTTAAGAATCAGATCAGCCCGTTCCAATGCCGGAACCCAGTACTTCTGGTCCACACCTTCATTCCCCTCTCATAAATCCATTGATTAAGCCTTCCGAGTTCACTATAATAATCATATGTTTATAATACCAAACCAGGAGGCAAAAATAAAATGAAACTTAGCCACCCGAATGCAGGTGTCATTCCTCCCGTTCCGACCATTCTGGATTCCGCCGGAAAATTCGACCGTGACGGAATGAAGCTGCTGATCGACAGCCTGATCGCCAAAGGGGTTCACGGTCTGTTCTTCCTTGGAACAGCCGGAGAATTCACCCTGTTCACCGCAGAGCAGCGTGAAGAGATCGCAGAGCGATGTCTGGAGTATACGAACGGCCGTCTTCCCGCCTGGATCGGCACCGGCAGCAACACGGTTGCTGAGACCCTCCGGCTCTCCCGCCATGCTGCTGAGCATGGAGCTACCGGCATCGTCATTATGAATCCGTATTACTACAAGCTGAGCGGGGACGCTCTGTTCGCGCATTATGCCGCTGTTCTGGAAGCGGTCGATGTGCCGCTCATGCTGTACAACTTCCCGGCCATGACCGGCCAGGATCTGACCCCGGCTTTCGTGGCCCGCCTTGCCGCACATTATCCGAATGTAGCGGGCATCAAGGATACCGTGGACCAGCTGAGCCACATCCGCCAGATGATCATGCAGGTTAAGGCGGTTAGTCCGGACTTCTCCGTCTTCTGCGGCTTCGACGAGTATTTGCTGCCAACTCTGGCTGCCGGTGGAGACGGGGCGATCGCTGCCAGTGCAAACTTCGCTCCGCAGCTGATGCTTGGCGTGTACGACAGCTTCAAGAAGGGAGACCTGGCAGGCGTCCTTCAGTTCAACAAGCAGATCGTTGAAATTCCGGCGCTGTATGCCATTGATGACCCATTCATTGCTTCTATTAAAGAAGCTGTCCGCTTGTCCGGTGTTCCGGTATCTACCTTCAGCCTGGCTTCGCCTGGGGTATGGAGTGCGGAGCATGAGGAGAGACTGAAGCAAATTTTCAGCCGGGCAGGTATCGCCCAAGGGTAAGCGATATCTATAGCGCGGACTCATTGATTCTTATTTTTCAAGGTTAATCCGTCTATCAAGGTCAGCCCGCGTTGGGCTGGCTTTTTTGGTACTGGCGGTACTTTGTGCTGTTCCAGGTTCGGCTTCTTGTACATGATGGATGTGGTCTGGATGGGCGGGATCGGTGCACGGGGATGGGAGCGAGTATGGCGCCATTAGCTGCACCACATAGAGGAGCATGTGCAGCACCTTGGACCGCTCTATATCAAAACACCCCGGGAAATCTTATCCCGGGGCCACAGTTTGCACATTCTATTCGGCTAGCTTCAGCAGCCTGGCGATATTCTCGCAGGTCCGCTCGACGTTGGCGGGGCCGTCAGCCAGCAGCTTCTCCAGGCTCGAAGCGCCGGGAACGATGCCGAAGACGGCATCGATTCCCTCGGCGTAGAGCGTCTCGATGCCCTCGCCGATGTAACCGGCCAGGGCGATGACTTTTTTGCCGCTGGCCTTGGCGGTGCGGGCTACGCCGTACGGCGTTTTGCCAAATTTGGTCTGGAAGTCAATCCCGCCTTCACCCGTGAAGACGAAGTCCGCCTGCTCCAGCTTCTGCTGAAGCTCTGTGTATTCAATCACGATCTCGATTCCCTTCTGCAGCGTGGCCTGCGTGAAGATCATCAGACCCGCGCCCAGTCCTCCGGCTGCACCGGCTCCGGGAAGGTCGCGGACATCCTTGTGAAGCTGCTGCTTCACCACCGCCGCATAATGGGCCAGATTGGCGTCAAGCTGCTGCACCATGCCGGGCGTGGCCCCTTTTTGCGGACCGAATACGGCTGAAGCCCCCTGCTCCCCGCAGAGAGGATTGGTCACATCGCAGGCAACGATGAGCTGAACCTGCTGCAGTCTCTCATCAAGCCCGCTAACGTCAACACTCGCCAGCCGCCCCAGGCTGGCTCCGCCGCGAGGAAGTAAGTCCCCCGCATCATCCATGAATCGGGCGCCGAGCGCTTCGGCCATTCCGGCACCTCCGTCATTAGTGGCGCTGCCGCCGATGCCGATGATGATTTTGCGGATACCACGGTTCAGACATTCCAGAATCAGCTCGCCCGTTCCATAGGTGGTGGTAATTAGCGGATTCCGCTCCGCCTTGTCCACCCGCTGAATACCGCTGGCCGAAGCCATCTCGATTGCCGCCGTCCGGCCGTCACCGAGAATGCCGAATTGTGCCATCACCGGCTGCCCCAGCGGTCCTGCAACTTCTAAATCATGAATCTCTCCGCCGGAAGCGTCAACAAGGGACTGTACAGTCCCCTCCCCGCCGTCAGCCATCGGAATATGGATGTAGGTTGCTTCAGGGTAAATCTTGCGGAGTCCGGCCTCCATCGCTGTACATACTTCTTTCGCGGTCATGCTCTCCTTGAAGGAATCCGGCGCCAGCACAAAGGTTCTCTCTCTCATTTCCACACCTCATCTATAATATTGATCTTAGAGAAAAAATCCGTAAACCAGCGTAACCGTGCCCATATTCAGAATGGCCTGCCCGAAGGAGCCGGTAGCAACAATAACACCCGTGGATGTTGATGCGGTAGCCGCAGCCATCAGTATCCCGGAGATCGGTACCAATCGGGTTGGGAGGAAAAGAATATTGATGAACGGACGAAATGCATTGTGCAAGTGACCAACAGTTTGATGCCTATGAGGATCATTGCTCCATCAGTGTGGTTAACAGCTTTTGCTGATTGCGGTACTCCAGCGGGCTTACGCCTTCGCTTTCTCTGAATACTCTGTTAAAATTCTTGGTGTTCCCGAAGCCTGACCTACCGGCAATTTCATAGATTCTATCCTCCGTATCCCGCAGCAGCTCCTTCGCCTTATTGATCCGCAGCCGCTTCAGATAGCTTACAAAATTCTCTCCGGTGTAATCCCGGAAAGCCTGGCTGAAATACGAGTAGTTAAAGGACACTTTGCTTGAAACCATCATCATATTGATGTTATGCGAATAATTGTCGTGGATGTATTGTAGGGCATGCTCTATCCCCTCATTCTCCTTCTGTATGGGGATGTTATCGGAAGTAGGCTGCAGAAATGAATCTTCCACTGTAACTTCCGCTTGCTCAAAGGCCGTATTACGCCGCTCCATGCCCAGGTGAAGATTGCTTGCCGAAACGTTAAGCTCCTCTTCAATCCGCTCCAGCACTTCAGCTAATTCCTCACGAATGACCGGCTTAAGCAGGTACTCATTCACTTCATAGCGGATAGCGGCTCTGGCATACGAGAAATCATCATACCCGCTCACAATTACAATGGCCGGTCGGGGCCTGAACTCCTGAAGCTTCTTAATCAAGCCAATTCCATCCAACTCGGGCATACGAATGTCCGTAATCAGGATTTCTATTTTCATTGACACGATCATGTCCAGGGCCTCAAAGGCGTCACAAGCCAAGTGGATATCATAGCGCCCTGCAGCCTCCCGCTCAATCATAGCCCGAAGCCCGCACCGGATATTCTTCTCATCATCTACAATCAGCAGCTGTCTCATAGGCTCTGCATTCCTCCTCTAACCGATGTCAACAAAGGCAGCTTAACCCTCACTGTGGTATAACTTCTCTGTCTGCTCTCTACGCAAATTCCATAATCCTCCCCATAATGCAGCCGGATGCGCTGATTCACATTACGCAAGCCGATCCCGTTGTGTCCTGTGCTATACTCGGCAGTCTCCTGCGTTAGTTGATTGAATTCCTCGTCACTCATGATCAACTTGTGATTCAACTGCTGTAGCCCATCCGCTGGAATTCCGATCCCGTTGTCAGTTACCTCTATGTAAAAGAAAGGATCATCCGCATACGCATGCACGTTGATTATCAGCCCGTCACCACGCATCAGAGCGGAATACATCCCGTGCTTCAACGCATTCTCAACGATGGGCTGCAGAGACATTTTCAATAATTCATGAGCATGGAATCTGTCTTCTGCATGAATCTCAACCTTAAGTTTCTCATCGTAACGGATGTTCATAATCGAGATGTAATGCTGAATATGCTTCAACTCGTCTGCCAGCTGCACGGTATCGCCAGTCCATCTAAGATTGTAACGCATAATGCTGCCGAGGGAAGTAAGCGCATCCGATACGGTGTATTGGCCCTCAACCTCAGCGAGCATTTTCAAATTCTCCAGGGTGTTGTACAGGAAATGGGCATCGATCTGATTGCGTAAGGCCTGAAGCTCCGCTTCTTTAGTGGCAGCGCTGCGCTGTACAGCTTCCGTAATCAAGCCATTGATGGTGCCCAGCATCTCCCTGAAGTGGCGCGCCAGCTCACCGATCTCATCACCGCCCTGCACATCGATCTCCACATGAAAGTCACCCTTACGGACCTTCTGCATCGAATCCCGTAAGACATGCAGCTTTTTCAGAACAATAGATTGAATCCAGTAAGTAATGACCGCAAGCAGAACCAGCAGAAGGCTGATGATCAGAATAACCTTATTTCTGGTGCTGTCAATTTTGGAGTAAGTGCCATGCAGAGATATAACGTTAACCAGATCAACATGTAAGCGGTCGATGGGCTCCAGGAGATACAGGAAATCTTCACCCCCCGCTGAAAATAACAAGGACGAACCGCTTCCCTGCTTAACCTTAACGGCAGCCTCCAGGATTTGAGCTTCATTCAACCCGGTGAGCGGGTCCAAGCTGTTTGTATGCAATTTGTCCTGCTGATCCAGAATGAAGAACCTTGAATCGCGCTCCCCGCTGTTGTTATACGCCTTGTCAAAAAGATCCTCAATCCGCATTTCAACTTTGACAATGCCAATGTGCTGCTTGTTGGCCAAGTTACTCTTAACCGCCAAGGAGACCATGGAGCTTGACTGTTCCTCCACCAGCGGACCGGTATCCTCGAATATAGCATCCTCCGGCTGAATCTCCCATAAGGCATACTCCTTCTGATTCATCAATTTCGTGTACATGGGGCTGTCCTTAATCCGTTCTTCCTGATAAATAATCGGCCATAGCTCGCTAACCCGCGGATTGTTCACGAAGAAACGGACACTCGCAATATAGGGATTATTGAACAATACGCTCTGTAAGAAGTTCAGCGAGTAGTCCTGAAATTGCTTGATCTCTTTGACTCCGGGTTCCGCTTCAGCGGTCACATACTCCCCCAGGCTCCGGTCAGAAATGAGCATATAAAATGACTTTTCCATCACTTCAATCTTGCTCATGATCGCTTGCTTCTCGTTATGGATCTGGTAACGGTTCTCTGAAATGATGTCATCGACCGTATCCTGATAGAAATCAGTAAACAAATAGTTTGAGATCACAATGACCGGGACCAGAATAATGACGATATACGCCCCGATTAACTTCATATGAATAGATAAATCAGCAAACCAACTTTTCAACTTCCCTGCCGAGCTTCTGATGCTGGCCATCTCCTGCCCTCTTCTCCTCCAACTGTTCTAATATCATTATTATATTTCATTACTTTCCTTATCATAAGGCTTCAAAGTTCAGTCAGGGTTGCAGGATTTTAGGTATATTGCGTATAAGGAGGAATAAGATCAAGAAGGGAAGGGGACAAAAAAAGCCAACTATGGCTAAAGGGCCGTAGTTGACTTGTTGAGAGTGCGCAAAATTACAGTAACAATTAATTCAAATGAGTTCAGCTTCTTTATAAGAGATTCTAAGCTTTTCAAATGGAAATTCCGAGAAATCTTCAATACTAGTTACATATAAAACTTCATCTTCTCTTCTCAAAACTTGTGCTGAATAATTACTTAGAAGTAATGCATCACCTTTAATCTGCGATAATATCCTACCTACCGTTTCTAGCATGTACATAATTCCTGTATCAAATGTCTTGTTGAACACCTGAAAATCTATACATAAGTTTACTTTCAAACCATAGTTGTCTATGATCGATCCTAAGTCTGATGTATCTTCTATTCCAATATTCATTGAGAAAAAACTACAGCCCATCAATACTCTAAAACCTTTATAAACTTTCATTGTAAAATCTAAAGATGTATCTGAATCAAGCAACACTTTAGCGATATACTCGGCTTCATAAGTTGAATATAAAAACAATTCATATTCCATAGTCGTCTACCTTTCACAATATGAATTACGTCTCAAGCAACTCAAGTTGTCTACCCGGAAACGTACTTGGCCTGAGATACCTATTTCTTCAATATTTCTTTGACATAAGAATGATCAAGTAAATTAAGCAGGCTCTGAGTTAAATACTTTATCTGGTATTGATTCAAATCGCTATTGATAATTAACTGACCATTCTCTTTTCTAATAAGTTGATCTGAACCATCTTCTAAAAACAAGAGGTTCCCAACATACTGTTTTTTTAATATCTTTCCTATAACCTTAAACATAATTTCTAATCCTTGATCAAGAGTGTTTCCAAATAATTGAACTCTAATGCAAATACTCACATCTATTTGATAATGATTTCTAACAAATTTAATATCAGAAATATCCACTAGTTCAAGAGCTAAAGCAAAGTATTCAGTTCCAATAACTATTTCTTCTTCATCATTGTGAACTGACACCTCTTCGTTCAACTCTGTACATATTATTTCTCTAATAATTTCTGCCAATGATTCAACACTCAAGTCAGATTCTAAAAACAATTCAAAGTTCATGCATATCTATCCCCCAAATATCCGCATGATTTTTCCATCAACCATGACTCTAAAGATTTCTCACAGTGTTTAATCGAAAGTAAGGGACTTCGAACATGCAAAAAGCTCATTCCTAATCATATTTCAAGTGGGAATGAGCTTTTGAAAGTTCATCATGTGTTAGATGTTTATTCATTTTCTATACTTTCAACTTCTAACATTTTTTGTTCAATCCATTTCATAACTATATCTGCCTCCTCCAGAGCAATTACTCCCTTCTCGCTTTTATATTTATAAGTTTCGTAAGCCCATAGTAATATAATTTTCACGAATTCCACTGTCTCTAATTTACAGACCGGTTCAATTTCATCTTCTTCCTCATCGTAAAACGGATCTTCAATTATAGTATATTTTTTATAAGATATAACGCTCGATGCATTTCCTCCATGTCTATATTCGGGTATATTTCCCCTTAATAAATCAAAATAATTCTCAATATCTTTTTTCAAATCTTTAAATCTCCAAGGTATATCAGATCCTAAGGGATCACTTATCATACTGGCGAACTCTAGTGATTTTTCATCGTCAAAATCCAATACAACCATATTAAATTCATCCATGTATTTCAATCTAAATTTATATTTCATCATCATTGAAGTACCCTCCAATTCAGTATATTGGATATGCTGAAATTATCTTATCGTTTCTTAAAATAAGCTCTATTTCCATTCCCGAGCTGGTTTTTCCTATGAATTTATTGTTTTTTATATTTACTTTATTATTAAAAGCTTCATTTACTGAATCTATTACCTGTAGTGGTGTCCATTCCTTTGGAAAAAATGTAGATTTAGGTCCTTTGAGTACCCCATTAATTTCAACAATGGCTTGATAGACACCAAACTCATTAGGTGGGTCAATATCACCGACAATTTTACCATTACTATTTGGCATCCCTTCATAATGAAAACCATTAGCATTCCCATTTTTGAGTATTTCACCATCAAAAATATGGTTTAATCCATTTTCTTTAGTTCCTTGTTTAAAGTTTTCTGTGTTTTGTAGATTTCCGAGCCATTTCTCTTTATCTACAATAGGTTTACCAGCTTGTCTCGGCCCCTCAACCCCACTACCCTCCAACTCATCCACATACCGCTGTTGCACCGGCGTCTTCGGCAAGGCTGGAGTATCGGGGATCTCCCCTATCTTGAAAACAAACCCTTCCGGCGTCTGTACCACCGGGCCCAGATTCGGAAGCTTCTGCTTAATCCCTTGCAGGGCATCCTTCGCCGCTTGACTGACGACGTCTTCTACATCACCCAGCACTTTGTCCACTTTGCCCACTTTGCCTGCTTTGGTGATCTGTAGTCCCGGGGCAAGGTAGGAGGCGACCGAACCCAGCATCGCTGCCTTCTCTTCCGGGGTGCCTTCGTCAAATTGATGATACGCCATCTTCGCCGCTTCCACCAGCACTTCCGGGTGTTCGATGAGATATTGCGCTTGCTGCTTCATTTCTGTGGTGGTTTTGACCGGGTCTACCACTAGTTTGAAGGCAAAGGTTGCCGTGTCCGCTACACCCATGACAACCTCTTTCACCAAGCTTTCGGTAAAAGCCAGCACCACATCCCCCGACTGGCGTATCCGGCTCTCCACTGTCGTAAGCCCGTAAGTCTCATCCAGCCACCCCACATAACTGGTGTACATCGGGGTGAGATATTCATTCGGCACATAGACTTTCGCCTGATAAAAGTCCCAGGTGGTCTCATTTTCCTTGTTGTCTGCGGTAATTGGCGTGCCGTCCGGAAGCGTGAGCGGCGGCCCGTTCAACCGCCGCTGCGCTTCAATCTGCTCTTGAACCTGTTTAAGAGCCGCTGCGATCTGAATTTCCTGCCGCTTCGCCGCAAGCTGACCCCGCGCGAACGCTCCAGCAGCGGTCTTCTCCATCGCCAGCCGCAGGAGCAGCAAATATTCTTCGTTATGTAGTAACGGAACTTTGTCCCCCGTGATTGAAGGATCATACTCACAGGCTGTAACCGCTGGTTGTCTGTAGTGGGCGCTTAGATCCTTACCGGCTTCATAGTAGATCTTGGCTACGCCTAGAGAGGCCAGCTTCTGCCGGGCTTCTTCGGCCTGTGCATGAACAGCCTCCA
Source organism: Paenibacillus rhizoplanae (assembly GCF_042684125.1). Classification (NCBI taxonomy): domain Bacteria; kingdom Bacillati; phylum Bacillota; class Bacilli; order Caryophanales; family Paenibacillaceae; genus Paenibacillus; species Paenibacillus rhizoplanae. The sequence goes on along the minus strand of NZ_JBHUKY010000023.1, from coordinate 176,062 downwards.
TCTGCGACTGGTTTCCAAACGCCTGATACACCTTGAAGGCCATCTGTGCCTTGGCGATCTGATTCCGCGCCGTAAAGATATCCGTCAGCTTACTTTGTGCAGCTATACTCTCTACGGTCAGCAGGCCGGAGGTCTGAATGACCTTCCTGAGCTGCTGCACCACCGGGTCCCTGCTGAGCTCATCTTTTCCTGATAGAGCGGCAATCGAAGTGATGAGGTTCGTCGCACTTCGCTGCACAAATTCGGGGATGGAGAACCGTCCGGCGGCTGATTGCAGCCCCAAGCTTCCGAAGGCCGAGAGCAACAGGTTAAATTGCCCCGTCAACTTGTCCGCCTGCCGTTTATTCTCTTCCTGCAATTCCGAGACGCCTCTCAGGGCGACCCGGATGATATCCTCTAATTTCTCCGCTTCTACAGTTAATTCATTGATCAGGACCTGGGCCCTGACCATATGGTCGCCCATGGGAATGCCACCCCAACTACTGGACTGGCCCTTCAATTGAAGATATAACCGATTGGTGTCCTGACTCACCTGGCCGATCTTCGATTGCAGGCGCCGGACTTCTTCTTCATTAAATACTAGCTTCGTGGAAGACACGATGGCCCCCCTTCCTTCTCCAGAATGGAATTCCAATATCCCGCATAAGGATTCAATATTTATCCAATATTGCTGTGCAGATCCCTTTATTATCGGAATTCGGAGCGGTAAAGTTTATCAAAAAAATATTTTCATGACATATATTGGCTGCCGGTTTCGCGCTATACTCTATTGTAAGCGTTATTACAAATGTGCTAACGGAGGGGATTTCATTCGTGTATACCCGTATCATCACCTTCATGAACAATCTGAAGCTCAGGACCAAGCTCTTCCTCTCCTTCGGCAGTGTTGTCCTGATCCCGGTGCTGATTGTGGGGGTGTTCCTGACCAGTGAACTGCGGAATATGGCGATGAATAATGCGCTGAAGCAGATTACGGCGAATGTCGACCGTGTGAAAAAACGGACCAGTGAGATGCTGAACGTTCCGGTGGATATCGTCTACCGCCTGTCTAATGACAGCCGGCTGGAGGAGGCCGCGAATCACCGGTACGAATCGGTCTATGATGTGGTGCAGGCCTACTGGGATTATCCCGACTTCCGGGATTTCGTCCGCCTCTACAAAGAGGTCTCCAGCATCCGGCTGTATATCGACAACCCGACGGTGCTTAACAACTGGGAGTTCCTCCAGGCTGACGAAGCAGTTACCAGGGAGCCGTGGTACCAGCTCGCCCTCGCCCAGAAGGGGCTGGCGTTCTGGAGTTACATTCCTGACAGCCGGAACGGCCAGTATTATCTCAGCCTGATCCGCAAGGTCGACTTCCTCAAGCAGCGCACAACCGGTGTGCTGGTCGTGAATGTCAATTCGGATCAGCTGAGCAGTATCCTGAAGCAGGAGACCTTCGAGACCTTTATCGTCGATGAGAACGACAATGTTGTCGCCTCCAACCGTGCAGGTACCCTAGGCAAGTCGCTGCAGGAAATCAACCTCAAGCCGCTGTCCACACTTGCCGGGCACGGGCCTGCGGACATCACGATTGAGGGGCAGTCGTTCAAAATGCTAATCGACGACTGGCATCCTGAGGGCAGCCTGAACAGCCTGCGGATCATCTCTATTTTCTCGGTAGAAAGTATTGTAAGTGAGCCGAACCGGATTATTTCCCTGGCTACTTCCGTCATTATCTCCTCCCTATTTCTTGCAATCATCCTAATCTACTACTTCTCCCGCCTGCTCACGGGACGCATGCTGCATCTCAGCAAGCATATCTCCAAGGTTGCCTCCGGCAATCTGGAAGCCCGGCTGGTCATTGACGGTAAAGATGAGATCGGCCAGCTGGCCCGGCAGTTCAATCACATGGTCCGCAATGTCAACGACCTGATGAGCGAAGTGCAGGAGTCCAACCAGCAGAAGAACGCCATCCTGCTGAAGCAGAATGAGATCAAATTCAAAATGATGGCCAGCCAGATCAACCCCCATTTCCTGTTCAATGCGCTGGAGTCGATCCGGATGAAGGCCCATACCCGCGGCCAGACCGATATTGCGCAGGTCGTCCGGCTGCTGGGCAAGATGATGCGCAAAAACTTAGAGGTCGGCGGAGGCAGAATCACCCTGCAAAGTGAGCTGGAGACCGTGAACTGCTATCTGGTCATCCAGAAATTCCGCTATAATGACCGGCTGGCCTACGAGCTGTATGTAGATCCGGCAGCGAATACCGTAAGGATTCCGCCGCTTATTATTCAGCCGCTGGTGGAGAATTGTGTCATTCACGGCCTGGAGAACCGTATGGACGGCGGAATGGTCCGGGTAGACATCCGGGTAGAGGAAGCCCTGCTTAAGGTTCAGGTCTCCGATAACGGAACCGGAATCTCACCGGCCCGGCTCGCAGAGCTGCGGCAGATGCTGGACAACAACGATGACTATGAGACCCACAGTATCGGTATGCGTAACATCCATCTGCGGTTGAAGCTGACCTATGGCCCGGAATACGGCCTGGTTCTGGCCAGCCAGAGCGGATATGGCACACAGATCAGCTTCGCCATCCCTTTTAAGGAGTGATTCCTATGTATAGTGTGTTAATTGTTGATGATGAATTGTCGATCCGCGAAGGACTTGTCACTCTGCTGGATTGGGAGAGCCTGGGCTACCGGGTGGTAGATACAGCGGCCAATGCGGTTGAAGCCCGGCATAAGGCTAAGCTGTATTCCCCCGATCTGATGATTGTCGATATCCGTATGCCCGGAAAGGACGGCCTGGAGCTGATCGGCGAGCTGCGGGAGGATCACGAGGAGCTGCATATTCTCATATTGAGCGGCTATGCCGACTTCAGTTATGCCAAGCGTGCGCTGTCTTACAATATCGATAACTATCTGCTTAAGCCAGTCGATGAGGAGGAATTGCAGCTGTATCTTACCGGCCTGGCCACCGTACTGAATGCGCGGCTGGCACACCGCAAGAATCATGAGGCGGTTAAAGTCTGGAGCCGGGAGATGCTGGTTCAATCCCTGCTGATGGAGAGCAGTCTGCATCCCGCCCCGGCACTGATGGAGTCGGCGCTGGAAGCAGGGCTGCTCTGGGAATCCTACCAGATCGTGCTGATCCGGCTACTGCTGCAGGATCATGCGGACAATGGACCTTCCAGTAGCGTCAAGTCCCGGCTGACGTCCAGCTTCGAGGACAACCGCCGGGGTATCGTCTTCGCGCTCGATTCTTATCTTGGGGTGCTGCTGGAGCCCTCTTACCAGAAGGAGCTGATAAGCAAACGGATGGCTGAGCAGATCCGTGAAGCCGCTGCCGCAGAGGGACTGGAGTGCATCATCACCGCCGGGGATATGGTGGGCAGTCTGAGGGAGCTGCCGGTCTCCCATCAGTCGGCGCTGGCGCGGATGAAGGATCACTTTTTCTATGATGAGCCGGGGATGATCGGCCCCGATTCCCTTAAGCTGAAGCAGGGGCTGCCTGCGAACCCCCAGGATACGGAGAGCAGGCTCGCCCCGGTGATGGACCGGTTGTATTTCGCCCTGGATACCGGCAATCTCCTTGTAATCTCTGCCCTGATCCAGGAAGCAGGAGACCTCATGGCTGCTGCCGGCTCATCCGAGATGGCGGTGAAATCCTACTATGTCCGGGCTGTCACTTCCATGTCTGGCAAGCTCTCCGTTCATTATAAGGAGCTTAGCGCTGCGCACAGCCGGATGGAAGAGCAGATTCAGCAGATCTACAGGCATACCTCCCTCCCCCAGCTCCAGCGTTATATCACAGGTCTGCTGGAGGAATATGCTGGCGGGATTATCCGCGACGATATGGATGTCCTGATGAAGCGGATGGTCGATCTGATCCACCGGCACTATGACGAGAATCTGAAGCTGGAGACGCTGGCCGATGTGTTCACCTATAGCAGTGCCTACCTGGGCAAGCTGTTCAAGAACACTATGGGCTGCTCCTTCAACACTTATCTGGATACGATCCGCATCGAGAAGGCCAAGGAGCTGCTGGACCAGGGCTGCAAAATCCATCAGGCAGCCAGCAGCGTCGGCTTCAGCGATGTCGATTATTTCCGCGAGAAGTTCAAAAAAATCGCAGGCATTTCCCCCTCCGCTTACCGGAGAAAGGAGCCGGAGGATGCTTTTTCAGAAAGCGCTTACGAAAAGGACTGATTTCCCCCTGTTTTTACACTTAAATCTTCGGGTGTTTCCCGGCCTGGCGGCAGATTATGATAAAGCTATATCGAAGGAGGGACATAAATGAAAGCGATTACCACCACGATGAAGCCGGAGCCGAAGAGATCCTCCGCCAGCTTCTGGGGGAAATTCCGGCAGCAGAAATACCTCTATCTGATGGCTGTTCCTTTTGTCCTCTGGGCCTTTGTCTTCAGCTATCTTCCGTTATGGGGGTGGATGATGGCCTTCCAGAAGTATAAGCCGGGCAAATCCTTTTTCGAGCAAAAATGGGTCGGCCTCCAGTACTTCCGGGAGCTGTTCCAGGATGAGCAATTCTTCAACGCCCTGCGCAATACGCTGGCCATGAGTATCATGGGACTGCTGGCAGGCTTTATCATTCCGATTATCTTCGCTATTCTGCTGAATGAGGTACGGCTGCAGGTGCTGAAGCGCTTCGTTCAGACGGTGTCGTATCTGCCGCACTTTGTGTCCTGGGTGGTTGCTGCCGGGATCATTACCAAGATGCTCTCCACGGACAACGGCGCAGTCAATGACCTGCTAATGGGCCTTCATATCATCAGTGAACCGATCCAGTTCATGGCCAAAGGCAATCTGTTCTGGGGCATTGTCACCGCATCGGATGTCTGGAAGGAGACGGGCTGGAACACCATTATCTATCTCGCCGCCATCTCGGGCATCGGGCCGGAGCTGTACGAGGCAGCCAGGGTGGACGGAGCCAGCCGGCTCCAGCAGGTGCGTCATATCACTTTTCCGGGCATCCGGGGGACCATCGTTATCCTGCTAATCATGTCCATCGGCCATCTGATCAGCATCGGGTTCGAGAAGCAGTTCCTGCTCGGCAACAATCTGGTGCGTGACTACTCGCAGACCCTTGACCTGTATGCGCTGAATTACGGGCTGGGGATGGGACGATTCTCCTTCGGGACGGCGATTAATATTTTCAACTCCGTGGTGAGTGTGATTCTGCTCTTTACTGCCAACGGCATCTTCAAAAAAATAACCAAGGAAAGCATCATATAGGAGGCCCTGCTCATGATTAAAAAACTGGCTGCGGCATCCTGGTCGGACCGCATCTTCGATTTGGTTGTTTATCTGGCGATTACGGTGGTAACTGTTGCTACGCTGTACCCTTTTCTGAACGTGCTGGCAATCTCCTTCAATGACTCGACGGACAGCATCAAGGGCGGGATTACGATCTACCCCCGGGTGTTCACCTTCAAGAATTATGAGACGATCTTCGCCTTCTCCGGCCTGATTACCGGGTTCAAAATTTCGGTGCTGCGGACGATTATCGGGACTCTGCTCGGACTGGTCAGTGCGTCCATGCTGGCCTTCACCTTAAGCCGGGTAGACTTCCAGGCCCGTAAGTTCGTCTCCACCTTCCTTGCATTGACGATGTATGTATCGGGAGGTCTGATCCCCTTTTACATTCTGATCAAGGATCTGCATATGATGGGCACCTTCGGCGTGTATGTCCTGCCTGGTCTGGTAAGCGCCTTCAATGTGTTCGTGATCCGCTCCTTCATCGACGGTCTGCCGTACGCCCTGCAGGAATCCGCCAAGCTGGATGGAGCCAATGACTTCACCATTTACTGGCGCGTCATTCTGCCGCTGACCAAGCCTGCGCTGGCGACCATTGCCCTGTTCCTGGCCGTCGGCCAGTGGAATGCGTGGATTGATACCTATCTGTACAACGGCTCGAAGGACTCGCTGACTACCCTGCAGTTCGAGCTGATGAAGGTCATCCAGAGCACCACGACCAACGCGGATAATTTCCGCGGGCGCAATATGACTGAGGTCATGGCCCAGATCTCCCCGGAATCGGTCAAAATGGCGATCACCATTGTCGTCACCGTTCCCATTCTGATTGTCTATCCGTTCCTGCAGCGCTATTTCGTCAAAGGCATGACGCTGGGTTCAGTTAAAAGCTAATCTGCTAAAGCGGTATCATCAGGCTGACGCCTGTGAATACAATATGATTTTCACCAGACAAAGGGAGGGTTTCTATTCATGACAAGAAAGACGGCGAAACCGGTTGTGGCGCTGATGGTACTGACCTTGCTGCTCAGTGTGCTGGCAGGCTGCGGCGGAGGCAATAATAACGGCAACAAGAATACGGCTGAGAATACCGGGGCCAAGGCTACGAACAGCGGCAATGCCACGGCAACAGCTGAAGCTACGGCAGCGGCTGAGGACTTAAGTCCCCTGACACTCTCCTTCTTCGCGGAAGACCCTAATCCGAACTGGAACAATATGAAGGATGAGGTCAGCACCGTCATTACGCAAAAGACCGGCGTCACCCTCGATGCCGAATTCGCTGTCGGTGATCCGCAGCAGAAGATTGCTCTCATTGCAGCTGGCGGGGAATACCCCGACATTATCTCGGCTAAAGGCGACATCGGCAAGCTGGTGGACGCCGGCGCGGTCCTGGATCTGACCGATCTGATCGATAAGCATGCCCCTAACATCAAGCGAGTGCTCGGCGACAATCTCGCCCGGGCCAAGTATACGAACGAAGACCAATCGATCTACGCGATCCCCACCTGGGCAGCGGTGGATGAGAAGAAATTCGTAGCGGGCGGCGGCTTCGAGCTGCAGCACCGGGTCGTGAAGGAAGCCGGATACCCTGAGATTAAGACCGTCAAGGATTATGAGAACGTCATTAAAGCGTACCTGGATAAACACCCTACCGATGAGAACGGCAACAAGAACATCGGCGTCTCCCTGAACGCAGATGACTGGCATATGTACATTTCCGTAACCAACCCTGCGGTAGCCACTACCGGCGGCTCCGATGACGGTGAATATTACGTCGATCAGGAGACTCACGAAGCGATCTACCACTTCCGCCGTCCGGAAGAAAAGGAATATTTCCGCTGGCTGAACCACATGAACGATATCGGCCTGCTTGACAAGGAGAGCTTCGTGCAGAAATACGACCAGTACAAAGCCAAAGTAGCCACTGGACGCGTGCTCGGCCTGATTGACCAGGACTGGGATTACAATGACGCGCAGCAAGCCCTCAAAACAGCCGGCAAATTCGAGCAGACCTACGGACACTATCCGGTCACTCTGACGGATGAATACAAGGAAACCAGCTTCTGGCCTACCGGCTTCATGGGCGGCTACGGCATCTCCATCTCCACCACCAACCCCGATCCGGTGCGGACGATCAAGTTCCTGGATTTCCTGGCTTCTGATGAAGGTCAGATCCTGAACAATTGGGGGATTGAAGGCAAGCACTATAAAGTGGAGAACGGTAAACGCGTAGTTCCGCAGGAAGTTCAGGACCGCATTAATAACGACAACACCGCCTTCACGAAGGAAACGGGCATTGGCTTCTACTGGAACATGATGGTTCATTATGGTGATGGTGCCAAGGATTCCACGGGCAACTACTACACCAAGAACTTCCCTGAGCAACTGGTGCTGGGCTATAGCGATGTTGAGAAAGAGACGCTGGCAGCTTACAAAGCTACTACTTGGAAGGATCTGTTCCCGAAAGAGGAAGAATTCAAGGAAAAAGCGTACGGCGCTGCCTGGAACATTGCTATCCCGGGTGAGGATGAGGTCTCCATCTTGGGCAATAAAATGAAGGATATTACGTGGAAGCGCATCCCGCAGGCGATTCTGGCCAAACCGGCTGAATTCGATAAAATCTGGGATGATTACATGGCCGATCTGGAAAAAGCCGGCGTTAAGAAAATGGAAGCTGGCTATACCAAGTATGTCCAGGACCGTGTGGAGCTGTGGAGCAGCAAATAGAGTTTTATGTAGGGTGAGCTCAAATACACAGATCAACGGAGTAGTCGCCACTGCGGAGATTTTGGACTTCCGGCCGCTGTTGTTTCCAGATTTCTTGATTGTGCCCGCTGTTGGCGGTAGAAATCCGGAAACAAAGGCGGACGCTAACGCTCCTACAGTTCCAAAATCTCCTCCGTCGCTCCTTCCTTTATCTGAAGATTTATAGTTCAAACTAAATTTCAATACAGTAGGAAGAACACCCGTGCGGGAAATCGCACGGGTGTTGTTTGCTGCGCTATAAGGATAGTTAGCTATGCAGCTCGCGGTAAGTTTCGTTGATCATTTCGGTGTATATGGAAGGCGGGTATTCCTTCACCTGATCATAAGCGATTTGGGCCAGCCGCAATGCTTCCTCCTTCATGCCCCGGCGCATACAGATCTGTGCGCGGTAAGCATAAGCTGTCAACAGGTTGGCGCGGTCAAGCGGGTGGTAGACCTGATCCCCCGGCTCTGCCTTTGACAGGCTGATCAGCGCTTCATCGTCCCGGCCGAGATGAACCCAGGCGATGCCGCACATGAGCTGGACGCTGGATGCATACGGTCCATCCTCCTGCGGGTACTGCTCCGCCAGCGCAAGAACCTTGCTGTATTCTCCCTTAGCTACCGCAAGTCTGATCTCACCGATCTCCACCAGCTTCAGCGAATCCTGAGATTCGGTGAATTCTGCGAATGCTCTGGCCTTCTTCATGGCCTGCTCTGCCGCCAAGGTCTCTCCTTCTGTCAGCGCCAGGATGCCGAGCACCCGGTACAGATGATCTGTCATATAGTAGATTCCCTCTTCCCGCGACACCTGAAGCGCTGCTTGTGCAGCTTCACGGCTTCCCGCATAATCTCCCAGGGCAGACAGACTAATACTCTCGGCATAATGAAGATCGATTTCAAAGATAAAATCATTCCCCACCTTATTATCCTCGTACTCCTTGCGGACCCGGCGAATAAGCTCCAGCCCTTCCACGTATCTGCTCTGTGCGAAATTCAGGGCATAGGAAATATACTGTACCTTCGCCCGTTCCACGAATAAGCCGAAGCGTTCATAGATCAGCGCTGCCCGCGCAAGCTCCGCTTCCCCGCCTCCGGCGCCTGTATAGAAAAGGGAGCTTACATAGAACTCCAGCAGACGCGCAGCGTCAATCGTCATCGGAAGCGTACGCTCCGTTAGGGGCTGAAGCCGCTGGATGACCTCGCTGTAATTCTTCGCCTTAAACTCCGCCTCCATCTCCCGGACAAGCGGGGCCAACTCCGCCTCCTCCTCGCCTTCAAGGAAGTAGCCCGGATCAACTCCCAGCCGGCCAGCCAGAACTTGCAGGCTGTTCATTGAGGGCAAGGCCCGGCCATTCTCGATTTGACTCAGCATGCTCTTGGTCATATGGTCTCCGGCGAGGTCCGTCTGTGTAAGCCCCTTAGCCTTGCGCAGTTGTTTGACTTTCTCTCCGATGGTTTGTCTGGTGGTCATCTGCTTGCCAACTTTCCAGGTAGCTTTTCTTTTCAGTATAGCTTACCTATACCCTAAGAGAAAGCTGGAAGTATATTAAAGTTAAATTATATTAAACTTTTTGTTGCGTTTCTGAACTTGTACTCATACAATAAGTTTAATTAAATTTAACTTTTGACCAAGGGAGTGCTAGTATGTCTCAAATAACATCCGCAACCCATGATAAGACAGCGACTAACCGTAACATATTCCTCTTCTTCGGCAGCAAACTGGTCTCTGTTCTCGGCTCCAGTATGTACACCTTCGTAGCCGGTCTGTACATTCTGAACGAGACCGGTTCTGGGAGCAGCTTCGCTGTTACACTGCTGTGCGGTCTTCTGCCCGGCATCCTGATGTCCCCCTTCGCCGGTGTGCTCGCCGACAGAGTTAACCGCCGCAGGCTGCTGATCGGCTCGGATCTGGCGAGTGCCCTGATTATGTCCCTGGCCTTCCTGTTTGTCGCGCTGGAAGGAATGTCTGTATGGCCTATCTATCTGTCACTCATTCTATTATCAATCTGCTCTACCTTTTATAGTATCTCTGTCTCCTCCTCGATGATGATGCTTGTAGACAGCGGCTCCGTCCAGCGGGCCGGATCACTGAATCAGATTGCCGGATCAGCAGGCCACCTGCTGGCTCCGATTATCGCCGGCCTGCTGTATGCCTTTCTCCCGCTACAGGATTTCATGCTGTTGAATGCAGCAGGCTTCACCGTTTCGACTGTGATGGGCTGCATGCTGAGATACAAGCCGATTCCGCGGCTTCGAGCTGCCAGTGAACCCGCCGAAGCCGCAGGTCCCCGGCCGCTCCGCGAACGTCTGGGCACTCCTGTTAACGGGGTCCGCACGAATCTGAAGGAAGGCTTCGCTTATGTGATCCGCCGTCCGGTCCTCCGTTCCCTGATGGGGATTGTGTTCTGGATTAATTTCTTCGTCGTCGCCCTGAATGTTGTGCTGCCCTACGTTGCAATACAGACGCTGGGACTCTCCTCAAGACAATATGGAGTCCTCGAAGCGATGCTGGCGGCAGGCGTACTACTGATGTCGCTGCTGCTTGCTATACTTCCCCAGAGCAAGAGTCCGGTGAAGCCGATCCTCGGAGGCTTAAGCGCGCTGGGAGTGTTATTCCTCGCACTGGCGGTTCCGCTGCTGCTGCATTTCACCCCGAAGGCCACCTTCCTTCTCTTCCTGCCGCTGCTGGTCCTTATCGGCGTCATGATTATGTTCATTAACATTCCGATTCAGGTCTATCTGCAGCAGACCACCGAGGAAGAGTACCGTGGACGCGTATTCGGGCTGGTGGAGGGCATCGCCGGTTCCATCGCTCCGCTCGGAATGCTGCTCTATGGAGTCCTCCTCGACCGGATTCCAGGCTCGCTCATTTTGCTCGTCTCCGGTGCAGCTATTCTGACAGTCACGCTGGCCGGACGGAGAGGCTTGCTCCGCAGCGGTGCCGCTGATCAACAGGTTGCTCAGGGGAAGACAGAGCAGGCGGAAGCCTGAATGTCTGAATTGACCATAGCTGGCAAGCTGTCCAATTGATACGCTTAACGCAGCGGAATTCATTCAAGGAGGCGGAACGTTATATGTACGCACACCACAGGCAGACGCTGGAGAAGCTGGCGGAGAAGCTGGAGCAGGACCCTTCTTGTCTGGCGGCAATCACCAGCGGATCTGTAGCCAAGGGAACCGCCAGCGAGACCTCGGATGTTGATGTTCATTTGGTCTTCACCGATGAAGCCTATGCGGAATATGAGCGAAACGACAGGCTCTCCTACGTGGACCGGGAAGTCAGCACCTATGAAGGCGGATATGCCGATATCAAGGTGATCAACCGCCGGTTTCTGGAGCTTGCCGCCCGGCGCGGCAATGAGCCGACGAGGTATGCTTTTACCCGTGCAGAGGTGCTGTTCTCCAGAATTCCGGAGCTGGATGAGCTGGTGGCCCGGATTCCCGTCTATCCCGAGGAGAACCGCGAGCGTAATTTGCGGGAATTCTGCGCTCAGATCTACCTGTACGGGCTGTATTTCGCCAAGGAAGCGGGCCAAAAAAATGACGCCTACCTGCTCGCTCATACGGCGGGCCAACTGGTGTTTTTTAGCGGGCGGATGATTCTGGCGTATAACCGGCTGCTTTTTCCAAGCCACAAAGGGCTGCTGGATGCAGTCGATACTGCGGAAGCCCAGCCGAAGAATTTCCGTACGCTGGCAACAGAGCTGCTGCAATCGCCCAGTGCACATAAGAGTGTGCGCTTCGCCGCGAAGATGCTGACTTTCTATAATCATGGCTTGTCCTTCGAGCAGGCACTCGGGATCTATGTGCTGAACAACGAGCGTGCCTGGATGGAGCAGCCCATTTCCTTACAGGACCGCTAGTGCAGCGCCAGAATTATATTTATGGATTGGATCAGTAAAGCGGAACTAAATAGTGAAACAGCAAACAGCGACCCCCGCAAAGGGAATCGCTGTTTGCTGTTGCTATAATGAATGCACCTCAGAGACCCGGCGCCGCTGCGCCTCGGCCATGATCCGGGCTTGCAGCTGTACCCGTTCCCAGGTAGCATCAAGGCCCTCGGCCTGTTGCCCGTTCATGATTGCTGCAAAAGCCTCTAATTGCCCCACATAATAGTTCAGCGGAGCGAATTCGCATAGGGTGGTGCGGTTGTCCGGCAGATCATGCCGGATTTTGAGCTTGTAGAACCCCTTGATCGGCCGGAAGAAATCCGGGACCGTCAGCACGGTATGGTCGAAATACAGGGTATGTGAGGCCCGGTATGGCAGCTCAAAGGAAGTGAGACACTCGGCCCTCAGCCCGTTCTTGTATTGCAGCGCTGCCTGAAAGGTCCAATCGCAGCCATCCGGCCCGTCAAAGGCCGACTGCGCCAATATCTCCTCCGGCTGAAGACCGGCAAGGGTCTGCACGAACTGCAGCCAGTAGCAGCCCAGATCGGCAAAAGCGCCTCCGCCCTTCCCCCTGACACTCCGGTAATTGTCGGCATGCCCATTCTTGGCAGGAATGGAGATTCGGGTGCTGATCCTGCGCAGCGCGCCGAATTCGCCCGAATCGACGATGCCCTTCAGCGCCTGCTGCCAGGGGTGACAGGCAACCATCAGACCCTCGGCGAGCTTCGGAGCCGCAGGGTTATTCTTCGCCAGCCTTAACTGCTCCGCTTCTTCAGGATGGAGACAGATCGGCTTTTCCACCAAGACATGCTTGCCCGCATTCAAGGCCCGGATCGCCCACTGCGCATGAAGCTCATTGCTGAGCGCAATATACACTCCATCCAGATCGTCTAGCTCCAGTAGCTCATCCAGGCTACCTGCCACATAGGGAATCTGGTACGCCTCCGCCATGGCCTCCGCTTTCGCCAAGGTACGGTTGGCAATCGCCGTGATCTTCACCTTGTCTACCATCCGTGCCGGCTCCAGCATCGCTGGAACAGCGATACTCGAGGCACCCAGAATGCCGAGCTTATAGGCAGGCTGCTCTCCCCCGCTGCTCATATCTGCGCCAGCGCAGCATAGGTGTTCAAGTACAGCACATTGCATTTGGAGCAGGCCGGGGACAAGCCTTCATCCAGAATCCGCCGCAGCCGGTCGTAACGCGCTGAATTCCATATTTCGGTCAGCGTCAGCTCATTCACATTGCCAATCGCCAGCTCACCAAAAAATTTACATGCACTCACCATGCCGTTCGGGGCAATATCCACACGGGTGCTGAGCGCCAGACATTTGGAGGTACTGCGGGATAGCATCGGCTTCCCGGCCACGAAGTCCTCAATCTCATCAAAGTCCAGCCCCGGCTGATAGCGGATTCGGGTATTGTGCCAGGTGTTGCTGTTGATCCGCCGCAGATCTTCGGTCAGTCTGGTGATATTCTCCGGCTGGATATGGTATTTGAACGCATGCCAGCTGCTCCGGTGATCCGGCGGAAGCTCGGCCAGCCACTGGAAGTGATCATCGTAGAAGCGGTCCATCGCAAGGCTCGTGTCTTCCGAGATATACCAGGGGAAGCAGAGGAGAACCAGATCTACACCCTTGCGCTCAAAAAACTCCACCAGCTCGTACAATCTGCCGATCATATTATCATTTATGACGTTATGAATCGATATCCGGCCACGAAAGCGGCCCTGCTCGCGCAGCTCCAGCAGCCGTTCGACAGTTTGGACCACCTTCTGAAAGGACCCTTTGCCGCGCAGAAAATCATGCTCCTCCTCGAAGCCCTCAATCGGAATCAGCAGCTCCAGATTGTCGGAGATGGCACACAGCTCCTCTTCAAACTTCGGAATCATATAGGCATTGGTGCAGATTGTGGTGTCCCGGGGATGCTCCTTTAACAGCTCCAGAATCTCCTTGGCCTTCCGGTGAAACAGCGGCTCGCCTCCCCATAAATACAGGCGGGACTGCGCTTCATCCGTCTCCTCCAGCAGCCTCTGGATCATTCCCAGATCCATATCCAGATTCTGCTCGGCGGTATCCATATCATGGTGGTAGCCGGATTCATTCCATTGATAGCAATGCTTGCAGCGGAGATTACAACGGTTGGTTAGCTTGAGGGACATAATCTCCGGCATTACGGTCCGGAAGCCCGGATCAAGCTTGCGTTCTCTATGCGGGACCACGACATTTCGGATTGTACGCTTCAAAGCTTCAAAGGACTTGGCATCCAGGCTCACTCTACTGGTAGGTTGCATTAGCTTCTCCCTCCTGCTGCGGATAATTGTTCGGCATAGCTTGCCGCATAGTCCGGGTATTGGCCTCTGGCGGCTCTGAGGTTATCCGCCAGCTTGCGCAGTTCATCATAATCATATCCTGACGCGGCCCACTGCCCGTAAGTGATGCCGTAACCAAGCCCGACCCACAGGTCACTGTTGATCTTCTCGTGCGGGCCGAAGGGATCGAGCAGCACCAGCGGTGTACCCGAAGCCAGAGAATCAATCAAAGCGCCGCCGCCCGGCTTGCTGATGACTGCGGACGCCTGCCGGATGACTCCGTACATCCCCTCCCCGTAGCTCTGGCAGGGCGGGAAATGCCCAGTCCGGTTACCGGTTACCTCTGCAAACGGCGGGAAGGTATACTGCCCGCTGCCATCCTTCGTCCAGGTGCGCCACTGCGGATCATTCATATAATAACGTCTTCCATGGATAGCCCCGCCAATCTCCTGAATGCTGTAAGCGGCGATATCCAGCTCGTATCCCGCCGACTCCAGCCCGTCAAACTTCTCGCGGAAGGTTCCGATTCCCCAGCCTCCCCCATGGACGACCAGCCGTCCGTTCCGGGCCGCAGCAGGCAGTGCTTCCGCAGGTCCGGCATCGATGCTGCACAGAATCTCCTGCTTCCCGGAATCATACAGACTTACTTCATGGTAGCCTTCCGCGTAACCCGGATTCAGTTTGCGGAGATTCTTCCACGATGGCGACAGGTCGGCGTCGATATACAGCAGGTCAGCATACACGCTCATTCCCGCCATCTCACGATACCGGTCCATGACATGCACCCAGTGCCCGGACAAGACGATGAAGTGCTGCCGCTCCTCCTGCTTCCACTGCTCCAGCAAATGTTCAACGGCTGCAGGGTCAAGGCTGCTTCTTATATCGGATGGTATTTTCTGTGAGGTCAGGGCGACAGCAAAGCTCTGCTGGTATGCCCTGCGGCTGTTGTCTGTCTGCTCCTTTTTGTGGTCAGGCATTAAGGCCTCAAACACCTCAACCTCTGCCTGAAGGCCCATCGCTGTGAACTTCCGTTCCAGCAGCAGACCGGGGACATAGAAGCCCAGGCCAAAGCCTGAGCATAGAATCGTCACGGTGTTATTCATTGGAGGGCTCCTTTCTTTATCGCAGGATAGTATAGCCTGTGCGCATGAGAGACTCGTCCAGCGTACGGATGAGGCTCTGCTTGCTGTCTTCACTTCGGTAAGTCAAGGCCGCATACAGCTTGCCCTTCGTGGAACCGGCAGTACGGGCGGGGTCCAGCGGCTGGAGCGCGCTTGAAGTCAAGGGCATCACACCTTCACCCGCACCCAGCTTGAATAAAATCCCCGTCTCCTCCATCCGCTCCAGCAGCTCCTCATAATGAACTTTGCCCTTAGCCGCCAGCGGCACCTGTATCAGGCAGGTGTGCATACCCTCTTGCTTGAACCGGCGGTCCACATGATGCTTAATCAGACTCATCGACTTGCGGGCATTGATCTCTACCAGAGGCGCCAGGCTTCCGTCACGCAGCTGCATCGAATCGACACATACCTCACCATAATATCCGTCAGAGTACAGCTCCCGCCCTATGCTGTGCATAGTCTCCCAGTAGCCTTCCTTATCCAGCTTGTCCAGCAGAGACGGCTGCGGGGAGTGGGATTCGCCGAAGGCGAAGCCCTGGTTCACCAGCTGCTGAACGGACAACAGGGTGATCCGGCCTTCCGGATCAATCTGAAACTGGCAGGAGAAGTCTGTCTCCCGGTCCAGCAGGGGCTCAAGGACAAACCGGATTCTTTTGCCCTGATTGCGGCTTGACTCCAGATGCCCGGCCATCCGGCGCAGCATACGCTCCGAATCCACCAGCTGATTTCCTTTACCGGATACCCCATACTCGTCCTTGATCAGAAAAGCTCCCTTCTCCAGCAGTGCTTGTCCCGATTGCAGCAACTCCTCCATACTGTTGACCACTAACGCAATATTCGGCAGCCCCAGCCGGTCCCGCATCGCTGTAGAATAGCTCTTGGTATTCACTGCCCGTACAATCTCTTCATCCGGCAATGTGGGCAAAAGCTTGTACCGGCTTACCGCCTCCTGCGTCCCGGGAAGCACAGCAAAGGGCTCCAGCAGCGATCCTTCCGGTATTAAGCGGCCCGGTTCCTGCCCGGCGTCCATCCGGCCCAGCAGTTCAAATACATTCAGCGTCTCCTGTGGGGGAACGGGCTCCTTTGCCTCAAGACTGAGCGGCTCCATATTGGTGCTGAATGAATAACCGAGCGATTGCAGATAGTCATATTGTGCCCGGTTCATCCCCTGGCGGGTTAAGAGAACATCGCCGCTCCCGCAAAAGACAAACAGCATTTCATCCATCGCCTGCACGATAGCCAGCGCCTTCGCATCGGGAATGGCCGGCAAGGAGGCCAGATCCTCCTCCCGCCAGTACCGCTCCGACTCCAGGCTGCCGCAGTGCACAGCGTTCCTCATTGTACGGCAAGCCCGGCCACGTAAGCAGAGAACCGGTCAACCGATTTCAGGTGCTCCAGATCAAAGGTGTCGAAATCTACCTCTATATTGAATTCATCCTCGACTCTCAGAATAAAATTAATGATCTGCAGGGAGTCAAGCGCCGCGTCCAGCGTCAGGTCAGAAGCTCCGTTCAGCGTCTGAAGCAAACCAGGCTCCTCCTTGATTTCAGCGATAATCTCAATCACTTTTTGTTGCATTGTGTCTACCCCTTTCAGGTTGCATAATTGGAATGAATATCATGAATATACCAAATTTTAAGTTGTTAATATATGGTTGAATGCGCCAAAATATTGAGATATACTAGGATGGATTCCAGTTGCCAACATAAGGAAGCAGGAAACGGAGGTTTGTTTATGGAAGCTTTTCCGGTATTTACGGGGGACTATTTATTCGACTCCTGTTCCCCCGTACAAATGCTCCTGACTCAAAATACGGTCACTTCCGTACGTCATCAGCACGACTTCGTAGAACTGGCCTACGTGGTTCAAGGGACAGGCATTCATCTGGTTGGTGAGGATAAAATGCAGGTGACGCAGGGGGATGTGCTAGTGATTCCGCCGGGGGTGTCCCATGTCTTTCATCCGCAGGATATGAGCGGTACCGAGCCGCTGCTGATCCTGAATTGTATGCTCAGGCCCGGGCTTGACAGGTTGCTCAGAGAACTGCCGGAGCCCTTGCCCGAAGAGGTCCGCTTGCCGCTGCTGAAGCTTCTGGAGGTGCGGCAATGGTTCGGATACAGGGAGAAGAACAAGGAAATTCTCTTCCTGCTCGGGCGGTTGCAGGGGATGCTGAACTCTGGCCTGCTCATGAATGAGCAGCAGCTATACCCGCCGCTGCTGGAGCTGGCGAAGCTCATTATGCCCGCAGCAGACATCCCCTTCGCCGAACGCCCGGGGCCTCAGTATGACCCGCTGCATGATGTCATCTTATATATGATCAGTAACTATAGTGAGCGGATCACGCTGAATGAGATGAGCTGCCACCTTGCGATAAGCTCCCGCCAGTTCCAGCGGCTGCTCAAGAATAAGACCGGCAAATCCTACATCCAGATCTTCCAGGAAATCCGGATGAAATACAGCTGCCTCCTGCTCCTGTTCACGAAGCTTGGCGTGCAGTCCGTCGCCCTCGAGGTCGGCATTTATGACATGAAATATTTCTACCGGCTCTTCCGCGAATTCAGCGGCATGACTCCCGCTTCTTATCGTGACCAGCTGCACAGCCACTTCAGCTCGGCGAAGGAGATGATGAGCAGTGTTGAACATTGCTCCTGTTAAGAGTACCCACTACCCTAAGCTGCGCAGCTGCATTGATGACTGCATCCAGTCTGTAGCGCAGTGGCAGGGACTGGACAGCAAAGGCATGTACGGCGATGCCTGGCAGATGTTCCTGGATGAGCCGCAAGCCCCGGACCAGCCGCTGATTGAGCGGATACGGCTGCCCCGGATCAACACCGGCTACCTGTCTGCGTATCATGGCCTTACCTTCAGTTATATAGAACGGACTGAACCGGCAATGGATAGAAACTATATGACTGGCTTGCTGGAGAATCAGCTGTCCTCAGGCATGCCGGTTCTGGTCGGCTTCGATTCCTATGACTGTCCCTGGTGTGTAGCCTACCGCAGACTGCATACGAGCCATGCCTGTCTTGCCGTAGGTCTGGACTGGGAGAAGAACCTGATCTATCTGACGGATGCTTACTATGAAAAGGAACTTGAGGTGGTGGATTTCAGCATCCTTGAAGGGGCTTGTCATTTCTACGCCTTATTCGGGCGGTGCGAAACCTCCCGTTCCTTCATAGACTGGCAGACCATCCTTCAAGAGGTGCTTACCAGCCCTGCCCAACAGATTCGGCCGGATCAGGTGGGCGTCCAGCTCAGAGCGTATGCCCAGGCCTATCTGGAGACCGGGATACAGCCTGATAACACAGCCGAAGCCAGTTCAGCCTTCAAAATCTATGCCAACGCCCTGCCGATCAGCCGAATCCGGTTCAGCCAGTTCCTGCAGCTGCTGGAACGCGAAGGCCCGGCGCCTGCTCTCTCCCGGGCGGCTGAAGGCTACCGTCAGGCAGGCGAAAAGTGGGATCTGGTGAATCAGTTCATGATTAAGGGGATGTGCTCAGGCAACAAGCCCGCCGCACGGGTGAAGCTTCACAGGAATATGAGTGAGATCATCCGCCTGGAGGAGCAGCTTCTGGAGGAGCTGGTAGATTTGACGATGACGGCTCTGCCTCGCAGATAGATCCTCTACCCTACGACACAAATAGAGCAGCGGCCCCCCAACCGGGAACCGCTGCTCTTCTTTTTCAACCTAACTATCCTGTTATTCTGCTACTTGCGCACCGAGAGGACGAACCGCTCCAGCGCGCTTATATCCGTAATGCTCTGATTGCAGCCCTGACTATCCATACATACGTACTGGCCCACGAACGCAAAATTATCTGCCGCCGCAATCTCCGGCTTGGTCTTGACGGTCAGGAAGGCAAGCTCCTGCTGCCGGTTGCAGAACAGGCAGTAGCCCTTCTTGTGCTCCGGCAGCATCCGGCCTTCCACACCAATGAACTGCCCTTCATGCGGATAGACGATGAACAGCTTGTTCGTTGCGATATCTGCCCAGGCCAGATACGTGACATAGCGGAAATCAAACGACTGCAGGTCAGGCAGCTTCATCTTTTTATTCTTGGGAAACAGCTTCTGAATCTGCTTGAGCGTAATCGGCGGAAACGGCTCCAGATAAGGCTCCAGCCCGCTGGTATACTGCTGGAAGTCCTCTGCCTTCTCGAAGGCGGAGATTGCCCGCAGCATCTGCTCCTGACCCTCGGTCAGTGAAGCGAAGGCCCCCGTCACGTTGAGCTCGGCGCTGTATCTTACGGTCTCCAGGACACGGCGGTCCGCTACCGAACGCAATGTTTTCAGCACAAAATCTGCTTGTTTCTTAATATAATTATATTGATGGTTTCTAATAAATGTTGGTTTCACAGCTCTTCAGCCCCTTATTATGATTGATTAAAGCAATAAGGTGCAGAGCCTGCGATTAGAAACGATAATATCTGTTTGGGCGATCAAGATTGTCCTGCCGCACCCCACGCAAAGTATCGCCCCGGATCAGGCTCTGCATGAGGACTCCCTAGCTAATGAGCAATTCGTTGCCATCCGTGTAACCCCCTATCATCTAACCTGCCAAAAGTATAGCAGGAAATTACGGACGGAACAATTCCAAATCCTATAGGGGTGCACAGCAGATGCCATGGGATGACGGCGGCATGGTGGAGCTATTTTATAACAGGAGTGTATTGAAAGATTCCGCATCCAGCTTCAGCTTGTAATGCGTGCCGTCATTCGAGAGGGTGACCGTCCGCGATTCCTTGAACGGATTGGCAATGACGAGGACCCGTCTGCTCTCCGGCGTCTCGAAGGCGACTGCATTGCCGGTCCATTTGCCCTTGAGGCCGATTCTGCTGGAGCCGGGACCCACGAAATGAGCGAAATGCTTCATGACATAGTACTCGGGATTGTTCACTGCCTTAACGCCGCCCGGGTCTACAGTAATCATAGCGTTCTGTTCCCAACCCCACGTACTGCGCCCCTTCGGCAGCAACACCATATTCCAGTAGATATACGCGTTCACACCGTTAGTGAAATAATGCTGGTACAGGCTGAATATATATTTGGCATAGAACCAGGTGTTCTCCCCGTCTCCGCATTCGTTCTCCGTCTGCATATAACGCAGCTCAGGATAAGCCTGCACCGTACGCTGGATGCCGTATTTGCCCGCCCACTGGTAGCCGACTCCCTTCACATACTTGTAAGCTTCAGGATCACTTAATACGGTATGTGCATAGGCATCGAAGCTGCTGTCCTTCTGCTTCATCCACTCGTCCCAAGGCTCCGGCGCATTGATCGTGCCCAGCCAGATCTCCGTAGCAAGTCCATGCTGTTCAAAAGCCGGCCCCAGATAATCACGGATGAATTCCAGCAATTGCTCGCCGGTCCATACACAGGACGGGAATTTCTGATCGGCCACTACCTCGTTCTGCACATGCACCTGATGAATGGTAATTCCCTCTTCGGCATAAGCCTGGACGAACTTCACGAAGTAGAGCGCATAGGCCTCCAGAATATCCTTCTCCCAGCGCAAGGTGCCGTAATTGTAGGCGCGCGGGAATTTCATCCACGTGGGCGGACTCCAGGGGGAGGCGAATAATTTCAGCTCTGGGTTCAGCTTGAGAGCCTCGCGGATATAGGGGATCAGATACTTGCGGTCCCGCTCGATGGAGAAATACTCCATGGCGTAATCGCCGTCGGTCTCATTCAGGCTGTACCATTCCAGGGCATAGTCGCTGGCCCCGATCGGCAGGCGGCAAATGCTGAACCGTTGATCCCCGTCCGGGTGAAACAGCGAATGAAGCACAGCGCTTCTGTCCCCGTCTGCGAGGAGATTCAGCGCCTCGAACCCCAGCTCATTGAAGCATCCGCCGAACCCTTCGATATTCTGATGTAATTGTCCGGTGAACGCCAGATCCACTGCTTCGGCAGTGGTGGCTTCCAGGGGATGGGATACCCAAGGCTCATTTTCTGTACTCGATATCCATACTTGTCCTGTTCCGTCCACGCTTCTGCCTCCTAATGCTGTAGATGTTTATTATATAAAACACACTTAAGGTTTGGACTGGGAGCTTGGTCGTCACTGCGGTGAACATTTGGCCCTCCGGCCGCTGTTGTGTTTGGATTTCCTGATTAGAACCGCTGTTAGCGGTAGAAATTCAAACACAAAGGCGGACGCTATCGCTCCTACAGTTCCAAATTTCCCCTCCGTTCCTTTTCGCTCTTCATTAAGTTCTCCAGTGTTATGTTTATTTAATAATCATAACGCCCCAAGCATCAAGCGTAAGTTCCTCATCCTGTGCCACCGGATTGCCGGACAGCAGTTCCGTTCCGGCTTCGTACGGATATTTGAAGCTGAGCGGCTGGGCGGAGTAGTTGTAGTAGTAACGGATGGTATGGCCCTGGCGGTTCACACCGGACTTCACGATGAGCGGGAACGACAGCTGCTGGTCTGCTCCCCATAACCCGGCCAGCTGGAAAGTATCGCGCAGGATCTCCGCAAGTGCGGCAGGTCCAGTCATACAACCAATGTAGGTGGCTGTTCCTTCGCCGAAGGTATTACGGGTGACGGCAGCATATTCGCCCCACTGGGGATGATCGTAGCTGGCCAGCACCTCCGCTGAGCCGGGAACAATCATCTCCATCCAGGTGCGGACGGTGTGAACACCTGCTTCGGCTCCCTCAGGGAACAGCTTGCCGGTAAGTCCAGTAACCGCATTCGGCGTGGCAAAATGACTATAAGCAATCCCGCAGGCCTCATGAATAATACCGGGCTGTGCCGTATGACGAACCTTCACCTGTTCATCGGTGAACCCGCTCTTGAAGGAATAAACCACATGGCCGCCGCTGCGAACGTAGTCATTCAATTGCTGGAGCGCCTCATCCGAGACAGCGTATAACGCAGGAACCACAACCAGCTCATACTCGCTGAGGCGCGGGCTGCCCGGCTGGATGAAGTCGCAGGCGATGTTCATTTTATAGAGTTCATCGTACATCCAGCGGACCACATCGTTATAGATCAATCCGCCGGGCAGCTTGAACCATTCGATCGCCGACAGTGCTTCATTGCTGACCATAACAGCCACCTTGCTGGTCTTCTTCAGTCCGATCAACTGGTCGCTTAACCGCTTGAAGTCCGCGCCGATAGTCTGGGCTTCCTGATATACCGGATTCGGCAGGAAGTCATGGCTGAGCAAGCCCTTCCAGTAGGTCTCGAAGGAATTATGAATCGAATGCCAATGCCAGTAGGCGACCATCGAAGCCCCTGAGCCCAGATGGCTGAACGCCAGCTGCCGCAGCTGGCCGGGATATGGCGTCCACTCGGGGAACGCTTGCGCCTGGGTCTCCAGCACGAAGTAGTTATCCTGCTTCAGCGAGCGGATTAGATCTCCACCGAAGGCAATCTCTGCACCTGTGAGCTGGTCCTGGGACGGATGATAAATATCTGTACCGGCAATGTCAAAAGGCTGCGAAGCCGCAAAATGATCCACCGAAGGCTGAACACCGAACGAATAACCCCGCCACTCGAAATCGAAATTATGTGTGGTGAACTGTCCCGGCTGTTTATACTCATTCACTATTCCGACCTGCCACGCCAGGAACTCATTCACCAGCCCACGCTGGAATCGGGCGAATTCCGCCCCCAGGCTGCCGTTGATTGTCCCTACCATGGACGGGAAGTCCTCCCAGCTGTCGATCCGGTTACTCCAGTAATCCAGACCGAACTGGTGGTTGATGGCTTCGAGCGTTCCATAGGTTTCTCTCATGTATTTGACGAAGCTAAGCTGGACGTTCGGTCCGGCTGTCTCATAATGCTTGGTCTCATTATCGATTTGGTAGCCAATTACCGCAGGATGCTTATGTACCACAGCCATCAGCTTGCGGATGATCCGCTCCGCGTAGAACAGATACGCCGGACTCGTGATATCCATAATCTGTCTGGCGCCATATTTGCCTTCCCCGTTCACAGTCACGGCCAGCACCTCCGGGTGCTCCTTGACCATCCAGGCCGGCACCGCATAGGTAGGCGTTCCGACAATGACATGAATTCCAGCCTCATGCATCGCATCCAGCACTCTGCGTACAGAGGAGAAGTCGAATACCCCGTTCTGCGGCTCATGCGTGCTCCAGGTGGACTCGGCAATCCGGACGGTATTAATGCCCGCATCCTTCATCATTTGGATGTCCTGCGTAAGACGGTCATAAGGCATGTATTCATCATAATAAGCAACGCCGTATAACAAGTGATCCATTATAAGCCTCCTAAGAGTTTTGATAGCATATACATCATGAATTTCTTCGCAAAACTGGCTTCGGAAGCATACGCTTAGAGTTTTGATAGCATACGCTTAGAGTTTGGTCCGCTTTAAGATCAGCCTTTTACCGCGCCCGCTGTTACGCCCTTAGTAATCTGTTCGTTGAAGAGAGCGTAGATGACAATGGCCGGGATCGATGTCAGCACCATAACCGCAAATTGTGAGCCGTAGTCTGAGGAATACTGGCCGGCGAAGTTCATGACCGAGAAGGGCAGCGTCTTCAGCGCATCCTTGCTGAGGAAGGTCGATGCCATGATGAATTCATTCCAGCAGTTCAAGAACGTTGTAACGATGACCGTAACCAGTGCAGGCGCGGTAAGCGGTGCAATGATCTGGAAGACAATCCTGTAAATATTCGCGCCGTCTACTACAGCGGACTCTTCCATAGCTTTTGGAATACTCCGCATGAAGCCGGTCAGGATGAAGGTCCCCAGCGGTACAGACACTGCGGTGTAGGGCAGGATCAGCCCGAGATAGGAATCCGTCAAGCCCAGCGCCTTGAAGATGGCAAAGTTAGGCAGGAGAGTCGCATGGATCGGAATCATAATCCCCAGCAGGATAATGGTGAAGAAGATGGGGCGCAGCTTCCACTGCATACGGGTAAAGGCATAGCCCAGCGTAAGGGACAGAATCACCGTCAACAGAATGGTCACTGAGGTAACCAAGACACTGTTAATGAAGTAACGCAGGAATTTGCCGTCCACCCAAGCATTGATATAGTTCTGCCACTGCGGGTCACTTGGCCATTTCAGGACGCTGGAGGAGTAGAACTCATTGCTGCTTAAGAATGAGAAATCAATCAGCCAGATGAGCGGGAACAGCTGGACCAGGGCGACGATCAGGAAGAACACCCATAGTATGGTTTTTGTGCTTTTTGTCATGGTGATTCCTCCTTAGAATTCCGTCGCATCACTGCGGGTCAATTTATTACTGAGATAGGTGGCTAGCAGGCAGACAATGATGAACAGAATCGAGATGGCGTTGGCATAACCATATTGGCTGGCCGAGAACGCCTTGTTATAGAGATACACAGCCAGGAATTGGGTGGAATCGCCGGGACCGCCGTTAGTGGTCAGGAACACGGTTTCCATCTGTTTCAAGGCGGTAATCATAGCCAAAGTAATCTGCACCGTAATAACCGGTGACAGCAGCGGAACGGTAATCCGCCAGTGCAATCGGAAGCCGGAGGCTCCGTCCAGTGAAGCGGCTTCATACAAATCATCGGGAATGCCTTTGAGTCCTGCATAATAGAACAGCAATCCCCAGCCGAAGCCGGCCCAGATCAGGATGAACAGCATGGAGATCAGCGCGGTGCTGCTATCCCCCAGCCAAGCGTGCTTAAGGAAGCCGAGTCCCAGGGAATCGAGCATTTTGTTGAAGGCGCCGAAGGTAGGGTCCAGCAGGGACAACCACATTTTTGAGATAACGACTACAGAAATGACGCATGGGATGAAGAAAATCGTTCTGAACCACTTCTCTGCCTTACCGCCCAGGCGGTCCAGCATTATGGCAAAAAAGATGGCAATCGGATGTTGGATCAGGATAAAGCCCAGACCGAGCAGTACGGCATTTCTAAGTGCCAGCCAGAACCGTGAATCGTGGAACAGCAGCTCCGTATAGTTGGCGAATCCGATGAATGCCGAGGGCGTTCCCGGAGACAGGGTGTCTCGGAACGAGTAATACGCGCTGAGTACAATCGGCACGAGAAAGGTCAGGGAGAACAGGAGAATCCCCGGAAAGACGAATAGAAAGATTGCCATTTTGTTGTTAAATACTTTTTGCATGGAACTCCAACTCCATCCTTAAGATTAGAGAGGGGCAAGAACACTTCCCGCCCCGTCTCCTTTCACTCTCTATAGTGGTGATCTGTTAGTAGTGATCTGTTATTGTGTTTCCGCAGCCTTCTGAAGATCCGCGAGCAGTTGTTCAGGTGTTGATCCGCCGGCGAAGAATTTGCCGAAGGCATTCTGTGCATCATCCTTGAACTTAGGCGTGCCGGAGTCGAGGGCGATAGAACCCGCTGTGCTGGTAGCCCCTGTAAGAACTTCTGTCAGCTGCTTCTGCAGCCCGCTCTCTTTGCCGCTAAGCTCATATTTCTGTGCCGGTACAGCCGCTCCGGTATCCCATACAATCTTGGCCCACTGATCGGCGGACATCATATAGTCGAAGAACTTCTTGGCTTCTTCAGGATGCTTCGAGCTGCTGACCAGCGAGTATCCGCCGCCGTTCCAGGCCAGAAGATCGGTGTCCTTGCCTTTGCCGCCCTCGACAACCGGGAATTTCAGTACATTCACATTGTTCCGGAAGTCTTCCGGCAACTTGTCATTGGTAGCCATACCCGCTTCCCAGGAGCCCATATACCACATGGCTGCACGGCCTTGCGTGAACAGGTTCTGCGAGGCGCCGTAGTCTGCTGTCATGAACGATTCCTGGAACAGCTTGGTGTCTCTGGCTTCTGCCAGCAGCTTAGCCGCAGCTAGGAAGTTCTCATCGCCGGTGAAATTCTTCTTCTTCGCTACCGCATCCAGCATCAGGTTCTGATCACCGGTGAGGCGTACGACAAGATCCTGGAAGAAGGCCGCGAAGCTCCACAGATCCTTCCCGTTCATGGACATCGGCTCAATGCCTTTGGCGCGGAACTGCTTGCCCGCTTCCAGTAACTCGGCGTAGGTAGTCGGAATCTTGATGCCATTGTCATCGAACAGTTTTTTGTTATAATAGATCACTTCATAGTCACTGTTGCGGGGCAAGCCATAGAGCTTGTCGTTGAAGGTGAACGATTTGTACACGCCCGGCAGGAATTTGTAAGTGTCTCCTTCGTATTCCGTTGGGTTCAGCTCTTTCACATAGCCGGCTTGTACCAGCGTATTCAGCTCTGCTCCGCCGTGAACCATCGTGACGTCCAGCGATTCGTTGGAGGCCATGTACGCCTTCAATTTATTTTTGAACGGCTCCTCGGCAAGGGTTTCGATATCGATCTTGACATTGGGATTCGCTTTGATATAGTTGTCGATTACCATTTGCTCTGCCAGACCCTGGCCGGATTTACGGTCGGGCAGGTTCGAGAACAGACGCAGCGTCACTTCCTTGTCCGTAGAGCCGGCTGTGCCGCCGTTCGTGCTGCTGCCTGCATTATTGTTCTTGTCATTACCGCCTCCGCATGCGCTAAGCACTGAGACTGCCGCAAGGGCCGTAACCAGCAGTATATTACGTGTGGACTTTGAATTCATTACCATGTCATTTCCCCCTATTTGTTATTGATCGTGGGTTGCCTTCTTTGTTTCTGAACACATCGTACCAGAGCACCAGAGTCAGGGTCAGTAGAGAAAAAGAGAGTAATGTTGAAAATTGTCGACTTCGATTGTCAGCTCCCTTGTGTATACCCGGCATTGCGCATAAGATAAAAAACAAAAAGGTTAGTGATCCTGTGCTGCGCTACTACTTGAATATGAACCTGCGATACAAGATAACCATACTGATCTTCCTGCTGATTACCGGGGTAGCCTGCACGCTGGGCGCATACTCCTATAACATCTCCAAGCAGCAAATCATTAACAAGGTGAGCAACTCCAACCAGAGTGTGCTCAAGCAGATTGACAGTAATCTCGCCCGTATGCAAAAGACGTTAGCTGACTGGGTCACCGTATTCAGCCTCGCTCCAGTCGTCCAGGATACTCTGAGGAGCAATCCCCCGGATTCGGCGAAGATCGAGAACCAGCTCTATAACGGACCCACCGCGTCGATCATGAACCAGATGCTGGTGACCGGAAGCTTTGACTATCTGGCTCTCTACGGCAGCTTGTCCGAGCCACTGTTTCAGGTTGCTACCGATGACAGCAGCGGTGCGTATAGTTTGAGCAAAATTACCTCAAATGATACTTATAAACAGACCGTTGCCTTAAACGGTGCCTCCTACTGGTTCCCGCTGACGGAAGAGAATAATGTATTCATTCAGAGCAACCGCAATGACAAGCTCGGCATGACCCGGATTATCCGCGATATTGTGAACGGAAACCGGATCGGCTTCGTGTTCGTGGGCATTAATCTGGAGACGATTCGCCGAACCTATCTGACGAATCTGTATGACAAAGATCACGGTATCCTCATTCTGAGTGAGCGGGGCGAACAGCTGCTGTCGGCAGGCAAAGAGACCTATAGCCCCGAAGCTGTAGACTTCGTGATGAAGCAGGCCAAGGCCGGTATTCTGTCCGGCAACACCATCGTCAGCCTGGAGGGCAAGGATACGCTGCTGAACTACAACATCAACGAAGATGGCTGGATCACCCTGTACAGTGTTCCGCTCCGCTCGCTGACTGGGGAGCTTAATTCCATCAAATCGGCAGTGCTCGTGATGGTATTAGCCAGCCTGGTGCTTAGTGTTCCTCTGCTGATGTTATTCTCCTCCTTCCTGACAGCGCCGATCAAGACGCTGCTGCTGTCCATGCGGCGCTTCCAGAACGGGCAGTTCGAGGAGAAGGTGGAGATCAAATATTGGGATGAGATCGGCCAGCTGAGCCGGGGCTACAATAATATGGTCGGCAACATCAAGGCGCTGGTGGACGATGCCTATCTGCTGAAGCTGAAGGAGCAGGAGGCAGAGCTGAAGGCGCTGCAATCGCAGATCAACCCCCATTTTCTCTACAACATGCTCGACACGATCTTCTGGGAAGCGGAGGCGGCAGGACAGGACAAGATCAGCGAGATGGTGATCAACCTCTCCCGGCTCTTCCGGTTAAGTCTCAACCAGGGCAAGAGCTTCACCAGCGTAGCCAAGGAAAAAGAGCTGATTGAGCTGTATCTGTCGCTCCAGAAGATGCGGTTCCAGGAATCTCTCGACTATGTGATAGACATTCCTGAGGAGCTGTACTCCTATGTCATCCTGAAGCTCAGCCTGCAGCCGTTCATTGAGAACGCGCTGATCCACGGCATTGAACGCAAGCGCGGCGGCGGACGGGTAAGCATCAGCGGACAACGCACCGGAGATCAGCTGAGGTTCGTGATTGAGGATAACGGGGGCGGCATGAGCAGTGAGACGCTGCAAAAGATTCTGGCCATGCCTGACGAGACCGATGTGTACACTGCCCGGGATGTCGGCGGCTATGCGGTGCAGAATGTACAGGCACGGCTGAAGCATTTTTATAAAGGTGACTATGCCTTGAACTATACCAGTGTCCCTGGAGAGGGCACGCGTGTGGAGATCGTAGTTCCGGTGATCGTAAATGACATGCAAGAATAAAAGAAGCCGGGGCGAATAAACAATACGAATACAGATCGGAGGGGATGTCCCTTGTATAATATGATTATTGTGGACGATGAGGAGCGGGCGCGGGTAGGCATAAGGACTCTGATTGACTGGCAGTCGCACGGCATCCATATTGCAGGCGAAGCCAGAGACGGCCTGGAGGCCCTTGAACTCCTGGATACCTATGCCGTCGATATCATGCTAACGGATATCCGGATGCCGCAAATGGACGGACTGGAGTTAATCAAGGTTGTCTCCGAGAAATACCCCAGCGTCAAATCGGTCATTATGAGCGGATTCGATGATTTCGCCTATGCCCAGCAAGCCATAAGATGCGGGGTCAGCAACTATCTGCTGAAGCCGAGCCGCCGGCAGGAGATTCTGAGCACTGTTCTGGCCATCACGGAGCAGATTCAATCGGAGAAGCTGGAGATTACTACGCTTGAGCATCTGCGGCAAGGCTTCCGGGAGAGTCTGCCCCTGCTGAAGGAGAAGACGTTAAGCCAGCTCATTCTAACCGAGAGTCCCGCGTATTCCCGGCTGCTGGCTAATCTGAAGATGAACCAGCTGGTTTTTCCCTATCTGCTGTACGGCATCATTCTGCTGCGGATCGACAATTTCCAGCTGCTGCATGAGAAGTATATGCATGAGGATACGGAGCTGCTGAAGTACGGGCTGAAGAATATTTGCGAGGAGTCGCTGCCGGAGGCTGTGCTATGCGTTGCCTTCGAGCATCAGGACGATATTGTGCTAATCCTCAATATGGACGAGCTGCCGGATCAGGAGGAATTAAGCGGTTATATCCGGATTATTCAGGAGAATATCGCCAGCTTCTTGAGGTTCACCGTATCCGCCGGGATCGGAAGTATCGACAAGAATATTGAGCATCTGCGCCACTCCTTCGTGGAGGCCTGCCAGGCCTTGAATACAACCAACTACACCGGCATAGCTAAAATCGTGGAGTACAGCGGAGAATTCGATGCCGAGTCCTCTCAATCCTCCTATCCCCTGCATGAGGAGCAGGAGGTGCTGAAGGCGGTACGCGGCGGTTCTTCGGGAGACATTGCCGATAAGCTGACGCTGTTCAACGTGGCCCTGAAGCCCGAGACGGTGTCCAGGGATCAGGTGATCAAATCGAGCTTCGCGCTGTTCTTCGCCCTGTATAAATTATGTATTGAGAACAACGTCAACGTAAACAAGGTATTCGGGCAGAATCTGACCGAGCTGATCCATGTCCTGTCCCGCTCCAGTCTGGATAACCTGTTCCAGTCGCTGCTGGAGACGGCCCAGCGGGTCAGTGAGCATCTGACGTCCAAAAAAAACAGCAACAAGCTGCTCGAAGCAGCCAAGAGCTATATCGGCGAGCACTTCATGAAGGATATCAACCGCGAGATCGTTGCCAGGGAGATCTATATTACCCCCGGATATTTAAGCCTGCTGTTCAAGCAGCAGCTTAAGATCAGCTTCATCGATTATCTGCATAAGGTCCGCATCGAGCATGCCTGCCAGCTATTCAAAGATCCCGGAATGAGGATCGAGGATATCGCTTTGCAGTCCGGGTATAACGATACGAAATATTTCTATCAGGTGTTCAAAAAGTATAAAGGCGTCACGCCCAATCAGTTCCGCAGCAATACGGAATAATCGGCTAATTACTTATACGCCCCGCCCCACTCTCTGCACCGGAAGCTTCGTATGCGTGCAGGGCTTGTGGCGGTTTTTTTTGAATTGAGGTTTGTTTGGCTTGGGCTTATTGGGGGAGACGATTGGAGAGTGAAATCATACACAGCATTATAGACCAAGGTGCTTGACAGCCAGTGTGTTCGGTTTTTCTGTGAAAATACTTCTGGCACAACCTGCGATAAACGCACGGCCTAAGTGGCGCTCCCGATCCAATTGTGATCGGTTTTTCGATTACATTTGGCCGACGCGGGGCCCCCGGTCCAATTGTGTTCGGTTTTTCGATTACATTTGGCCTACGTGGCACTCCCAGTCCAATTGTGTTCGGTTTTTCGACTACATTCGGCCTACGCTACCCTCCCAGTCCAATTGTGTTCGGTTTTTCGACTACATTCGGCCTACGCTACCCTCCCAGTCCAATTGTGTTCGGTTTTTCGACTACATTCGGCCTACGCTACCCTCCCAGTCCAATTGTGTTCGGTTTTATGTTAAAATTTGTTAAATAGATAAACAGACGACGTTCTGTTTTTAGGCACGCTGCTCATTTTCATGCTGGAGTTGTGCCTTGAAAGACATGTTTGTTTTCGCATACATCCGGCCCATGAGCATAGAAGGCCAGCAGCCTTTCCAACCGGAGAGACTGCTGGCCTTCTTGCATGATGACGCTAAGAAGCCGATGCTGAACTATTAACCAAACTGCTGTGCTATTTACCAGAATGCTGTGCTATTGTACCGGAATGCTGATCTCTGTTCCGCCAGAGGTGAGCACCGTAATTCGCTCTCCAGCGAACTTGACCTTAAGCAAGGCTTCAGGGGTCTGCTCCAAAATCAGACCGGGAGTGCCTCCCCCCTCCGCTGGCAGGTTCGCCGAAGGGTCGCCGTACACAGCCGAGGCCAGCCAATGAACCCCAGGCTCAATGGAGACCGTTAAGGTTGGCAGTACCGTACGGGGACGAAGCAGGTTCGTATTCGCACTCGGCCAGATCAGCTCGGCCTTGGAGTAGCCGATCAGCCCCTTGATGCCGCTCGTTCCCCGTGCTGTAGCTGCCGCTGCGCCGATTCCGCTGAACTGCTGGGCAGGCTCCGCTTCCTGGCCCAGCGCGAACCCGCCCTCGGCGGCATCCAGCGCCCGCCCTGTCTCCAGCCGGTGAATGCGAATATGCCAGGGCAGACCCGCGATTACCCACGTGCGCACCTCAACGTCAGCCCAAGGCTTCCAGACCGACCGCAGGACGTTGTCCGTAATCTCCGATTCCAGATTCCGGCGCCGTACCCGGTAGAGGTTATCTCCTCTTTCGCTTAGCGCAAGCATGGAATCATAGGCTCCCTGTGACAATCCCCATTCTGAGCGGGGAACGCTGAACCCGAAGCCCGTGGAATAGACGAATTTCTCGTATTTGGCCGAGGTATGGGTATGCTCATTGGTGGACAGATGCCCGCTGTTGAAGGCGGCCACATGACCGGAAGCCGCTTCGCGGACCAGAACCAGATGCGGCGGATGCTGCACACTCACACCCGGAAGCTCCGGCAGCGGCAGCTCCGGTTCGCTCCAGAACGGATGCTCCGTGCCAAGAGCGAGCGGCAGGAAGGTCTTCATCGCCCAGTAAGGCGAGCCGGGAGCATTATAATTCTCCGCCATGACCAGATTCGGATACGTGTATCCGATGGTCAGCACACCCGCTGCATCGAAGATGGGCTGGCGGAACCACCAGCGCAGGTTACGCAGGATGATGCCTTTGACCACACCGGCAGGGAAGCCCTCCACCTCTGCATATGCCAGGGCACTCCAGAATGCAGACTGGGCGAACCGGTAGGCCAGACTGCGGCCGTAAGGAAGCGCTGCGCCGTCCGGGGCGAACCAGCCTATGAATTCGGCGGCGAACAGACGGGCGCGTTCTTTGAACAGACGGGAACGCTCCGGGTCTTCCCGTTCCATCAGCTTCGCATACAGCAGCGAATAGTAATGGATGGCGAAGGGCCCATAATAATCACAGTGTCCGTTAACGCCGTCGCTGTACCAGCCTTCTCCCAGATAGAACGCATCCATCCGTGTCAGGTTCTTCTCTAGCTGCACTGCATCATAGGGCCGTCCTACCGTGCGGAAGCCGACATTCACCAGCACATTGAAGAACAGCCAGTTGCAATCGTAGCAGGGACGGGAATTGATCTGGTTCAGCCAGTTGTATAAATGCTCCTGCTCCAGCGGAGCAAGCGGGGACCAGAGATGCTCCGGCACAGCCGCCAGCGCGAAGCCGAAGGCGGCCATCTCGACCAGACGCTGGTCATAGTCCCGTACATCGCCCCAATATTCCTCATGGGCCGGATCGGTGCCGTGCCGGATGCCGTCCAGCACAGTGGCCCATAGCTCACTGTTCCCGCCTCCGGCGAGCAGTGGAATTAGTCCCCAGAGCACCCGGGAGAAGCCCTCCATTCCGGCGGTGGCTGACGGATAGCTCGCTCCCGTAATCCCTATCTCAAGTCTGGCGCTGCCGCTGCTATAGAGCGGCCGAAGCGGCTCTGTCAGCTGCTCAAGGGCAGCCAGCAGGTCGTCCCGAGTCTTCAGCAGATTGCTCTGAATCCCCAGCTTGCCCGTCGCCGGATCGCCTGTCCCGAGATTTCCAATTACCGGAGTCAACTTGTTGTTCGTCATTATCATACTCCTCCTACTCCCAATAGAACGGGCCTGCTCCCTTGATCCGGGCCAGTGCCTCAACATAGAAGAAATCGCCATAGATCAGCGGCACATCGATGTTCCGGTCCTCAGGATAGTTGCTGGTGCCGTGAAGCAGCAGGCCTTGTTCGCCGGGATTGTCCCAAGTTCCGTAATTGCGGTAGAGAGATTCCGTAATTCTAAGCGCCCCGTTCCGGTAAACATGAGCCTCTGATTCTTCCACCAGCCCGGCCAGCAGCAGCAGACCGCTCGCTGCGCAGGAACCGGCTGAGGTATCGCGGATCTCGCCAACATCGCCGGGAGCGCGGAAATCCCAATGCGGCACCTGATCCTCCGGCAGCCGGGTCAGGAAGAAATGCGCAACCTGCTTGGACGCATGCAGGTAGCTAAGCTTGCCCGTATGGTGATAGGCCAGCGCCAGCCCGTATAGTGCCCAAGCCGCGCCGCGCGACCAGGCCGATTCCGGCGCATAGCCCTGTCCGCCCAGCTTCTCTACCACTTCGCCCGTCTCCGGGTTGAAGTTGACAATATGATAGACGGAGCCGTCCGGCCGGATGAAATGCTCCAGCACCGTATCCATATGTGCCTCCGCGATATGCCGGTAACGCGGGTCTCCGGTGACTTCGGAGGCCCAGAACAGCAGGCTGGTGTTCATGCTGCAGTCAATAATGGCAACCCCGCTGTTGTCCTCGCCTTCTCTCCAGGGGTTCCAGGCCCGGATGTATCTGCCCTTCAGGTTGAAGCGGGCGGCCAGATAGTTGGCGGCCTTCAGCCCGCGGACCCGTGATTCTTCACTGCCCGTCAGCTTGTAATTGGCAACGCTGGTCAGCAGCCACATGAAGCCAAGGTCATGGTCCAGCTTCAAATAGCCGTCCAGCACCTCATCCAGCCGCTCCTCGCAGCGCTCGGCTACCGTCTTCAAGCTCTCATCGCCGCTCCCGGCATAGAGCTGCCAGAGCAGGCCCGGCCAGAAGCCGGCGGTCCACCAGCTTGGCACCTCCAGGACATACTTGCCGCCTTGACTGGCATGCGGGAATTCGGCCCCGATGCTGATACTGTTCGTTCTCGTCTTCTCCAGCGCCTTGCTCCAGGCCTCATATACCCACGTCTGATCTATGGTTCTGCTCATTTGAATCCCGCCTTTGTGTGAATAATGTACCCGTGCCGTGCGTCTTACATAAATTCAAAAGTAAACACCAATACGCCCTCTGCTCCGGGCTGGAGAACCTGGAAGTCCAGGCTATGCCACACTGTGTCCTGGCCATAGTGGTCCTGGTACACATGTGCGGTAATCTCCGGCCGGACGATCTGCGGATCGTAGGTTACCTGGACGCCATGTCCATCAGCGCCCGGTAGCAGTACTTGCCGTGGACCGGTCAACTCCGGTCTGCGCCACGTTACGAAGCGTTCCGTCCAGCTTGCCGGGGTTCCGTCATAGCGATAGGTGTCGGTCAGCTCAAGACGGGGCAGCTCCTCCTTATGCCAGACCAGCGAACGGACCAGGGATTGCAGTCCGGCTACCGGGTACGCCCGGGCCAGCTCCAGCGTCAGCTCATCCTTCACCGCCGCTGCTGATGCATGCAGCACTGTAGTCTGGAACTCCCGTCCTGCCCCCTGGTACTGGCCGTCAATAATCGGCACGCTGTGGCCCTGCGACCCGTTGCAGTCATAGCCGTAACGGCCGGTCCCGAAATAGTCCGCCGTGTACTCTCCGCTGCCCAGATCGGCCGCAAAAATCTCCCCCCGGCCGCTCAGAATAAATTGGCCCAGGTCATTATGGTTATGCGGCTCGTCGTTGTGGCCGCCCTTGGCCGCGAAGCCGAAGGCACCCGCAGCAGAGACATGACGCGATACGAGCCAAGCGGCATCGGGCAGATAGCTGCTGCCAGCCTCCCAGGACTGGTTCTCCTTCCCGGCTCTTGTCCAGATCAGATTGCGCAGCGCCGGTGCGAAGCGGCTGCAGTGATCCTCCGTGAACGGGGCACGCAGTGCAGACGGCGGGCGCAGGACATCCGGATAGACATCCGCCAGATAATGGGAGAGTCCCATATGCACCCGCACGCGGGGTACTGAATCGGAGAAATTGGCGACATAGCTGCCATCAATGAAGCATTGCTGCTGGAAGCGGGCGATCTGTGCCACCTTCTCCTGCTTGAACCAGTCCAGCCTGCCTCCGCTTCTTGCACGGAGCAGATCGCTGTAATAAGTGAAATAACCAAACCCGTAATTCCAGTAGCCCAGCCCCTCCTGGCAGGCCCCGTCTTCCCCAAATCCATGCAAATAATAATTCATACTGCTCTCTGTCTTCAGGAGGATCTCCGCCAGCATATCCTTATCCTTCACTAGCAGTAGTGCAGCCGCACCCACAGAACCCGCACAGACCGCCGCCCAATTGTGAGTCGAGGTCTCCCAGAAATATGGGCCATGCGCCAGGAACGGCCGGAAAATTCTACGCTCCACCTCACTCCGTATCCGGGAGCGGAGCAGCAGCGGGAGACGCTCCCCGAGCAGCAGCAAACACTCGCTTAAGGTAAAGCCTGTCTCGGAGGAGAACAGATCGATATGCCGGTTGATCTCAGCAACATCATGCTTCTCTGGAAGATGGGCGGGAACACACCACGTGTACTCATCGCAGATCGCCCATAGAATATCTGCAAGCTTCTCCAGAGCTGCTGCGTTCTCCGGCTCCAGCAGACTAAGGAACACATACGTATTCAGCCTTCTTCTCCGTTCAAAATAAGGCCGCTCATACTCCAGTCTCGACCCCGTCTGCCGGAAAAGGGTAAACAAACTATACGTCAGCAGCGGTATAGGCTGCCCTTCCAGCCGCTGTGCTTCTGCACGAATCTCACTAACACTGGCCTGCAAGACTTCAGAAGATGCCGCCTTACTCCAAAAAGCTGCCGAATCCCCTTGCGGATAATATAAGCTGAGATCTGCCGGCTTCATGTTCTCTACGATTGCCTTAAGTTCCTGTACGTTCATGCCTGAGCTTCCTCTCCTGTTCAGTCTGGCTGTATCCCTTATTCCAAAGCATGGTCCCGCATCACATTCTCGCCGTCTGCGATTCTCCGTGCCGTCCATTTCATGTCCTCTCCCGACCAGAAGGGATCAGCAGGAGGCAAGCCCAGCGGCAGGAAGACAGCAGCGCACAGATACAAACTGCCCGTATTAATGTAGCTCTCGGCCAGTTCCGGCTGATAACCGTAGATGCCCGGACGGAGCCAGCCGTTCTCATCCAGTGTGCCCGGATATTCCATGATCCGGCGGATCACGGCGGTCAAAGCGCAGCGCACCTGTGCCGGAGGCAGCGAGTCTTCGAGAAAATGCTGGAGCGCCGCCTGCGACAGCAGCTGAAATGCCCCGAACCGGTAGACAATCGAACGCCCGAGGAACGGATATGTTCCGTCCGGGGCGATGCTGCGCTCCAGCACGGAGGCATATCTCTGCGCCCGCTGCAGGACCAAGGGTCTAAGCCGGGCATACTCCTCATTCTCTTGTTCGAAAAGGGTAACAACATCCACCAGCATCGGCTGAATCACGAAGCTGTTGTAATAATCCCAGTGGAAGTCCTTCCCGTCCCCGTAGACTCCGTCACCCTTGTACCAGTCCATGAACATGTGGACTGCGTAACCGACCCGCATCCGGTCATACTCCGGGTCCTCCAGCAGGTATAAGGCTGCTTCCACCATCGCACTGAACAGCAGCCAGTTGCTGCCGCTGGGAGCGGTCCGCCGCGTCTGCTTAAGTGCTACAATCAGATTGCCTTTGACCCGTGCGTCCAGTCTGGATGTAACCGCCTTCGGTGCACGCACCAGAGCATGAGCCAGAAATGCCGCATCGACCAATGGCTGGCCTTCGGTCTTGAATTCCATATAGTCAGGCGACTGCGGATCGACCGCCGCATCGATCGCTCCCAGCATCAGCCCGGCATAACGGGCTCTTAAGCGCTCTTCTTCACCCTCAAGCCCCTGAAGCTCCAGCCAGGGAGCCATTCCGCAAGCCAGCCTTGCAAAAGCTTCCAGATGCGCAAACTGGCTGCGCTCGCTATGAAACTCCGCAGGTAACTGTTCTTTCAGTTTCCGTGCGGCGAGCGCCTCCAGGACCGGTGTTCCAATCCGCAGCATCGTATCCAGCCAGTATTTACGCTGTTCTATCCCACTCATCCACGATTCCACCCTCTCAGGTATTCTTCTTCTCTAGTGTATTGTGGTATTATTGCAATGTCTTTGCGAATAATGATGATTTATTGCGTATGTTGTGATCAACATGAAAGGGGCTGTGACGATGAAGCATGCCCGGTATTATGAAACGTTCGACGGCGATATTCTGGCCGGTATCGGCAATTCTCCGATCTCGCCGACGAGGGATTTCCATATCCATGACCACTATGAAATCTTCCTGTTCCTGGGCGGCAGCGTGAACGGCTTCGTGGACCAGTATAGCTATCCGCTGGAGCGCGGCGACGTCCTGTTATTCAACAATCATGAGATTCATAAAATCATCAACCGCTCCCCAGAGCCTTATGAGCGGCTGACCATTCATTTCAAGGCACCGCTGGTCTATCCATTCTGTACGGCGACCACGAATCTGCTGGCCTGCTTCCAGAACCGCCAGCCCGGGGAGAATAACCTGGCCCGGATGGAGGAGCCGCTGCTCTTGGAGTATACCGCCCTCTCCTCCCGGCTGATTGCAGCCCTGGAGCGCAAGCAGTACGGCAGCGAGGTGCTGGCCCTGACGTATCTGATTCAGATTCTGGTGCTGATCAACGAGTTGTACAGCCGCACCCGTGCCGCCGTGCCCAGTATGATCTCCTCCCATATTCAATCTGCGATGAGCTACATCGACAACCACCTGCACCTGAATCTGTCGCTGGCGCATATCGCCGGGGAGCTGAATCTGGACAAATATTATCTCAGCCATCTGTTCAAGCAGCAGACCGGGGGAACCGTCTACCGTTATGTCCTGCTTAAAAAGATCGCGTTATCCAAACAGCTTCTGTCTGCCGGCAACTCCGTGTCCGATACCTGCTACCTGTCCGGCTTCAATGATTATGCCAATTTCATCCGCACCTTCAAGAACATCACGGGCATCCCGCCGGGAAAATACGGAAAATAAAGACGGCACCGCCTATCCGCAGCGCTGCCGTCTATGCGTAAGAATTACTGATTTTGTTGTTGCGGGATTAGCCGTGACTCCAGAGAAGTTTTGGACTTCCGGCCGCTGTTGTATTAGGATTTCCTGATTTGAACCGCTCTTCGCGGTAGAAATCCTAATACAAAGGCGGTCGCTATCGCTCCTCCAGTTCCAAAATTCCCCTCCGCCACTTTTCCCTTAACTCAAATTTTTAAAATCGATCTTTATACCGGCTGCCGCTACCGCTCCCCTCCCTTATACTCTGTAGGACTTACGCCCGTATACTCCTTGAATACCTTTGAGAAATAGTGCTGATCTCCGAAGGACAGCACCTCCGACAGCTCCTTCACCTTCAGCTCCGGCCTGAGCGTGATCAGCCGGCAGGCTTCGGCTATCTTCAGCCGCATACTGTAATGCACGAAGGTCTGGTGCGAATATTTCTTGAAGATCCTGCTCACATAGGAGGGACTTACATGAAACTTAAGCGCCACATCGGTGATGGAGAGCTGGGAGTACCTATGCTGCTGTAAGTACTGCTCGAGCTGCCCGAACAGCTCCTCGCCGCTCTTCTTCCGCTGCCGGAGCTCGGCAATGCCATCCGGCAGCTCCTTGGCAGTGCTTTGCTGCTCCTCCTGCTGCTCCTCCAGATGAGCGACCAGCCGCTGCATCACTTCGGCAAGCTGCTGCCGCTCCACCGGCTTCAGCAGATAATCGAATACCTGCAGATTCAGCGCTTTGCGCGTATACTCAAAGTCGCTGTAGCCGCTGATCAGCACCGCCTTAAGAGCCGGATTCACTAGCCTGCACTCCCCGATCAGCGCCAGCCCGTCCAGCTTAGGCATGCGGATATCGGTCAGCAGGATATCCACCGGGTTAGCCTTGATGTATTCCAGGGCATCCAGCCCGTTCGAGGCGGTAGCGGCGATGCGGACAGGCAGCTCCATGGACTGCATAAGAGCTTCGATATTCCGCAGAATCGGCTTGCTGTCCTCGGCAATGATAGCGGTATACATAGCGGTCCCTCCCCGGTTCTAGTAGAAGTCTTTACTCATAGATGCGATAATCTGGACCGTAGCCCCCTTTTCCCCGTCCAAGTGGTTGTAGATGTTGAAGAACAGCCGGTTCCTGTACATCAGCTTCAGCCGGTTCACCGTATTCACAATCCCCATATTGCCAATTCCTGAGGTATCATGCCGAAGCTCATTGACCCCGGAATCCGAGTCCTCAATATTGTCCAGAATCTCCCTGATCCTGCCCGGCGCGAAGCCTTCCCCGTTATCCCTGATTTCGATGGCCCACAGGCCGTTATATACCTTCACCCGCACCTCAATCCGCCAAGGAGGGTCCGTATTCTTAAAAGCATGCTCGATACAATTCTCCACGAATGGCTGAATCACCAGCCGGGGCAGCTCAATCTGCTCAAGCCCCCCGTACCCGTCAATCTCCCACTCCAGGTCATCCTCGAAATTATGCTGAATCAGGGACAAATAATGCTGCGTATGCTTCAGCTCCTCCGTCAACGCCACATGCTGATAAGGAGAGGACACAATATAGCGCAGACTGTCCGAGAGATGCTTGCACATTTCGGTCACCACGCTATTCTTCCCTTCCTGGGCGGCAATGCTGATCAGATACAGGACATTGTGGATAAAATGGGGCGCGATCTGGGCCTGTAAGGCGGAATTCCGCGATTTCACTTCTTCGTGCAGCGCAAGCTTTTCCCGTTCGATAGATTCCTGTAACCGTTCCAGCAGCTCCTGAAAAGCGCTATTCAGTTGAATCAGCTCATTGTTGTGGGTACGCGGGCCCGCCTTCATATTCAGGTTGCTGTAGTTCATCCGCAGAATCTGGCTGCGCAGCTTGCGGATCGGAAGCAGCAGGTTCCGGGTCGAGAAGTAGATGAAGATGAACGAGAACAGAATCAGCGCTGTGATCAGCAGAATAGAGATGTATTTCACCGAATTGACCGGGCCCAGCACCACACTCCTGGGATTAACCACAAAGGTAGTCCAGCCCGTCTCGGCAGAGCGGTGGTAAGCCACATAGTTCTGGCCGCTGCTCAGATAGATTCCGTTAGCTGCTGCAGATTCAGAGGGAGACGCTGCGAATTCCGGGACCTTCTCCCCTTCACGTAGTGCCGGAGAGCTGGAGACCAGCCGCTGCTCCTGATCCATAATATAGACCTTGCCGCCCGCCAGGCCCGCAGCAGATCTGTTCAAGTACCGCTGGTCCAGCTGCACCGCCAGATAGCCGAACACCTGACCATTCTGGTTCCTGATCGCCCG
Organism: Paenibacillus rhizoplanae; assembly: GCF_042684125.1. NCBI lineage: Bacteria > Bacillati > Bacillota > Bacilli > Caryophanales > Paenibacillaceae > Paenibacillus > Paenibacillus rhizoplanae. Next base: position 135,431 of record NZ_JBHUKY010000023.1, on the reverse strand, counting down.
CACAAAAGATAGGGTATCCGCCCCCTGCCGGTACAGCGCGTAACCGCTTGCATTCCAGGTCGGCAGCTTGCTGCTCTCTTCCAGAAACGGCCTTAGCGACGCCGGGCTATCCGCGTATCCGATATAAGAGGCAACCCGCTCCCCTGTCAGATCATAGATCATCATATCCTCAATGTTCAGACTCGGCCCCAGTGCCTGGAACATGATGTCTTTAAGCCTGCGGCTTCGGGTCAGCCCTTCAAGGGTAAGCTGTGAATAATCACTGGCAGACAGGAGCGTGAACACCTCTTTGTTCGACAGAATCCGCTGAGAGAGCTGGTTCTGGTTATTGATATAGAGGTTCAGCTGATCGCTGACCTGGACAGCCGCCAGCTTCATTTCGTTCTCTGTCTTGTCCTTGAGCGGCTGGATCACCATATAATTCACATAGACCAGGAAGCAGCCCAGCACAATCAGCAGGAGCACCATGAAGGTGAAGAAGAACTTCGTTTGCAGACTGGCCTGAACCCTGCCTCCGCGCAATTTCTGAACAATAGTCGCCAAGCCCGAGCCCTCCTTGAACCTTATGATGCTCTACTTTACAACCAAACCGGCAAATCGACAAGCACCCCTACGAGTTCAGAATATTACACAGAAAGTGTCAAGTACAAACATGTACCTTGCGCGGTACTCATTCTATAATCAAAAATGTAAACGGATTCAATCCACAGAAAATTTCACTACGGGGGCGATCACATGAGTACGCAGATGAAGAAAATCGCAACAGGCCTGCTTGCTGGAATCATGACCTTATCGCTGGCGGCATGCGGGTCTGACAATTCAGGCTCCGGCAATGCTTCGGCTACCAACAGCGGCGGAAACGGAAACAGCGGCAGTGGCAGCAGCAGCGGCAAAAAGGTAACCATCGAGCTGGCCATCTCCAAAAGCTCGCAGGATTCGGCGTTCGTGGCCCAGGATGTGCTGGATGAGTTCGAACAGAAAACCAATATCAAAGTGAATCTGCAGCTGCTTCCGGCAGAGCAGACCGCCACCGTACTTCAGACCAAGCTGGCCGTTGACGAGGTGCCTGACCTGATTCAATACAATCTAGCGAGTGCGACAACAGACCTTAACCTGGAGCGCAATTTCGAGATTCTGGATAACGAGCCTTGGGTGAGCCGGCTGCTGAATAAGGATGTGCTCTCGGCTTACGATCATGTCTACAGCTTCCATTACAGCCAGGATACAGGGATGCAGGGAGTCGTCTATAACAAGGATATATTCGCAGACCTGGGTCTTGCCATACCGAAGAATTATGAGGAATTCCTGGCTGTCTGCGAGAAAATCAAGGCCAGCGGCATCACGCCGGTCTTCATGCCGTTCAAGGATAACTGGGCGGCGAATATCTGGCCGGCTGCCGCTTTTGCCGACTGGGCGGCCAAGAACGAACCTTCCCTGTTCGAGGACATTAATGCCGGCCGCAAAAAGTGGTCCGATGTTCCCGAGTTCGCCACCTTCCTGGACCAGCAGTATGAGGTCTACAAGAAAGGCTACACCAACACTGACATCCTCAGCGACAGCTACGATATGGCCGTGGGCAAATTCCTGAAAAAGGAAACTGCCATGATGTTCATGGGAGACTGGCTGATCGTGAATGTGGCCGAGAAAGATCCGAATGTGCATCTGGGCCTGTTCGCCATCCCTTCCTCTGAAGATGCAAGTCTGGGCGCAAGCCCGCTGGGCGGCCAGTTGTTCATTCCGAAGAAAGCCAAGCATATGGATGAAGCGAAGAAATTCCTGGAGTTCCTCGCCACCAAAGAAGTTGCACAGAAAATGGTTGACAGCCAAGGTTCCGTCTCCAACTTCAGCGATGTCACTACGCCGAAGCTTCCCGATTACAAGCAGGAAATTGTCGATCAATATATCACACCGAAGAAGACTACGCTGACTACCGATGCTTACATGATCGTGGACCGCAGCGAGCTGTACCGTCTGCTTCAGGATGAGTTCGCCGGCGGTCTGGACGCTGCTGGCGTACTCAAGGCCTGGGATGAGAAATTCAGCCAGCTGATGAAGGACAAAGGCGTAGAGGGCTTTTAATTAGAGCGGATAACCATTACAACAGGCAGAATAAAGTCCGTCCGGGGCTTTATTCTGTTCCTGGCTATAGAGGAGTGTGAAGAGATGAAAGTATCCAAGAGACTATACTCGTATTACCTGATCTGGCCTGCGCTGTTGATCTATTCTGTGTTTTTCGTGCTGCCTGCGCTAACCGGACTCTTCTATTCCTTCACCGACTGGCGGCTGGACCGGGAAGCAGTCAAGTTCATCGGCTGGGACAATTTTGAACGGATTTTCACAGATAGAACACTACTACTTGCTATGAAAAATACAGCGATCTTCGCCATCGTTACCGTGCTCGGCAAAAATCTGCTCGGCATCGTGCTTGCGGTCGGCTTGAACATGAAGCTAAAATCCAAAAATCTGCTGCGGGCTATTTTTTACTCTCCGTCGATCCTAAGCGTTTTGGTTATTAGCATTGTGTTCACGCCCATGCTGCGCTCCGACGGAACGATTAACCGTATCTTCGAAGCTGTGGGGCTGCCTTCGCTGAGCCAGGCCTGGCTGACCAATCCGGCTATCGTCATCTGGACCGTAGCCTTCGTGTCCATCTGGCAGCATACCGGCTTCCAAATGGCGATCTACCTGGCCGGACTCCAGTCGATCTCCAAAGAATATTATGAAGCCGCCACCATTGACGGCGCCGGTTCCTGGCGCAGCTTCCGCAGTATCACGATTCCGCTGCTGCTCCCTGCGATCAACATCAATCTGATGCTTACCTTGATCGGCGGCCTCAAGGTGTTCTCCGAGGTATTCGTCCTCACAGGCGGGGGACCCGGCAACGCCTCCCAGGTGGTCGGTACGATCATCCTGCGCTCGTTCGGAGAGGGAAGCTGGGGGCTGGGCACAGCCGTCAACACCCTGCTGTTCGCTGCCGTAACCATCATCGCCATTCCCCTGCTGATCTTCATGCGGCGTAAGGAGGTATCGGAATAATGAGCTTTTCACGTAAAATGGCCTGGCGCAACTATGTGGTTGAAGGCCTACTGATCCTGGCCTCCCTGCTGATTATCCTGCCGCTGCTGATTATGATGTTCGGAAGCTTCATGACAAGCGCCGAGGTGCTGAAGTTCTCCTTGCGGCTCCCGGAGAAGTGGAACTTCTCCAACTATACAACGGTCTTCCGTGAAGGGGGACTGGGACGCGCGTTCCTGAACGGGATGCTGATTACCGGCGTCTCTTCTATTCTGAATATCTTCACCTCGTCGGCGGCCTCCTTCATTCTGGTGCGCCGGGAGACCAAATGGTCGAATTTCCTGTACATGTTCTTCTTCATGGGCTTGATCGCGCCGATGTCCACGATTACCACGATCCGTGTCGTACAGTGGATGGGCTTCTACGGCAGCATCACCAGTGTTATTCTGATCTACGCCTCGCTCAACACGGCGTTCAGCGTGTTCCTGTACAGCGGATTCATCCGCTCCATTCCGAAGGCGCTGGATGAGGTTGCTTTTCTGGAGGGCGCAAATACGTTCGATGTGTTCTTCAAGATCGTCACCCCGCTGATCGTCCCGGTGAACGCCACCGTAGCGATTATGGTCTTCATGTCCGTCTGGAACGATATCACCATTCCGCTCTATTTCCTGACCGACAGCTCGGACTGGACGATGCCGCTCTCGGTATACAATTTCTACGGTAAGTATAGCCGGGACTGGAACCTGATCTTCGCGGATCTGGTATTAACCTCCCTTCCCGTGCTGATCCTGTATATATTCTGCCAGAAGTACATTGTTAGCGGACTTACTGCGGGTGCGGTGAAGGGGTAACCTCTGCCCTTTTTGTGGCTTTCTTGGACGAATGGATTATTCGGGCCGGAGCATCAAGACATAACATACAGCAGACAACCTGATGCGGCCTCCGGACAAACCGGCGCGCCTGCCCATCCGGTTGTCCGTACGCCGGGCCCGGCGAGTCCACTAACCAGAAAGACATGAAAGGGGTTTTCATTCGTGAATACGAATATGGCAAACCGCAGAAGAAATCTAGCATCAAATATTAATCCTTACGTGTTTGCGAGTTATGAACTTACCTACTATTTTGGCTATGTCGCTGTCATTGATCCTGTATACAATAAGGTCATCAAACGGATTCCAGTAGGCCTTAACCCTGGTCCTATGTGCCTGAATTCAAGTGAGGATAAGCTTTACGTAGTAAATACGGGCCAGGATTCGGTCACTATCATTGATGCGTATACCTTTGACATTATCAAAACCGTTCACATTGGCTCTTCGTCCACCTATAGCGCTCCTGTTGCTATCTTCGCTGCTCCTAACGTGAACAAAGTCTATGTAGCCCATTCGGGTGACAAGGCCGTTACAATTATTGACTCCGTCACAGATACGGTTATTAAGCAAGTGGATTTGCCTAGCGGAAGCGGATACCCTTTTGCCTTTGCCGGTAAGGTGAACAGTCTCTTTGTCTTTGTTGCATGTAAGTCTAAAGATAATGATAAAGGCAATGTTGTCGCCATTGCTGTTGACGATGACACCGCCCATCCAGTTGGGGATGATACTCCGCTTGAATTTGACGGGATCCACAATCCCTTGACCGTGTACCCAGGCGGAGTGGAGCTAGTCACACTTGGGCCGACTGGCATGTTGACTCATTTTGAACCACTTACAATTGGTCCCTCCAAAACTTCAAGTCTGCTGGACAATACGGTATCCGGGATCTATCTGGATAATGATATGTTATTTTGCACCTCGCGAGAAGATAGAGCCTATCTGAAAAAATTCAACAACCTGTTCATGGACCAGCAAGGAAACATCACCCATGATCAATTCACAGAAATCCCCAGTTACAAAGGCCAGGATAAAATCCGTGTTACAAGTGATCAAAGTACGATTTGCATCACCATTCAACCCACCACTTTCCCGACAGGTGGTCTGCAAATTTACGATGTAAACGCTGCTAGCTCACGGTTTGTTCCGCTCCCTTATGTCGGTGATTTAGCACTTTACGATTACATCATTGCCTATGTAGGACAACTGACTTCGATTCAACCGATTGATTTGGGAAATCCAAGTAATCCCATTCCTGCTATTCCGATTGGCACAAGTCCCTCAGACCGCGTCAACGTGAAGAACATTATTTCCGGTTATAGCAATGAATCCTTGTAATGCACATTTAGTATAAAAATTGAGCTGTCGCTTCAAGTCGAGCTGGACTTGGGGGCAGCTCTTTTTTTTACCTTACTGGACATTAGGACTATTCGGGCCGGAGCATCCAGACATAACCTACAGCAGACAACCTGATGCGGCATCAAGGCACAGGACCGGTTCGTCTGCCCATCCGCTTGTCCGTCCGCCGGGCCCGGCGAGTCCACTAGCCAGATCTGCATGAAAGGGGATTTTATCTATGAATATGAATCGAACAGCAAACCGTAACCGAAATACACGGAGCGGCCTTTCTTATGTCTATGTGTCTTATGTAAGTATTAATAATAATGGATATGTCGCTGTTATTGATCCCACTACCGATCAGATCATCAAACGGATCTCGGCAGGCTATAATCCTACCGCTATGTGCTTGAGTCCCTCTGGAGATAAACTTTACGTGGCGGATGGCCTTGCGAATATGGTCTATGTCTATAGTACAGATACCTTTAACCTTATAGGTTCAGTTCCAGTTGACAACAAACCTGTTGCTATCCTCGTAGAGCCTAGCGGCAAAAAAGTCTATGTAGCCAACTATGGAAATCCCTGCCTGACGATTTTTGATGCCATTACTCTTAGTTTCATTGGAAATCTTTATTCTGTAGACACGATGTCTTTCGCCATTTCGTGCAATGAGAATAGCCCTTACGTCTACGTTGCCTGCAACGAAATTCATCCAACAAGAGATTCTACTCTTGCCATTAGAATTATTAATAATGGACCTAATGTGGCGCTTGGCCCAGCAGGACCGGGCACTATACATGACTCGACCCGAAACTTCTTGACCGTTCACCCCAATGGACACACACTGGTCGAGCTTGGAAATATTGGAGCCCTTGATTTTCTTAGTCCTGATAATGGTTTAGTTGCAGCAGCACCGACTAGTTCGCTGGACAATACGGTATCCGGGATTTATCTGGACAACGGCTTGTTATTCTGCACGATGCGAGAAGAAAGGAACTTTTTGAAATTATTCAAGAACCTGGATATCGATGTGAATTCGAAAATCACCTATGATGATTACAAAGAAATCCCCAGTTACAAAGGTCAGGATAAAATTCGCACTTCGCTTACGCAAAAGTATATTGGCGTCACCATTCAAGCCACGGATCACCCGACGGGCGGGCTGCAAATCTACGATGTAGACCGTGGCACTTCCCGGTTTGTTGAGCTTACTTCCATTGGCGATCTTGCATTCTTCTCAGACACCAAAGCTTATGTGGGAGGATCTACCTCGGTTCAACCCATTGATCTGACCAGTGCAAGACCTCTAAATCCGATTACCATTGGGACAACGTACTTCAAAGTGAAGAATGTTATTTCCGGTTATAGCAATCAATCCTAAGGGTCATGTACGTTAACGTGGAGCTGTCTCTTCAAGTCGAAACTGACTAGAGGACAGCTCTTTTTTTGCCAGAAATGCATTGTTAGCGGACTTACGGCGGGAGGAGTGAAGAGGTAATCTCTGCCCTTTTTGTGGCTTTATTGGACAAATGGATTATTCGGGCCGGAGCATCCGGACATAACATACAGCAGACAACCTGATGCGGCATCCGGACAAAAACGGCGCGCCTGCCCATCCGGTTGTCTGTCTGCCAGGCCCGGTGAGTCCACTAGCTAGAAGCATATGAAAGGGGTTTTTCATTCGTGAATATGGATATGGCAAACCGCAGAAGGAATCTATCATCAGTTCATCCTTATGTGTATGCGAGTTATGAAGTTGGCTTTGATTTCGGATATGTCGCTGTCATCGATCCTGTACAAGATAGGATCATCGAACGGATTAGGGTGGGCAGCGAGCCTGGTCCCATGTGCATGGACCCCTCTGAGAAAAAACTGTACGTCATTAATACCCGTGAAGATTCAGTCAGCATCATTGATCTTGATACCTTCAAGGTTCTCAATACCGTTCACATTGGCAATCCGTTCGTCAAGTTCTATCCTAATTCTATCTTCGCTGCTCCTAAGGGTAACAAAATATATGTAGCCCAATCAGATCCGGGCATTACCATTATTGACTTCCTCACAGATGAGGTTATTAAAGATGTGCAACTGGCAGGAGGGATTAATTGGCCTTTCGCCTTTGCTGGAAATGAGAACAGCTCCTTTGTCTATGCTGCCTGCCGGAGTAATGATGTTATCGCCATTTCCATTGACGACGATACCGTTCATCCCTATACAGACGGAATGGAGCTTACCTTTGACGGGAGCCGCAATCCCTTGGCCGTTCATCCCGATGGACACACCCAAGTCACGTTTGGACCTGCCGGTATGCTTACCTATTTTGACGATGATTCTATTGGGTACTCCAGTACGTCAAGTCTGCTGGACAATACGGTATCCGGGGTCTACACGGACGACAAAAGATTATTCTGCACCATGCGCGAAGACAAAAACTATCTGAAAGTAATCGGTAATCTGGCCATTGATAAGAATGGAATCGTCACCCATAAGAGTTTTGCGGATTTTCCCAGCTACAAAGGGCAGGATAAAATCCGCCTTTCACGTACGCAAGCTTATCTTGGCGTTACCGTTCAACCTACGGATTCCCCATTAGGCGGTGTGCAAATCATTGACTTACATGAAGGCTATAACCATTTGGTTGAACTTCCTTATGTCGGCGATATGGCGTTCTTCGATGATACCAAGATCTATGTGGGAGAAGGGACCTCCATTCGTCCAATTGATGTGGCAACCGCAACGGCGCTGCCTGCTATCGTGCTTGGGGTCGTCACGGATCGCCTCAAAGTCAATAATATTATTTCCGGTTATAGTAATCAATCCTTACAGTAAACAATTATACGGGTCAAAGAAAGGGGATTTCATCCATGAATCCGAACAAGGCAAACAACAGGAATTCACCCTCAGGTGACCCTTACGTCTATGTGACTTATGAAATTGACTATGCATTTGGATATGTCGCTGTTATTGATCATTGATACGGATACCTTTAACATTATCAAAACCGTTCGTGTTGGTACTGTTGGCAGCAGGGTTACCAATCCTGTTGCTATCTTCGCTGCTCCTTACGGTAACAAAGTCTATGTTGCCAATTCCGGAGATCATAACGTTACGATTATTGATACCAACACGGATACAGTTATAACCAATGTGGACGTCGGCCAAGGCAGACCTTTCGCCTTCGCGGGCAATGAGAATAGCGACTTTGTCTATCTTGCCTGCAAGGTTGCCGATAAAAAAGATTATGTAATCGCCATTACCATTGACGATGACAACTTTACCCGGTACAATTTGGGATTTGAACTTACCTTAGACGAGACCCGCAACCCCTTAACTGTTCACCCGGATGGACACACGCAAATCACCCTTGGAACGATTGGCATGATTACCTATTTTGGAGATGATGAGATTGGCTTGCCTAACTCGTTAAGCTTGCTGGACAATACGGTATCTGGAGTCTATCTGGACAACCAATTGTTATTCTGCACCACGCAAGGAGAAAGAGCCTATCTGAAACGATTTACTAATCTGGACATTGATTGGGAGAATCACATTACCTATGATAATTTCAGAGATATCCCCAGCTACAAAGGCCAGGATAAAATTCGTGTGTCTCGTAAGCAAGGCTATGTTGGCATAACCATTCAGCCCACTACTCTCCCAACGGGTGGCCTACAAATCTATAATGTAAACAGTGCCAGTTCCTGGCTTGTTCCGCTCTATTATGTCGGCGACCTGGCGTTCTTCTCAGACACCAAGGCTTATGTGGGGGAAGCAAATGCGATCCGTCCGATTGATCTGGCAACCGCTACGGCCCTGCCCGCTATCCCGATTGGGTTCCCGAACGACACTCGTATCACCGTCAAGAATATTATTTCCGGTTATAGCCATCAATCCTTATAGCGGATTAATCGACAGTAGGTACAACTTTCAAGCAACCGCTGCCCACTTTCGGCGGATTCGGAGGGATTAATCCCTGAGATTTCAGTATGTATACGCAGAGCAGCGGTTCCCCAATACTGGAGAACCGCTGCTCTGTTTGACTTGTATAGTTAGTATGGAGTTAAGCCGGTAACTTAGAGATGCAGCTTATACACCCAGCTTACCTATGCCCCAGCAGATTAGCGATGACTTGCGCACTCTCGGCACGGGTCATGGTCTCCTGCGGCGCGAATTGCTGGTTGCCGCGTCCTTGGATCAGGCCGGCCTGTTCAGCGGTAACGGCAGCGTTCTTCGCCCAATCCTGAATCCGGGAATAGTCACTGAACGAGCTTCCGGCTGAATCGCCTGTTTGTCTTCCCGGCAGGGTGGCGTAAGCCCGGACGATCATGACCGCCATCTCCTCGCGGGTAATGCGTTCATTAGGAGCGAAGGCATCCTTACTGCGTCCGAGCACGATGCCCGCTTCATGCACTGCCGCCACGGCTTCAGCGTACCAGGACTTGGCATCCACATCGGCAAATGCGGATGGGCTTGCCGACTTAAGGCCGAGCGCACGTGTAATCATCGCGGCGAATTGCGCCCTTGTGACTTCTCCTTGCGGCTGGAACTCGCTGCTGGAAATCCCTTCGATGATATGCTTTGCAGCCATAGACTTAATAACACCGCTGGCCCAGCTATTGCTGCTGACATCCGAGAATGTCTTGTCATACTCCAGCACCGCATACTGGCTGAAATGCTGCACACCAGCGGTAAGTTTACCGTCTGTCAGCGTGCCGCCCATGTATTCCACGGCACCGCTGGCAGCAATATAGTAGACGCCGAGTAAGCTGCGGTTAGCATTAGGATCAACCGTGAAGGTAATCGTCAGCGGCTGGTTAAACGTTGTGACCGGTACGGCAGTGCCGTCCGCAGCCACAGCCTCCAGGCTGAAGCGGATTACATCGCTTGCCGCCGATAACCGGACGGACCCGTTAACCGCCGGGTTGTTCATCAGCTGCTCCGCAGCTGCTCTCGCTGTCTTCACGGCAGAGAGTCTGATTGCCGTTCCCTCCGGCTGTCCTCCAGCTCCGGCGGCCTTCTCCCGGATGCTCTTCAGCACTTCCGGACTCAGCTCAACGGCAACTGTGTTCCAGGCAAAACGCAGGGTATTCTCTCCAGTCATTCCGGCTAAACCCGCTGGAAGCAGCACGGATTCTGTAGCATCTGTAAGGTGAACGGTTATAGCTCCGCCAGCCGGTGCCGGGAAATCAGCCGATGTAAGAACCTTCTCCGTCTGCGGAGAAGGGGACGGTGCTGCAGTTGGCGAAGGCGTTACGGCCGGTGCCGCTGTCCATACCGGCGCCTCTGTAGGAGCCGGTGTTGCTGTCGGAGCGGGAGTTGGCGTCGGGGTTGGAATTACTTCCGGCGGCAGCTCCGCTTCTTTTACAGTGACCGTTCTTGTCACTTCAGCAGCCGTATTGCCCGCTGTATCAGTCACATTATAATGATACACATAGCTGCCTGCTGCTGAAGTATCCAGCGTCAGCACGGTCTTCCCATCCTGCGTAATCGTTGCATCGATACGGTCTGTAATATCGCCGTCACGGTCATCTGCCGCTGTAGCTCCGGCATCCGTATAGTTTGAACCCTTCACCAATTGAACCGATGCTTCACCAAGTAAGGTAATTACCGGCTTCGTTACATCCGGATCGAGCGCAACCACTACCCGTCTTGTCACTTCAGCAGCCGCGTTGCCCGCCGTATCACTGACATTGTAATGGAAGGTATAAATACCGACCTTGGACGTATCAAGTTCATCAAGTTCAGTCAAGCCATACACTTCGCTGGTGACCGTTGTCGAAATACGGTCCGTTATATCTCCGTCCTGATCATCATAGGCTGTTGCTCCCGCATCGGTATATTCCGCACCAACCGGTAGATTAACTGTCGTCTCACCATTCAGGGTAATCACCGGCGGAACCCTATCCGGTACCGGCAGCGTGATTGTACCGCTGGCAGTACCTTCTGCCGATGCTTCTCCCTTGCTTAAGGTTACCGAGAAAGTGAAGCTGCCCTCTGTGTCCTCCGTTGCTCCCCGGAATGCAGACAAGGTAATATCCCCCAGGGTAACCCCGGTGTCCTTGAAGCCCGGCATCCCGCTAATGGTCTGCACCAGCCAGCTCCTTACAGCTTCTTCACTATTCGCTTGCGCCTTCTTGACGCTGTAAGACGCTCCTTCAATCATGCTCTTCGCTTCAGCAACAGCTTGCTCATTGTCCACACTGGTCTTATCTCTTGCTACAGCCAGATAGCTGATCAGAGCCGCCTGACTGAACGTATTGTTCACCGAATATTTCACTGTACCGCTGACCGGCAGCGTGAAATCATGCTGAGCCATGACCCCATTCGGGCCTGCTACCAGGTTGGTCTGGGCGGTCTCATTCACGGCCTTCCCCCCGGCATCCACATAGCTGAGTGTAATATCCATGGTCCGGCTGGCATTGTTCCACCAGTCCAGATGGTAGGAAGTAATTGTGTATTTGCCCGCAGAGAGCGGCAGATTGTAGACGAGCGGCGTATTCTTCGTATTTGAGCTGTATACCCCTGTCTGGGCCTTATCGGTAGTGACTACAGCACCGCCCAGCCCCTTAGGGTTATAGTTCGCCCCCGTGTTGGTATGTCCCCATACCGTGTCATCTGCCGACAGCTGGTCTGCTTTGTTATTCAGCAAGCCCTCGCCTGCGAAATTCCTGATCGTCGTATATGGCGGGGTGTCGCCATCCGCCGAGACTCCAGGGTCCAGGAAGTACACAAGCCCTTGTGGCACAACCTCCACATAAGCCATGGTCTTCAAGCTTCCGTAGGAGCCGGTTACAGCCACCCTTTCAAAAGGATTGTTGAAGCTGACCGCTTCCAGATTCCACTTCACGGCCACCTGTAATTTCGTGCCGTCTGCACGTGTGGCTTCCACCTTGGCGGGAAGCTCCGGCAGCTGTCCTGCATAGGTTGCCATATCCGCGATAGCGGCAAGCTCTCTCACATCTCCCGTAGTCAGCAAATTCCGGGCGAAGGTCAGGCGGGCTTCAAGGTGCTCAGCTCCTTCCTGATCCAATCTGTACAGAACCGGATCACTTAGTGCTGCCTGGGCTGCGCCCAGTGCATGAACGAAGATATTCCAGTCCTTCTCGGGGAAATCGTCCTCTCTGCTGATCTCCAGCGCAGCATTCACCGCCTGCTGAAGCCCCGCTGTATCCGGGCTGCCAGCCCCTTCCCCGCCGATGACCGCTACGGAATCCACGGCCAGGGTTCCGCTCAGCACTTTGATCTGAACGGTATGCTCACCGTATTTCAGTCCACGGAGCGTGAAGGCCTGATACAGCTCCCTCGCTGCGGAAGCAGCACCCGAGACCACTTCAAGTTCGCCGTCCACTACAGCTTCCAGCTTGGCTGAGCCGTCATTCGGTCCCAGAATATCAAGTCCCGTGCCGGTAAAAGTATACTTCAGCGCCGCACCAGCCCCTTGGCTGGTAGAGAGGGACCGCTGATACACATACATGCCTTTGCCATTCTCATGGGCCCAGGCACCCTCGTATGCCAGCTTCGCCCCAGGTGACTGCGCCAGATCAAACATCTCCAGGTTATCCAGCTGCTCTGAATAATAAGGCGTATAACCCTCCACCTTCTCTACCTTCAGATTGTCGAAGCGGACATGGTAGAAGCCGCTCGCGAGCTGCACGCGTCCGGAGAGCTTCGGATTCGGATCGGTATAGGAGGCAAGCTCAACCTGATCCAAATAAGCAGTCACCGTGTCACCGGCCACCTGAATGGCAATGTTATGCCACGCGTCATGTGCGATATCAAATCCGTCAATCTTCACGCCACCGGAGCCGGTGGCCGCATTGCCGCTGGCGACCACGGTGCCGCTGGACAGCAGCTGCCATCCACCATCGAACCAGAATTTGAGCGCATAAGGCGTGCCGTTAATCGTCTGCGGACCGCCCTGATATCTGGCTCCGACCGCTGCGTAATTGTTCCCGCCATAAGTGCTGTTCTGTTCAAAAGAAACATCAGCGCTGGCCTTATAGTTAGTCCAGCGGTAATCGCCGATGACCGTGACCGGATCTCCTCCGTTCCAGGCCCCGCCCACGCCGGTAGTTACCTGGTCCAGCTGCTGCCGCAGCACATAGTTATCCGTGCCGTCTACCAGATACCCCTCGAATGCGCCGTTGAGGTCCTGGGTATAGCGCGGAATTACACTCTGCGGCCCGCCGCGTGAGCTGACATAACTCTCTTCATCTGTAATTGCACCGCCCTCTCCGATAACAGGCACGGTTCTGTCTCCATAATTGAAGTCATCCGCATACAGGATCTGATCCTCCGTATTCTGTACGAACCCGGTTGCATCGGTGTCAAGCACCGTACGTTCTCCTTCAACCGGAAGCGGCGTAACGAACTCTTCATCCGTGCGGTTATCCAGTGTGGTTACGGTTACAATCGAGAACGGCTTCACACGTATGGTATACAGGCCGCTGCCATCGGCATGGGCATCACCAAGAGGCTTCATATAATTGCTGTTAAAAGCCTGACCTTTGTCCGCCGCGCGGGTCTCCCACACCTCCAGCGAAGGATTTCCGGTATAGCCCATGTTCACGGCCTGGAGCTTGTAGATCTTCTCATACTGGCTGTCATTGATGATTACAGTCGAGAAATCCTGCTTGTCAGGAGCGGCAAGCGTCATATAACTCGGAGTGCCGTTGCGTCCGCTGACCGGATTCGTGCCCGTTGCCCCGGTGTAGCTGGCCGCAGGAACGGCTCTCCAGATGCCAGCCGTATTGTCTTCATTCTCCCAGCCGGTCTTGGCGAATCCGTTAAAATGCTTCAGAATGACCAGCCCCGCGTCATAATGAATGAAGCCCGACCACGGGTCACGCGCACTGAGCAGCTCTTTGAAGGAGTATTGTCCACCTTCATAGAAGGACCCAATCGCCGGCTGATAGATGAAATGCGTCCGCCGGGAATTCACGAAGCCCTTGATAATGGTATTGCCCATCTCCAGCGGCCCGCCGGTGCCGCCAATTCCTGTCCCTGCCTCTGACGGGTCCTTCATATTATTATTAGGACGGAAGGCCGAGTTGCTGAAGGTGGCCTGTGCCTCACTGTTCCAGATTTCCTTGTCGAACTCATCGGCAAGCCGTTTGAAATTTCCTTTGCTGTCATCATCGGTATTGTAATGGAATCCGGCAGCAGCTACCGCCTCACGCAGCGACAAATCGTTCACCATGGCATCCCCGAAGGAGCCGATGCCGACCTCGTCGGAAATCACCAGCTGGATGCTGTGGTACAGCTCTTTCTCCTGATCGTTTTTGAAATCTTCAGTATCATTCTTGACCCTCTCGCCATACTGCTTCGTCCAGGCCAGATCCGGCGCGTGCTCATTGATATGGGGATTCACATAATCCACCATATAGCCGTATTCGCGGTATGCGGCCAGAATGGTCTTTTTGTACCAGGTATAAATCTTGTCGTTATTGTTAGCCCAGGCTGGAGCATTCCAGCGCAGGAAGCTCACCTTGACCGCCGGATTGACGGCCTTGGCATCCGCCGCAAGCTGGAAGCCGGGATGCCGGGCCACATTGGCCTCTTCATCCTCCGTACGCATCGTTGAAGGGTCAGGACCGGTAGAGTTATTGCGGTCATTGCCCATTTCAATCTTGACATGGTCGATCAGCGGGCGGTCACCGCCGAACAGAATCTTCAGCATTTGGGCATAGGCCTCTGGCTGCTCGGACTTATAGTCCATCAGCAGGGCACTGGTGCTGTTGCCGCTGAGTACGCCGAACCCCTTGAAGGTCAGTCCGTTGACATTATCCGGCCGGATATCGTTCCCATCGAGCAGAATCTTGGTTGTAGAAGCTGCGGTCTGGCGGGCGTTATCCATCTCTTGCTTGATCGCGCCTCTGGCAACAGCGAACCAGCTAAGAATCGGCTTCTCCCCGGAGACATAAGCATAGGTCAGCGTCATCGGACTGCTGGTGTCAATATCTGCGGGAATGGTAAATTCACCGGAAATAAATTTTGTCTTATTCGTGTTGAACTGAGCAAACGGGATCGTCCTGGTCTCCCCGCTGCTATTCTGGTATTCCAGCCGGGGCTGAATGACCCGGTCACGGCTGCCGTACCAATCATAGAAACCGCTGCTAAGTGTATAGGTTCCGGATTGAAGCGCTTTCAGTTTATAAATAATATCGTTGCTGGCAGGGTCTGCGCGCAGCCCGACAACCCATAGGCTTGGATCAGTGGCAGGATCGGTAAGATTACCGTTCTTGGAATTTTTCACTTTATGGATAGAATCATCGAATCCCCAGTCTGTGGTACCGGCGACATACTTCTGGTCCGGTGACAGGTTAAGCAGCTCACTGCCGGTCAGTGTTCTGACCGCTTCGTATAGAGGTGAAGCAGAAGGACCATTGCCAAAAGAATCGCCCCCTCTGCCACTGTCCACAAAGTAGACCAGCGGACTGCCGGCTGGCGGAACCACCTCCACACTGGCAACCACCGGTCCGCCGTTCGCGGTTCCGGTAACTGCCACCGTATCATACGGTACATCGAAGGTATCTTCGCCGATGTTCCAGTTCACCGCCGCAGCCTGACCTGCAATCTCGATGCTCGCCGGAAGTGTCGTACCTGCGGTAGTCTTGGTGCCCATATAAGCCGCAGCATAGACCGTATCGACGACAGCCGCCGACGCCGACGGCAGACCGAGGGCAGGGAACATCCCGGCCACGAGTGTAGCGGACATCAGCACAGAGAATAGCCTTTTCTTCACGCGGTTCTTTCTGTTCATTCATTAATCCTCCTCTTTCTCAATTAAGTAAGCGCATTCAACATGTCGGTAGAAGAATGTTTGATTTGGGCAGACCTTCGTCTAAATTCACAATGCGGGTATACAAATACCTGGCAGACTGCGAAAAGCTGCAACTGCCAGGCTGATACTCTAACCAGTACAACGTCAGATTTAAACGGGTGGATGGGGCGCTATGATGCCTGAAGGACTACAGGAGAAGAGGGAATCCCTTCAGGTGCCATTCTAGCTCCTCCATTCCCAGATGAAGACGAGAGCTGTCCATTTGGGGCGTATGGCCCGGCGTAACGGACTGAGTGGGCTCTTATTCCGATGAAAGTCCCCTCTTGGGCAACCTAACGGACCCCGTGGAGCTTATTCTTGGAATTTCTACTCTAAACATCATGTAAAGAAGCGATAAGTGCTACTCAGTCCGTTAAACCGCCAAAAGTGGCGTTTTCCAGGGAATAGAGTCTCTCAGGTCCGTTAGAAGCAGACTCGTCTGGCCGGTCGACCGGCTGGTGTAGTTTCGTTATACGGAACCTCCGGGGTCTGACCCTATTCACAGAATTACAGCTAAAGCAAATTCATTCAACAATACAGTAATTGATGTGTTCAGTTCTAAGAGAACAAGTTCAATCTCTATAGTTCAATCTAACGCTCCACTATCCCTTAATCCCCGAAGCAGCAACGCCCTGCACGAAGTACTTCTGAAGCGCCAGGAACACAATCACTACCGGAATGATCGACACCACACTCGCCGCCATAATCAGGCCATACTCCGCAGAATACTGGGAGATGAACATCCGCAGACCGATCTGGATGGTCTTGAGCTTCGTGTCTGTCAGGTAGATCATTGGCCCCAGGAAGTCATTCCAGGTGGCGACGAAGGTGAATATGGTCAGCGTGGACAGCGCGGGCTTGGACAGCGGAAGCATGATTCTTGCCCAAATTCCGTATTCGCTCAGTCCGTCAATCCGGGCCGCTTCACATAATTCATCTGGCACCCCCTGATAGAATTGACGCATCATGAACACACCGAAGGCCGAGAAGGCTTGCAGCAGAATGATTGCCAGGTGAGTATTATTCAGCCCCATGTAGCGCATTAGAATGAACTGCGGCACCATGTAGGCCTGCCAAGGAATCGCGATGGTTGCGATGTATCCCAGGAAGATTACATTCTTGCCCCGGAAATGCAGCTTGGAGAACGCATACGCCGCGAAGCTGGAGGTCAGCAGCTGCAGAATCGTTACGATAATGGATAGCTTGGCGGTGTTATAAATGAAACGTCCGAGCGGAATCCGTGTCCAGATATCCGCGAAATTCTCCCAGCGCGGATTCGCCGGAATCCACTGCATCGGGAAGGAGAAGACATCCTTGTTCAGCTTGAGCGAAGACGACAGCATCCAGATATACGGTACCAGCATCGCCAGCACGGTCAGAATTAACAGGGCATATACAAGCACCATTAAGCTGATTCTAAGTCCTTTACTTTTACCAACCATATCTTATAGATCCCCCTATTGTCCGTATTTCTTCTCGCCGCGGAACTGGACGATGGTGATGCCAAGTACCAGCAGAAAGAGTACAATCGCCATGGCACTGGCATATCCGTAATCAAGCGAGCGGAACGCCGTGTTGTAGATCTGATAGACCATAACCCTGGTAGAGTTATTGAGCTGGTTATCCGCGCCGGCGAACAGGTTGATGAAGATATCGTAGACCTTGAACGAGTTGATGACGAGAATCATCAGGACAAAGAAGGTGGTTGGTGCCAGCTGCGGCACAGTCACGTTGCGGAATCTTCTCCACGGGCCTGCGCCGTCCAGCTCAGCAGCCTCATACAGCTCCGGGTTAATCCCCTGGAGACCGGCCAGGTAGATGACCATGTAGTAACCCATATTTTTCCACACTGTGAAAAGCACTACCGTAAACATCGCCCACTGCTTATCCGCCGCCCAGCGGGGCAGGTCCTCCAGCGGAATACCGGTAATCGTATGCAGAATGTTGTTAATCGGCCCCATGGTCGGGCTGAAGATGAAGTTCCATACCGCCGCAACCGCTACCAGCGAAGCCACGTAAGGGAAGAAGAAGACCGTTCTCATGAAATTGCGGCCTATAATTTTCTGATTAAGCAGAATCGCCAGCGCCAGCGCTACAATCATGGTCAGCGGCACGACTCCGATGGTGTAGACAATCGTGTTCCACAAGGCTTTGTGGAAGGTGGTATCCGAGATCAGCCGGGTGAAGTTGTCCAGCCCGATGAACTTCATCGGATTGGCCCCGTCCCATTTCACAAAGGCCAGAATAAAGGCAAAAATCATCGGTACCAGGGTGAACAGGGCAAATCCGATAAAGTTCGGCGCAATAAAGCTATACGCGACCAGGTTATCCCGGAATCCGCGCGACAACCGGCTTTTTGGGCTCTTATTTGTACGCAATAGGGTTTCGTTCTGCATTTGTTCTCCTCCAAACCTTATATAACATCCCCGCAAAGTAGGGATTACTTCGAAGCCTGTTAATGTGAGTGCTGTGATGTCCTCTATTTATATGGAAGGCGGGCCTTCGCCCGCCCTTCATTCAGGACACTAACGTTACACGTTCACATTAATTGTTCAAAAGCTGGCCAACACGGTCATTCATATCCTTCAAGCCTTCGTCAATCGTAGCGTTCTTCGTCATGATGTTGTCATGCGCTTCATTCAGAATAACCTCAATGTCCGCACTCTTCTCATGAATCGGCATTTCCAGATAAGTCTGAACGGTATTCAAAGCAGCCTTGCTGTTCTCGTCAGCCGGGAAGCCTTCGATGGAAGTGATAGAATTGATAACCTCATCATTCTTGATCGCAGGAATCGTACCGGTAGAAGCAATCACCTTGGCGCCTTCTGCCCCGGTTACGAAGTTCATGAAGTCAAGCGCTGCTTCTTTGTGTTTGGATTTCTGGTTAACGGCCAGTGAAGTGATCGTGCCCAGAGTCGTTCCGGCTTCAACGCCGTCCGGATGAGGGTATTTCACGATGCCCCATTCCTTGGACTGGGATTCGCCGCTCTTCACCTTCTCAATCTGGGTGGCAATGAACCAGCTGCCCATGTTCATCATGGCTACGGAGTTGTTATAGAATACGCCGGAGTAATGCGTGCTGGAGGTCTTCAGGGTCGCATAATCCATGACGATACCGTCTTCCTGCTCCTTCAGAATCCGCTCATAGGTAGGCTTCAGGAAATCAT
Organism: Paenibacillus rhizoplanae; assembly: GCF_042684125.1. NCBI lineage: Bacteria > Bacillati > Bacillota > Bacilli > Caryophanales > Paenibacillaceae > Paenibacillus > Paenibacillus rhizoplanae. Next base: position 116,223 of record NZ_JBHUKY010000023.1, on the reverse strand, counting down.
AGTTGCCGCCGACCACCGTGTTCTTGCCGTCCAGAATGCCGAACAGTTGAACCGCGCTGCGCCAGGTGTGGTAGTGGGCGCCGTATACTTTTTCCGATCCGCTGCCGGAGGTCATCTTGCGGGCCAGCTCATCATATTGGTCGAAGGTCATATCGTTGCTTGGATAGTCTACGCCTGCTTTGTCAAACAGGGCCTTGTTGTAGTAGACCAGCCAGAAGTCACTGCGGAACGGAAGCGCATACACCTCGCCGCCCACTTCAATCTGTTCAACGGTACCGCCATATAGGGAAGGATCAATGGATTTGTCACCCATGTAGGTCTTCAGCGGCTCCAGATGATTCTGCTTCACCAGGTTCGAGTAGCCGGGAATATCTTTAATAGTAAGAACGTCCAGGTCCGCTCCGCCGGAGAGCTGTGTGCTGAGCATGGTCATATAGTCCGTGGAGCCAAGATCGACATATTCGATGGTTACGTTCGGATGTGCAGCTTTATAGGCATCAATCAGCGGCTTGTAGTACGCAGTGGCTTCCCAGTCCCACAGTGCCCATTTCAGCGTCACTGGCTCCTGGCCTGGTTCGGAGGAAGCGGTTGCAGCGTTGCCCGAAGCAGGTGCGGCAGTGGCAGCAGCGTCTTTCGTATTGTTATTGCCGGAGCATCCGGCCAGCATGCTCACGGAGAGCGCGGTGGCAAGGGTCATGCCGTAGAATCTTTTCAAGTTCATGTAAGTATCCCCTTTATCTTCTGATGGTCTATCCATAACCGGCCCATTTGTTTACCTGGCCTTAGTTCAAATTGTAAGCCTTTTCAGATCCCATGGGGATGCAAAATCAAACACAGTTCATTCACTATTCTGTGCTCTTCTCCGCACGGCCTGCCCCAAACCTGTAATTTCTTATCCGAAACCTGTAAAATCCTCAGCTTCTCCCCCCGGCTCTATAATGAAACGCAGGAATATGCTATGGTAGTTGAAAACGCTTTAAATAGGTCCTTATTCATGAAGGAGTGTTCACCACGGTACGTAAATCTACTATTAAAAGCCGCATTATTCTGCTGATGACCGCTTTTGCGCTGCTGATTGCGACGCTGCTGTCCTGGTTCAGCTACGAACTGATTACGTATTACCAGCGCAAAACGACGATCCAGGCGACGGAATTCAACCTCCAGCTCGTCTCCCATATTATCGAACAGGATCTGATTAACCTGACTACGCTGGCGATGACCAGCAGCACCAACTCGTCTACGAACACCCTGCTTACCGAATATTTCGGCTCAGTGGAGGCCAGCCCCAAGCAGGCGCTTAATGTGTTCAATGCCATGCAGGAGGATCTGCGGATCAACCGTTCGTATAGCTATGTGCGCCGCCTTATTACCACAGACAACAGCGGAAAATTCCTGCAGGTGGAGAATTTCGGCACCTCCATTCCGCTTACGATCCATAATATCGGTCAAGTGACCGGTCTGGCGAATGATGCCGAAGAGCAGTGGGACCGGGTGATTAAGGACCCGCTCTCCAATTCCTACGGAATTCCCTTCGTGTTCCCGATCTATGGCCGGGGGGCCACCCGGGTGGGAACCGTCTACCTGCTCGCGAATACCTCCGTCATTACGGACAAGCTGAAGGGCTATGCCCTGCCGGAGCACTCCCGGCTGCTGCTTACGCTCGGCGATCATCATTATCAGCTTAACGGAGATCAGGTCAAGGCCATTGAGGAACCCTATGAGCCGGTAGCCTATACCAGTGACAAGCCTGTCGGCCCCGATACCGAGCTGTCCATGGTGAAAATGCAGGATGATGAGGAAAGCCATATCGTGGTATCGTATCCGGTACGCAGCGGTGTCATGCTCTCGCAGACCTTATCCAGCGACCAGTTCGCGCCCCGGAGCAATATATGGATTCTCGTCCTGCTCGGCGTCTGTCTGCTCGTGCTTGTCTTAAGCGCGATCATTACGCTGTATTTGACCCGCACGATCAGCCTTCCGGTGGAGAAGCTGAAGAAGCGCATGGATAAGATCGCCCAGGGCAATTTCCTGCTGGACTCGGGTATTGAATGGAACAGCGAGCTGGGCGATGTCGGCCGGGGCATTAACCGCCTGTCCCAGGATATCGTGGCCCTCATGGACAGCCGGCTTGCGGACGAGAAGCAGAAGCAGGAGCTGGAATACCGGATGCTCCAGAATCAGATTAATCCGCATTTTCTGTACAATACTTTGAATTCGATCAAATGGATGGCTACGATCCAGAACGCCACCGGCATTGCGGAGATGACGACCTCCCTGTCCCGGCTGCTCCGCAGCATTGCCAAGGACAACCGGCGGCTGATGCCGCTGAAGGATGAGCTGAGCCTGCTGGAGGATTATTTCCTGATTCAGAAATACCGGTACGGCAGCACGGTTACCATGATCACAGAGATTGAAGAGGAAGCGCTGCTTGGCGGGCTTATTCCGCGCTTCACGCTCCAGCCCCTGGTGGAGAATGCGATCTTCCACGGCATCGAGCCCAAGGGCAGAGGTGATATTGTTGTCCGGGTCACGAAGAGCGGATTCACGGATCTGCTCATCACGATCGAGGACAATGGGGTCGGAATGACGGCGGAGCAGATTGCCACCATTCTAACCGTTCCCGGGGACGAAGCTACGGGGATGCTGGAGAATATCGGGCTGCGCAGTGTGAACGAACGGCTGCAGCTCGCTTTTGGCGGGGAGTACGGCTTGTCCATTGAGAGCGAGGTCGGCCGCTACACCACGATGAAGCTGCTGCTGCCCTTCCGGCAGAGAGAATAGCTAAGAATCCCCCACAAAGTGAGGCCTTAGCTTCGATGAGTACTCAGGTACTTTGCGGAGACCCCAAAACAATAGCATACTGAGCAAGGATGTGATGAGCTTGATCAAATTATTAATCGCAGATGATGAAGCCCTGGTCTGCATCGGACTCCAGTCCATGCTGAAATGGGAGCACTATAACATTGAGATTGTCGGCATCGCCCATAACGGCGCACAGGAGGAAGAGATGATCGACACCCTCCGCCCGGACATTGTGATCAGCGATATCAAAATGCCGATTAAAAGCGGCCTTGAGGTCGCCGGCTCCGTCCGCCGCAAGTACGGGCGGCTTCCGCTGTTCATCATGCTGACCAGCTACGAGGAATTCCAGTATGCGCGCGGAGCGATTGAGGTCCAGGCCACCGATTACCTGGTGAAGCTGGAGCTAACCCCGGAGGCGTTGGCCGAATCGATCCGCCGGGCCATTAGTATTCTGGAGGAGTACCAGACGATGGAGAGCTATCCGAAGCTGGTCCACCGCGGCAATCTCCAGGCCCAGCGCGATAAATTCTTCATCCGGCTGTTAAGCGGTCTGTTCGAGAACAAGAACCAGTACCTCCTGCAAAAGGAGGATCTGGAGGTGGACCTCTCCGCGCCGGCCTATCTGGTCTGTACCTGCCGCATTCTCGGGCCGGACACCGTCCCGCCGCGTGGGGATAAGCTGGTGGCCTTATGCTCAAGCACTGTACAGATGGCGAAGGATACGCTCTCGTCGCTCAGCGCCTGTTATGTAACCAGTCTGGATCTGCGCAACTTCGCGCTGACCTTGCCTGTGCCGGGCCCGGACCCGCAGCTCTGGATGCCTGACATCCAGAAGCTGCTGGCGGACATGGCTTCCGTGCTGCATAATTACTTCAATGTGACCATTATCGGGGCGATTGGCTTCGCGGCGGAAGATCCTTATCTGCTGCAGGGGAGCTATCTCGCTGCCCGGAAGGCACTGCCCGCCGCTGTGAAGGAGCGCTCCTTCGTCTTCTTCACGGAAGGCGAAGCTCCCCTGCAGGAGCATCTGCTGTTTGATTTCTCGGAATCGCGGCTGGAGATCCGCAGAGCTTTTGAAGAAATGGATACCCGCGCCCTGCACAGCATCATCTCCCGGATGATCGAGATCTTCGACGGACGGGCCGATCTGCTCGTTCCCGCCACCGATGCCGCCTGCAATATTCTGTATATGGCGACCTCCCTGCTCGCGGACGGGGAGAACATGGTGGAGCAGATCTTCGAGCAGGAGCCGGAAGGCTACCGGGCGATCTATCAGATGCATACGATTGAGGAGATTATCAGCTGGCTCGTCCAGTTCCGGGACGGCTGCGTCCGAATGCTCGCCACCCGCAGACAGAGCTATAAGGAGCAGGTGGTGAAGAACGTCCAGGAGTATATCAAAAGAAATCTCGGCACCAAGCTCTCGCTCCATCAGGTGGCGGATGTGTTCAACTTCAGCCCCAACTATCTGAGCCACCTGTTCTCCAAGGTCGCCGGGGTGAACTATGTCGAGTATATCACAGAGACCAAAATCACCGCCGCCAAGGAAATGATGGTCCGCGGCGAAGGCCGGATCTACGAAATCTCCCAGAAGCTCGGCTATGAGAGCGCCTTCTATTTCAGCAAGGTGTTCAAGAAGGTCACCGGGCTCTCTCCCCGGGATTATATGCAGCAGATCGATGGGAATGCGGGAGGAAATTAAACGAAGGACGAAAGGAAGAAAATTCAAATGAACAAAGGGCAAATCGTATTTCTAAACGGAGTGACCAGCTCCGGCAAAACCTCAATAGTTGATGCGATACAGTCGAGATCGCCGGAATTCTTTTATGTGGTAGCCAATGACCTGTTCGAAGAAACAATCGGGGAACGTTACCTGCGTGAAGATTACTGGAAGTATCTTAGTGAAGCTATTATCATGATGTATCATACCGCCAAATTATTCTCGGATCATGGCAAGCATGTGCTGATTGACGGCATCCTGGTGGAGCGGCCGGGCCTCACGCCTCATTATAAGAAGGTGAAGGATATTTTCGCCGGATACCCGCTAACTATGGTAGAAGTATTCTGTCCCCTGGACATCTGCCGCCAGCGCAATTTGGCCCGTGAACACAGAGGCGAAGACCAGTCGGAAGAGCAGCACAAGCTGATGGCACGTGACATCGGTTATGGCTTCAAGGTGAACACGCATGAGAATACTTCTGAAGAGTGCGCGGATCTGATTGTGGGGCATTTATTCGGTGAGCTTGCTGTAGAATGATAGGGATGGGATAACGTAATAATGTGGAAAAGTGGACAGGGCTGCCGGTATAGGCAGCCTTTTTTTATTTGCGTACAAACGGAATAGCGGGCTGTGGCATAGCAATTTCCGAAGAGCAAGGGCCGAACAACAAAGCAAGACTTGCTGTAACCTTGGTCCAGACTCTTCTTAAGCTTAATCGGCATCTGGCGGACTCAGATGACGCTATAATGCGAAAAAACCAACTTTTCTTATGCTTGCGGACTCAGGAGCGCTTATGTTGCCATTTGCAGCTATAAATGAGGAGTAATGGGTTAGTTAACGGCCTCTGAGTCCGCCTAGCCTGCCTAATGGTGTAATTTGGCGCTGATAAGGGCTTTCAGGTCCGCGAGAATGTTGGGGCGAGGCGATACGGCGGTGATCCTGCGTCCAATCCCCTCCCAATGTAAGCGCTCATCAAAATTTGCTTGAAAGAACGCTAAAGGGATGATAGGATAAAGGCGAAGATTTAGTAAATTTATTAACTAAAAAGGCGTGATCAGCTTGGCAACGATTAAAGACATCGCCCGGGAAGCCGGCGTATCAGCCGCAACCGTATCCAGAGTGCTAAATAACGACCTGTCGCTGGCTGTCAGTGAGGAGACACGCAGCCGCGTATTCGCCGTGGCCGGGCAGCTGGGCTACAAGCCCTCACGGGTACGGCAGCTGAAGCGGGAGAATGAGTTGGGCTGCAAGACCGTCTCGCTCCTGCTCTGGTGTTCACCCGAAGAGGAACGGGACGACCCTTATTACGGCTCCATCCGGCGCGGCGTGGAGCTGCGCTGTGAAGAGCTGGGCATCCGGCTGGGCCAGACGCTGCGCGGACACAGCACGCCAGCCCCGCTCCGGCCTGCGGGTGACGGGCTTATCGTAGTCGGCGGCAGCTTCCAGCCGGGAGAGCTTGCGAAGCTGCACCCGGACGGGGGCACCACGGTGCTTGTCGACCATTACTCGGAGCGCACGGAATATGACTCCGTGCGGACGCATTTCCGGCAGGCTGTCGATCAGGCGCTGGGCCATCTGCTGGAGCTCGGTCACCGCGAGATCGCCTTCATCGGAGGCGGCAGCGAGGAGGAGCGCCGCAGGCATCATTACACCCGGATTATGCAGAGCCAGGGCTGCTATGATCCGGCGCTGATCCGCACCGGAAGCTGGACCAGTGCTGACGGCTACCGGATGATGAGTGAGCTGCTGGCAGGGGTAAGGCGGCCTACGGCCTGCTTCGCCGCCAGTGATCCGCTGGCGGTCGGCGCTCTGCGCGCCCTGCATGATCACGGGATACAGGTGCCTGCCGGGATGGCTGTCGTCGGCTTCGATGATATCGAGATGGCGGCCTATGTTCAGCCTCCGCTGACAACGGTCCGCGCCTATCCCGAGCAGATGGGCAAAGCTGCGGTTCAGCTGCTCGCCGAGCGGTTCGAAGGACGCGAAGCCCCTTCGCATTCGATGATCGGCACGAAGCTGATTGTCCGCGAGACCAGCGGCGGAACAATGGATTAACGCAGCCCGGCTGCACAGCAATCTTGATTGCCTTTTCCAAGATATCCGGACCTTATCCCATCACACAAGGAGTGTTAAGATTATGAACATTTATGCAGATGAATCGCAAGGGCTGTTTCACCTTCAGTCCAAAGACACCAGCTATATCATCCAACTGGTAGAGGGTTACCCTGCCCATGTCTACTGGGGCGCACGGCTCCGTCATGATGACAGTCTGGCTGGAGCACTGGAGCTGCGTGAACGCGCCTCCTTCTCACCAACCCCGCTGCCGCAGAAGCCCGCCCTCTCGCTAGATGCCCTGCCTCAGGAGTATCCGCAGTATGGGACGAGTGATTTCCGGCGGCCGGCTTATCAGGTTCAGCTTGCGGACGGCACGCGGATCTCAGAGCTGCAATATGCAGGCTATGTAATCACGCCGGGCAAACCGGCACTGGATGGACTGCCTGCGGTCTATGCAGAGAACGAAGCAGAAGCGCTTACACTTGAACTCACCTTGAAGGATGACTACGCCGGTCTGACGGTCAGACTGCTCTATACGGTATTCGCTGATCATCAGGCGATTACCCGCTCTGTGCGCTTCGAGCATAACGGCGATGCCCCGCTCCGGCTGGAGCAGGCGCTTAGCGCATCGGTGGATTTTGCCGATTCTGCTTATGACACCATGCACCTGAGCGGCGCATGGGCGAGAGAACGCCATGTTCAGCGCCACCCGCTTAACCCCGGAGCCGCGCTGTCCCTGGAGAGCCGGCGCGGATCAAGCAGCCATCAGGTCAACCCGTTCCTTGCGCTGCTGCGCCCGGGTGCAGATGAAGATCAGGGTGACGTCTATGGCTTCAGTCTCGTCTATAGCGGCAGCTTCAGCGCTACGGCCGAGGTGGAGCAGTTCGGACAGACCCGTGTAAGCATCGGAATTAATCCGTTCGACTTCTCCTGGCTGCTGGAGCCGGGCCAATCCTTCCAGACCCCGGAGGCCGTGCTTGTCTATTCCAGCGAAGGCATCGGCGGCATGTCTCGCACCTATCACCGGCTGTACCGGACCCGGCTCTGCCGCGGTGTTCACCGTGATCAGGCCCGGCCGATTCTGGTCAACAACTGGGAGGCGACTTACTTCGATTTCGATGCGGACAAAATCGCAACCATCGCCAAAGCAGCAGGCCCGCTCGGCATTGAGCTATTCGTCCTTGACGACGGCTGGTTCGGCAGACGCGACAAGGATAACAGCTCACTCGGCGACTGGTTCGAGGACCGCCGCAAGCTGCCTGAAGGTCTGGCGGATCTGGCCGGCCGGGTCAACAAGGAAGGCGTACAGTTCGGTCTATGGGTGGAGCCGGAGATGGTCTCGCCGGACAGTGAGCTTTACCGCAAGCACCCGGACTGGTGCCTGCATGCCGAAGGACGCCGCCGCACAGAAGGCCGCAACCAGCTGATCCTGGATCTCTCCCGCCCGGAGGTCTGCGACTATCTGTATGAGACGTTAAGCACGGTCTTTTCCAGTGCCCCGATCCGCTATATCAAGTGGGACATGAACCGCAATATGACCGAGATTGCATCGGTGAAGGCCGCCCCAGAGCGGCAAAAAGAAACCGCCCACCGCTATATGCTCGGCCTGTATAATCTGCTGGAACGCCTGACCTCGCGCTTCCCTGACATTCTGTTCGAGAGCTGCTCCGGCGGCGGCGGCCGGTTTGATCCGGGCATGCTGTTCTATATGCCGCAGACCTGGACCAGCGACAACACCGATGCGGTTGAGCGTCTGGCGATTCAGTACGGCACAAGCATCGTCTATCCGGCCAGCAGCATGGGCGCGCATGTATCTGACGTTCCGAACCATCAGGTGGACCGCATTACCTCCCTCGCTACGCGCGGCGATGTGGCAATGAGCGGTAACTTTGGCTATGAGCTGGACCTCACCAAGTTCACCGAAGCCGAGAAGGACCTGGCCGCCCGGCAGATTGCCCAGTACAAGGAGATCCGCACACTGGTACAGCAAGGGGATATGTACCGTCTGCTGAGTCCGTTCGAGGGCAGCGGTGAGACCGCCTGGATGTTCGTCAGCGAGGACAAGACCGAAGCCTTCGTCGCTTACTTCCGCGTACTTGCGAGACCGAATCCGCCTATCTCACGCCTTACGCTCAAGGGGCTGAACCCGGAGGTTGATTACGTAATCGAGACCGGAGCTGCCGGCAGCAACGAGCATGTCCACGGCGGCGCAGAAGCTTCTGCGGCCGCTGGAGGCGACAGCTCTGCTCCGTTCCAGACGGCCTTCGGCGGCACACCGCTCGGCGGTGACCGCCTGATGCGTATGGGTCTGGTAGTCTCCGACCTGCGCGGAGATTACGCAAGCTGCACTTACCGCCTGAGAGTGGTGCAGCGCTGATCTACAGCTTCAGACATACCACAGGCGTCAGCCTCCTTTTGGAGATTGACGCCTGTTTTTTGTGGAGAGATGCAGTCAGGAAGGCGGCTTGCTGCCGGTTCATTAACTACTTACTACCTGCCTCTCCTCCTACTCCTATTCCTGTTCCTGCTCATGCTCCCGGCCAAGTAACCCGCTAAGCGCCTCTGTGACATTCATGCCGGTCAGCGTCTTGGTCAGCTCAGGCACCTGCGCCATGATTTTGGCGATATCGCCGGTAATTTTGTTCACGCCTGCGGACGCCCCATCCTGGGAGATGACGGTGATCTTATCTACCTTGGCCAGCGGGGAAGCGATTTTCTCAGCCAGCTCGGGCAGGATTTTCAGGAATTCCACGGTTAAGGCGGCTTGGGTGAACTGTTTGTACGCCTCGGCCTTCTTCTGCAGCGCTCCCGCTTCCGCAGCTCCGGCGAGCTGGACGATCTCCGCATTCGCTTTCCCCTTTGCCAGATCAGTCTCCGCTGTTGCCAGTCCACGCTTGGTCGTAGTAGCTGCTTCGGCTTCCGCTTCCAGAATCTTCCGCTGCTTGGCGGCTTCTGCTCTCATGATCGTCGCCTGATTCTCCGCCTCCGCAGGCTTGATCACCGTTGCCTCCAGCTCCCGCTGTTTCAGCTCGACCTCGATCTCCCGGACTGTGCGGTTGGCCTCGGCCTCCATCTGAGTGATTTTCACCTGTTCCGTAACCAGTGACTGCTTGATCTTGTTCTGCTGCAATTCATACGCCAGATCCGCCTGCGCCTTCTTCACCTCGGTCTCCAGCTTGAAATCCGCCTGCTTAATGTTAAGCTCCTTCTCGAACAGGGATTCCTTCGCACGGGCAGCGGTTCCCGCTTCTATGGTCGCCTGATGGGCATTGGCTTTGGCAATGGAGGATTCCTTCTCTGCTTCGGCCTGTTTGATCTGAATGTCGCGTTCGGCTTCAGCCCTGGCAATACTGGCGTCGCGGCGGATGCGCTCAATCTCGGGCACCCCCATATTGTCGATGTACCCTTTGTCGTCGGTAATCTTCTTGATGGTAAAGCTGACCACCTCCAGCCCCATTTTGTCGAGGTCCTCCGAGCAGGTCTCCCGCATCTTGCTGTTGATCTCGTCAGGGGTCTTGAGTATAGATTCTACGGTGAGCTGGCCGATCAGGCCCCGCAGATGACCCTCCACCGAATGCAAAATAATCGTCTCACGGTCCTCTTCCGGCCGGTCAATGAACTGTTCGCTGGCTGTGAGAATAGCGGTTGGATCGCTTTTAATCTTAATCTGGGCGACTGCCTCCAGGTTGAGCTTGATGCCCTGACGGGAGAACATGGCCTGCGCCGGAATAACATCGAAGCTCATCAGCATCATGGAGATGGTTTTATTGTTCTGAAAGCCGGGGATGACGAACGTCCCGCCACCCTGGACCACTCTTTTGCCGCCGAGGCCGTATACGATCATGGCCTGATTGGGCGGAACCTTTTTATACGCGGTCACAATACTGGTTAACGCCAGCAGAATCACTAATACAATAGCTCCGGTTACATATAAAATTAACATTTGCTCCGACACTCCCCGTTAGTTTTGTTCCATTTCCCTCTCGAACAAAGTGACCGCTGCGATCCCCTTATCCGTCTTCACAATAATCACCCGATCGCCCCGCAATAGCGACTGACCGGATTCGGCCCGCACGCCGATGGAGCGCATGGTTCCGTGCAGCACATACTTCATCTCTCCCACGGCCCCATCCGCTGCGGCAATGCTGATATAGCCGAGCTGGCCGGCCGGCTCATAATCGAGTTCACTCATACTGCTGTCATACCGGGTCATCACCCGGGCCAGCACCGTGTAGAGCAGAATGCCCGGCAGCAGGGCGATCAAGGTACAGACCAGCACCACAGCGAGCAGCTGCATCCCGCTGTACTTGACAAGCATATACCCCGTGCCGCCCCAGACGGTGACAAACACCATCAGTGGTAGAATCGGTAGAAAGCCCGGCCCACCGGCATCCCCTCCCCCGACATGCAGGTGGCCCGCCAGGCCGTGCCCATGAATACTACCGCTGAGGATAAGCAGGAGGCCCACCCAGAAGCAGATGATAAATACAGTAGCGATGGTAACCCCTCCTTTCAATGTAATATGGCTATAAGAAAACTGACTGTAGTGGCGATGCGGAAACTGACTATTGTGGTAAATGAAAAGACTAATTCGAATTTAAAATGACTAATTAATGTTGTTATATGATTTAATTGTGCTTCTTTCCGTCACTATTGCCCCTAATTTCCACTTTGAGCTGCTTGGTCAGGTGGGGGCTGAGACGCTACTTGCTTCAGGTGCACTAGTGCTCCTCATTTGCTCGTTTAGCTAACATTGCCGGGAATCAGGTGCACTTGTGCTCTTCATTCGCTCGTTTAGCTAACATTGCCGGGAATCAGGTGCACTAGTGCTCTTCATTCGCTCGTTTAGCTAACATTTCCGGGATTCTGGTGCACTTGTGCTCTTCATTTACTCGTTTAGCTAACATTGCCGGGAATCAGGTGCACTTGTGCTCCTCATTTACTCGTTTAGCCAACTTTCCCGGGAATCAGGTGCACTTGTGCTCTTCATTTGCTCGTTTAGCTAACATTGCCGGGAATCAGGGGCACTTGTGCTCTTCATTTGCTCTCGCACCTGCCTGCTCTTCGCCTCCCAGCAAACTCTCGCCACCATCAGAGGGATATACCCCTCTCATTTCCGCATCCAGCCCACTTTCAGCGCAATCAGTGGGATTATCCCCTTCCTGCACAGCAAAAAGACCACAGCAGCAGCAGGGCTCTCCGTGGTCGGTTAATCGATCATGGCGCTCATCCTCTCTCTTCGAGGCTTACGGGGTTAGCTGACGGATTCGGGCAGCGAGATTGCCCTACCTCACCGGAGCCATAATAGCACACTGGCAAGGATTCACCCCGGGTACTCAGCAGCCAATCCTTAAGCCGCTTGCACCAGTTGGTTCCCCCGTTCCCGTTACGGAATTCAGCCATTTCAAGAACAGTGTCATTTCATTCGGTTGTTGATTGAATCTTACGCCTGCAGCCATTTAATGTAAAACCTCACGGATGACAAAAGAAGTCAAAAATGCTGTCCCTTCACGAATGAAGGCGCATTCTTCAGCTCTGCTCTTATCCGCCCGGGGATTTGCTCGTGCTATCGTCTGTTTACACCAATGTTACTCTTCCTCTCACGTACTACTCACTTACTCACCTATTCTTCTCCTACTCTCCTACTCTCCTACTCTCCTACTCTCCTACTCTCCTATTCTCCTACTCTCCTATTCTCCTACTCTTACTCCCACAGTAACTCTCACTCACTCATTTGCTCACTCATTTACTCAATTGCCTTCCACTAACTTCTCATTATCCTCACAACTATTTCCCACTTCACTCCCTTCCCCACGCCCTCCTAACTTAATCCCCTAAACCTCCATCATCTTCTCCAGCCCACTTCTCCAAATTTAAAACATTCACATTTCCGTCACTCGATGCTCATTGTGCAATCTTTCCCTTTGAGCAATAATAGAACCTATAGATTCTATAGAGCTTATAGATCTTAGGGAAAGGAGGAACGTTGAAATTTGAATTCGAAACTGAATTTGCGGGACAAAAAAAAGGAAGCCACCTCCTACGCCTTAGCCGTAGCGGCCTTCGAGCTTGCGCTTGAGCATGGCATGGACGGCTTCATTGTGGACGATGTTGTTCAGAAGGCCGGGTATTCCCGGCGGACTTTTGCGAATTACTTCTCCTGTAAGGAGGAGGCAGTCGCCGCCTACTTCATCGGCAGTGCCAACAAAGAAGATGATAAGCTCCTGCTTGCCGGGCTTCCGGCAGATGCTACACCGCTGGACGCTCTATACAATCTGCTACAGCTGCAATTTACTTCTGAGTTCCTGCATAAATTGCGGCAGTTCGTATCGCTGGCGAATCAGTACCCGTCCCTGGAGCCTTATATTCTCAGCGTATTCCGTCGTCTGCAGATCGCAGCCCAAGAGGTGCTTGAGCAGTTCTCCCACGGGCGCTATTCCGACGGGTATACCCATCTGCTGGCTGGTGCCGTCTATGGTGCCTTCGTACCTATAGTGGACGGACGGCTCAATGTTATGCTCCCGGGTGAACAGCAGAGCGAAGGCTCCGATGCCATGCCGTTTGACCAATACCTGAATTCCATGTTCGCTTATTTACGCAACGGCTTCTAAATTCACAGATAAAGAGGAGAAACCATTACATGTCTACCTTTCTATACCGCTTAGGTAAATCGGCTTATGCCAAGCCCTGGGCCTTCATTGCAGTCTGGATCATTGTACTCGGAGTTGTAGGCACCCTGATTGGAGTCAATGGCATTCAATCAAGCTCCGAGATGAAAATTGAAGGCACAGAGTCGCAAAAAGTGCTGGATAAGCTGACAAAAGAGCTGCCCGCTGCGGCCGGAGGCCAGGCTAGTATAGCCTTCACGGCTCCGGACGGAGAACGTCTGGATACGCCTGAGCGTACAGCGCTGCTTCTAAAAGCTATTAATGATGTGTACAACATGGAATATGTCATCAATCCTATAGAGCTGGCAGCACAAGCAGCGGCAGCCGCTGGGCAAGCCGCTGCTGATCCTTCCGCTGCTGCTGGTCAAGCCGCTACCGATCCTTCCGCTGCTGCGGGCCAAGCCGCTGCCGATCCTGCCGCTGCTGCGGGCCAAGCCGCCACCGATCCTTCCGCCGCCGCTGGGCAAGCTGCTGCGGGCCAAGCCGCTGCTGATCCTTCCGCCGCCGCTGGTCAAGCTGCCGCCGATCCTGCCGCTGCCGCTCAGGCAGCACCGTTCGGTCCGCTGATCGTTGATGGCGCTCCCGTTCCCGGCGTGATGCTGTCGGCTAACGGCAGTATTGCCCTATTCCAGTTCCAGTTCACGGTTCAACAGACATCTCTGCCATCGGAGGTGCCGGATAATATCATCGATACCGTAACTGAGGTTGAACAGTCCGGTTCAGGCATTACCGCGATTCCAAGCGACTCGCTCAAAAGCATGCCGGCCATCGGCTCCACGGAAGCTATCGGCGTGGCCGTTGCTGCCATCGTATTGTTCCTGACGCTCGGCTCGGTTGTAGCCGCAGGCCTGCCGCTGTTGACCGCGCTTCTCGGAGTCGGCATCAGCGTCGGAGGTGCCTTTGCCCTCGGCAGCCTGATCCAGATGAACGATATTACACCGGTTCTTGCCGTGATGATCGGTCTCGCGGTAGGGATCGACTACTCGCTCTTCATTGTGAACCGGCAGCGCCGTCTGATCCTGGATGAGAAATTAAGCGCAGCAGAAGCAGCAAGCCGGGCACTCGGCACCGCCGGCAGCGCGGTATTCTTCGCCGGTCTGACCGTAATTATCGCCCTGTGCGGCATGCTCGTCATTGGCATCGGCTTCTTATCGACAATGGCACTGGTGGCTGCGGCCAGTGTTCTCATCAATGTATTGCTGGCATTGTCCCTGCTGCCTGCGCTGCTCGGCCTGGTCGGTGAACGGATCGTAACCGCCAAAGCCCGGACCAAGCACAGCACAGCCGCCAAAAAATCCCAGCACAGCTTCTCTCACCGCTGGGCAAATGCTACGGTGAAATATCGCTGGGCCATCATTATACTCGTGGTGCTGGTTCTGGGCACAGCCGCAATCCCGGTGACCAAGATGGAGCTGGGTATTCCATCCGGCGCCTCGGCGAACCTGGATACTCCGGCCCGCCAGAGCTATGATGTCATCTCCAAAGGGTTCGGCGAAGGCTTCAACGGCCCGCTCCTGCTCGTAGCAGAGCCGAAGAATCCGACTGATACCCTCTCGATGCAGGTCGTAGGCAAGCTGGTGCAGGAACTGCAAATGCATGATAACGTTGCACTCGTGTCCCCGTTGGGCTTGAATCCCACCGGCAAGCTCGCCATTATCAGCCTGATTCCGAAGACAGGGCCCACAGATACCGCAACCAGAGACCTTGTACAGGAGCTGCGCGATCCAGCGTCCAGCCTGACCACCGGCAACAATATTAATCTTGGCGTGACCGGCTTCACGGCCATCAATATTGATATGTCCTCGAAGCTGTCCGATGCCTTCCCTGTGTACATCGGGATCATCGTTATCCTGTCGCTGATCATACTGCTGCTGGTGTTCCGGTCGATTATCGTACCTATCAAAGCAACCGTCGGCTTCGTGTTAAGTATTATTGCCACCTTCGGCGTAACCACCGCCGTCTATCAATGGGGCTGGCTGCATTCGCTGTTCGGCTTCGATACCGGCGGACCGCTGCTGAGCTTCATGCCGATCCTGGTCACCGGTATTCTGTACGGACTCGCTATGGATTATCAGGTCTTCCTCGTCAGCTCGATGCGTGAAGCTTATGTCCACGGCCGCCATGGCAAGGAGAGTGTTATTCACGGCTATGATCTGGCCAGCCGGGTCGTACTGGCCGCAGGTGTGATCATGGTATCCGTCTTCGCCGGCTTCATCTTCGCCCCGGATGCGATGATTAAGCAGATCGGCTTCGCCCTGGCCTTCGGTATCCTGATCGATGCCTTCATCATCCGGATGACGCTCGTTCCGGCCGTCATGGCCGTCTTCGGCGACAAAGCCTGGTGGCTGCCGAAATGGCTGGACCGCCTGCTGCCGAATCTCGATGTCGAAGGCGATAAGCTGATCGCCAAGCTGAATGCTGAGAGCGGACAAAACAAGTAGAAACGGCTTTGCCGTCCTAGTAAGGACGGTACCGTTTCAGCGAGAAATAGAAGGATAAATTATCGTGTAAAACATATAAATTCTTCTATTTGCACTAAAATCGCCACACAAAGTGGAGACCTGACTTCGATGAATACTCAGGTACTTTGCGGGACCCCAAGACCTGTACATCTCCCCGGAATAACGGACGGCACTCCAGCCGTTGTCCCGGTACAAATAGAGCCTGCGGCATCGTCCGCAGGCTCTATTTTGATATAATGACTATAATTGAATTCAGATACTAAGGAGGCATACTCATGAACATCATAGAACTGGATCTTGCTCAGAATCAGCAGGAAATCTCCAGACTGCTGGAGGAACACAGCCGCCGCATGGACAGCAGCATTCCGCCTTATCAGCGTGAGGTACTCTCCCTCGCCGCTTACGAGAACGGCATCTTCGTTGGCGGCATTACCGGGGAACTGGTCTGGAATATCCTGAACGTGCACTTGCTGGCCGTTGACCCCGGATACAGGGGGCATGGACTCGGCAAGACCCTACTGGAAGAGCTGGAGCACAGAGCCTCACAATGCGGCTGTAAGGTTAGCGAATTAACCACCATGAGCTGGCAGGCACCGCATTTTTATCAGAAGCAGGGGTATGAGATCTTCGGTGAAATCAAGGATTGTCCGAATGAAGGCCAGACGAAATATTATCTCCAGAAACAACTGAAGCCCGGTTCCCCCTCCTAAGGAGGTCCCGGCGCTTCGCGCTATTCCGTTCAAACTACACTGAAAATAACATGCTTCCCCGCAGCCGCTGCCCTCCTGTAAAAGTCCAAAAGTCCGGTAAACTCACTTGTCACCTGCTGCCTCAGCGCCTCTTCAACGTCACCAGTCTCCAGCTTCTCCAAGTCCACCTGCTGCATCGCCGCAATAATGTCCTCCAGTTCATCCTGCTCCGTGCAGGCGAAGAACCCGTCCTCCTCTTCCAGCTCAAACACATGGACGCCGACAACAGCTTCACTTAACGGGTCCCCTTCAACAGGTTCACTGGCCGAGACTCCGGTTAGCGTGAGATGCAGCTCCTCCCACAGCTTGTCAATATCGTAGTATTCACTCCCGCCTTCAATCAGCTTCTCCAGCGTATCCATCATCTCCGCCCCGTCCATCTCCATCATCCGTTCCAGCGTATACTCATCCACCATGACATATTGACCCTTGGTGCAACGCGTACGAATTACGCTACTTGAAGTGTTTCAAAGCCTTCCTGCCTCGAATGAAAAAGACATTAAAGGCTCGATTATTGTACAAAAGGCTTGTGAGTTACCCGTAAAGTTTGTCTTTGTCCGCAACCGTAGTCAAAAACGTGAATGGGAGGATTATTTTTCCACTTTACCGATGAAATCAGCAACTTGGAAAACCAGTCTGCGCTTCAGCAGCTCATAAGTTTATTTCTCGAAATGTCCCAAGCGAAAACAAAGAAAAACAAAACAACTGACTCAGACAGCAAGTGGTAGTACATCAGCAAGCGTAGGCATTTCAAAACTCACATACGCAAATGTTTCTGTTTATATGATGTATCCCGAAGCTGTTTTCACTCACGCTGGTGGGATACTAAATGTAACTGGAACAGCGACAAAACAATAATAATCTGAATAATTATTATATAAAGAGCTATGTCAGAACGAATTTTCTGACATAGCTACTTTATCTAACGAAGGATGAATGCTTTGAGTAGAAAAATTTTACTAGTCGCTTTAACCTTTATATTTATGCTCTTTACTTTTGCCTGTAGTTCTACAAGTCGTGATAATGGACTCGTTGAATCACTCCAAGAAACTTATTTTGAAAATGATCAAGTAGCCGGATTTTTAAACACATTTACAAATCAAATTGATATTACTACGACATACTATTCTTTTGAAATCAATCAGTTTTTTGGAAGTTTAATAAAGATAGATGAAGAAAAACTCAAGTTAATAGTGTTGTCTAAAATCTTAAACATGACAGAAGAAAAAAATCTTAGTAGGTCACTCGCAGAAGAAAAAAACACGATTTCTCTTGCAGAAGAGTTAAAGGTTCAATTTGATAGTGATTTAAAAAATAAAATTAATAATTCCTTGGAAGAGCATTTAAAAAACGAATTAAAGCAAACTCCTGAATCTGATCAAACAACGATAAATATTAATCATCAATATAAACTACAAATTCACTACAATTACTTATTCATTAATAAGATATTAAATATGAAAATATCTACACCTGTTATGAATCTTATTAAAGATAATTTAATAAAAGTTGAAAATAATTTAACTCAAATAGAGCAAAAAAGTATGAAAGCCATCTATTATACTTATTTTATAAAAAAATGGTTGGAGATACCGATAAATGAGAAAGATATAATTGAAAAGCTCAATCAGTTAAAACTTGCTGACGGCAGTTATCTCTTTCTACCAGTTGAAGAGCAGAAAAAAATAGAAATAAATGGAAGCGAATATGGAGATATTTTATCTACAAGTTTAGCAAATGAAGTATTGAAAGATATCAATGGAATTAATAATTCTAAGAACAAAGAGAAAACGCTAGAATATATAGATAACTATCTTAAAAAAAATAATAAGTCCAATTACGAGAACTCTACTCTATATATTAATGATTTGTATGAAGTTGTTCATTTAGCGAAGATAATGGCATATAATGAATAATATAAAAAACTTAATCGCTGAGACGGAGTGAAAACTTTGGAAATAATGTGGCCCAATCTCATATTATCTTTAATTATTTTAGGGATATTGGTGTTTTCAATCGTTAAAGCTGTCGGTGCATTATTAAGAAAGTTTAAGTTAAAAAATAATAAATAAATAGAGTCTGAAATATGAAGTGATCTTTCCTGGTATTTCACCGGAAGATCGCTTCCCTCTTTTTAAATCAATATGTAATAATCTTAATATTTGTGGCTGTAACCTCCTCCTCATGCCTGCCAGTCCCGAAATCCTCTCCTTCCTCATGAATTTCTTTCGAATGCCCGTTGAAGAAATCCAGCACAAGTAGATTCCACAATTTTGTTGCTTCAATTGACTCAGGACAAAGCGATTATCGTCGTTTCATACTTTGCCCAGTTGCGTATCTACTGCTTTGAAATGATCGCTGATTAAAATCCGGCAACTGTGCCCTATGAAAATAGAGTTGCTGCTATACTGTAGGTAAGATCTACAGCCGCTACATCATAACCATTTGTTTCCAGATTGTCTGTAAGCGAGGTATGCAGCAAACTGGAGGTACCGAGACCAGAATTGATCAGGATCAACGGATAAGATCTTCTGAGCGCAGTCAGTCGGCATTAGGAATAGCCTTCGTATGAATGTAACAGTAATAATCAAGGGAGAATGATGGGATTCCCAAGGATCCGGCAAAAGCTTCCCTCTGCTTACTGCTCTTGCCTGCGGCCGGATACCAGACATAAACCATCACAGCTCTCGTGAATTCCCCGGGTCAGGTTTCAGAGGTTCAGGCATCTGCTCTCGGTGAGATGAAAAGTCTGCATTCAAACCATAGTTCATATACCCTCCCTCAATAAAATACAGCTGCCCACGCTCCACTCTCCTTACAGAATAGGCGACAGCAGCCGGGAAATCCCCTCTTTCAGCTTGATCACCAGCGAGCGCTGCGCATAACGTTTGGCGGTCAGCTCCGAGCACAGCCTGACATCATTCAGGAAAATGTCCTGGAGCTGCTCGGCAATCGCCCGGTCATACACAATGGCATTGACCTCGAAGTTCAGCCGGAAGCTGCGCGAATCGATGTTCATCGTCCCGACAGAGGCAACCTCCCCGTCTGCGACAATCGTTTTGGCGTGCAGGAAGCCGTTCTCGTAGAGCAGGATTTTGGCCCCGTAATTCAGCAGATCTCCGGCATACGCCCAGGTGGCCCAGTACACGAACGGATGGTCAGGCTTGCTCGGGATCATGATCTGCAGATCTACTCCGGAGAGCAGGGCGATTTTGCAGGCATCCATGAAGCTTGTGTCCGGTATGAAGTAAGGGGTCTGGATATACACGCTCTCCTTGGCTGACAAAATCAGCTTAATATACATGTTCTTAAGATGCTCCGTCGCCGAATTGGGGCCGCTGGTAATGATCTGGACGGGGCTTGTCCCTGTGTGCTGCTCCATGTTGAAGACGAATTCCCCGTAATCCCCGCGCTCATGACTCCCGGCCTGATGCCAGTCGAGGATGAATCTGCCCTGGATATGGCTGACTGCGTTTCCGGTGATCCGGAGATGAGTGTCCCGCCAGTAGCCGAACTTCGGAACCTGCCCGAGATATTCATCCCCCACATTGAAGCCGCCGATATAGGCGATGCTTCCGTCAATAATACACAGCTTGCGGTGATTTCTGTTGTTGATCCGGAAGTTCAGCGGCTTCAGCAGAGACGGGAAGAACACCTCGACCTCTCCCCCGGCCGCACGCAGCTCCTTGAAGAAATGCCGTGAAATCCGCTTCGAGCCGACTTCATCATATAACAGCCGCACCTTCACGCCTTCACGCGCCTTCAGGATCAGCTCGTCCCTCAGCTTCGTGCCGAGCTGGTCCGGCTGAATGATGTAATACTGAATGTTGATCTCTGCGCGGGCAGAGCGGATATCCTCGAATAACGCGGCGAACTTCTGGTGGCCGTCACTGTAAATGACAATCTCATTATCGCTGGATAACAGGCCGTGCGATGAACGGATATTCATGTTAATCAGCTGGGCATAGTTCTGCATCAGCTGCGACCTGTCGTCCACCCCTTCCGCGAAGGCCGCCAGCTGCTTGTCCGCTTCAGCCTGGACATATTCCTGCTCTTCGATGAAGAGCTTGTAGAAATTCTTCTTTTTGAGATTGCGCCCGAAAAAGATATACAAAACAAATCCCAGAATCGGGATGAAAAACAGCACCATCAGCCAAGCCCAGGTATACCCCGCCTCCCTGCGCTCAATGAACAGAAAGCCCAGTGCCAGAACGATGTTAATGAGGGTGACGACTGTGGTTAGACTTGCAAACTCCATGCTCTTACCCCTTTCCTCTCTGTCTCTCTCTGCTGCCTAAAAGTCCTCCAGCACCTTGGACCTGTCGCCATGAATCCTGTCCAGGTGTTCCTCTCCCCAGTAGCATAACAGATCCAGCGCGGGCTTCAGCCCCCAGCCGTAGGCCGTCAGCTCATACTCCACTCTAGGTGGAATCTCCTGGTAGATGGTCCGCGAGATAATCTCATCGCTCTCCAGGCCTCTTAACTGGGCGGTCAGCACCTTCTGGGTTAAGCCGGGGATGAGCCGCAGCAGCTCGGAGGTGCGCTTCTGTCCGGTCATAAGATGGTAGATAATTAACGGCTTCCACTTGCCGCCCATCACTTCCAGCGCCGCCTCTACGCCTACTTTGTACTTTTTGGGAACGCTATCGCCATTCTGTTCAGTCATTGCTTCTGCCTCCATTATGTAGGGTACCTCAAAGTTCCTATGGAACATACACCTTCCTATAGAACAGCAAAGTGCGTACTTCCAGATTATTTTATTCCTGTTTATAATAGCATCAGCCACGGAACATGGCTACAAACCTGCTGTTAAGAAAGGTAGTGAAGATACAAGCATGAGCGTATTAATCGTCGTATCGCACCCAAGACAAGATTCCCTGACCTTCCAGGTCGCCCGCCGTTTCGCAGAGGGACTTACCGCAGCCGGACACGGCTATGAGATATTGGATTTGCATGGAATTGGCTTTGACCCTGTTCTGCAGGGGAGGGAGGAACTCAATATGACCGCAGGTGAACAGGAACAGCCCTATTCTCCTGAATTAGAGCGGGAAATGGAGCGGTTGCGGCAGCATGACGGCCTGGCATTTGTTTTTCCGCTGTGGTGGTGGCATCTGCCGGCCATGCTGAAGGGGTATATCGACCGGGTGCTGAACAACAGGGTTGCCTACGGCACAAGTAACCTGCATGGTTATCGTGCCCTGTGGCTGGCTCTGGCAGGCGTATCGGAGGAGCAGATGAAGAAACGTAATTATGATGAGGCCACCACTCGTCTGCTGAACGTGGGAATTGCCGATTACTGCGGAATCACAGACTCCAAGGTTGAATTCTTTTACGAGACCCTGGATTCGCCGCCCGCGCATTATGAAGCACTGCTTGAACAGGCCTATCAGGCGGGATTACATTATGGCAAGGGGGAGAACTGACACATCACAGGAATGAGGGAAATCACAGCATCACATCAAATTCATTCACATAAACCGCGTTGCCAGTCACTTCTATTGTGTTGCCATTGTCTGACACGGACACCCTGACTCTGCCGTCCCTGCCGATCTCAAGGCCCTGCTCAATTAGCAGCTCCAAGGAGGGGGCTTGTCCGCCGATGTACCTGGAATAATAAGCCCCCATCACCCCGGAGGCGGTGCCAGTGACCGGATCCTCGGTGGTCCCGGAGAACGGGGAGGAGAAATGGCGGGCGTGCATATGTGCCTCAGGATCATACGTCTGTTGACAGAACGGGTGAACGGACGAGCGGGGCATCTCCTTCAGCACCTCAGGGAACCGTTTGTTGTCCGGCACCATCCGTGTGAAGGCATCAAGGCTAGCAATTGGGACCAGTAAGGTCCATGTTCCAGTGCTGCCGTACATGGTCGGCAGGGTCTGATCAATATCACCGGGCTCAAGGCCGATCAAGCGGGCCAGGTCTTCAAGTGATCCGTTGAAGGGTTGGAACTGCGGGCTGGCCTGCCTCATCGTCATATAGAGTCCGCCGCTCTCTTCAGTGAAACGGACCGGGAGAATCCCTGCCTTAGTCTCGATGGTCAACTCACTGGCGTCTCCCAGCAGCCCCTTTGTCTTCATGGCATATAACAACGCCATGGTCCCGTGGCCGCAGAGATTAATCTCATGCCCTGGGGTAAAATAGCGGATTTTGAGATCCGCCAGGTTGGATTTTAACGGAAACGCCGTCTCATTGAAACCAACCTTCGCTGCAATGTCCTGCATTTGCTCCTCCGAGAGTGCTCCGCCGTCCAGGACAACCCCTGCCGGATTCCCTTTGTTTGTAATGCTGCTGAACGCATCATAATGATAGACTTTGATATTCTGCACACCTGCACCGCCTGTCTTTTTTGAGTAATATGATAGCATAAATGTATATAAAATGAATTTAAGATATTTAGGCATTATGATATGTTCGGTTTTCCGCATACATTCGGTCCTTGGACGCTGCGTGTGCCCAATGTGTTCGGTTTTTGGCATTCACACAAAAAAACAGCAACGGACCTCCACCTAAAGAGGAAGGTATCCGTTGCTGCAATTATAGAAAGCTATACAATTTGTCTACTCTGCTGTCTATTCAGCCATTTACTCAGCCGCATTTCGCTTCCCCAACCAAGCCAGCTCCGCCATTGCCCGCAGCGGGCCGCGCAGGGCTGACGCCACTTCCGCTTCCGTCTGCGCCTCCGGCTTGTCACTCCAGATGGAGAAGGTGGTGCCGATGAGTTCGCGCGGATACACTCCAGTATACTCCTGCTTGGCTTCCCCGGTACGGGCTGGGAACAGGCCGGGATGCCAGGAGGCGCGGATTTTCTCGCCTGTCGGATACGTGTAGCCCGCATGTTCGCCCAGCACGTAATACAAGTAGCCATCGTTGTAGTTAACCACCTGATGTCCCTTGGTTAGAATGTCTTCCACCGGGGCCATCATCGGGTGCCACTTCGTCCAATACGTGATTTGAATCGATGGCTTAGGCGCGACCCGCTGGGTCAGATCCGCACGGTACAGACCATCATTCCAGGCACGGACGGTCCAGCCCTTCGACTCCAGATGCTCAGCAACCTCGTTAAGGTAATCAATATAAGTGTCCACGCCCGTGCCGCCGCTGATGTTCAGGACATTCCGGGCATACTCCGCGAGCTGTGGATACTTATCGAACTCCGCGAAGTTGATGAATTCATCCCCGCCAATATGAAAATAGCGGCTGCCGGCAAATAACTCGGCGTATTCGTCAATCAAATCCAGCACGAACCGGCGGGCAGCCGGATTCGTAATATCCAGCGCCCCCGGAGCCGGAGTTCCCGATGCATCCTTAAGCAACCACTCGGGATGAGTGCGGAGCGCCTGTCCCAGATGCCCCGGTGAATCCAGTGAAGGGATAATGTCGATATGATACCGCCGGGCGGCATGGATAATGGCTGCCATCTCCTGTTTGGTTAGAGCTTGCTCCGACACTACCTCGGGATGGCTCTCACTCATCAAGCGGAAGCCTTCGTTCTCCGAGAAATGAAGCTGCAGCGTATTGAGCCGGAGCTGAGACATCTCTCTGATTCTGTCCAAGATCCAATCTTCGGTATAGAATTTACGGCCGATGTCGATATGCAGCGCCCGTTCCGCCACTGCGGGAGAATCGCTCATGGTTCCGCAAGGCACGAAGCCGTCTGCCGCCAGCCTCTGCAGCAGCATCCGCAATCCATACATCACCGCCCGTTCACTTGACGCGGTAATCTTCGCATAACGTCCGATGTCAATGACGTAAGCTTCCTGGCTGTCCAAGTGGCCCGCTGCTTCAAGCTCCATGAGCTCAATGACGATATCTCCTGAAGCGGCTGACTCACACTGTCCATAGAGAACAGCCATAAGCTGATCCGCTGGCGTCAGACTGCCAATGAATTCCGTGAGAACAATGAAGAGGGTGTCATTCAGAACCCTGTTATCCTCTGATCTGGCATTGTCTGCAATCCGAACCCTGGACTCTGCAGACAGACGCCATGGCTCCCCGGATGCCGCCGATATATGCTGCTGCACAACTGTGAGCGGGCCGTTATTCGAGGAGTACTTATCTAATGGTTTATCCATATTATCCCACCTCTTCCCCTTCGCCTGTATCAGCGCAGCCGGATGCCAACCGTTGTAATCTCATGCCCGCCAAGCGGAAGCTTAAGCGAGGCGTTTCCTTCAGGCTGAAGCTCCTCACCTTCTGCTTCCAGTATATTCGAAGTATAGAAGGCAGCGGCCGGCAGCGCGGATTCCAGCTCCAGCTCACAAGGTTCAGCGGTCAGGTTGAACCAGCGGAGCAGCACATCGCCACGCTCTTTGTTTAGCTTCATAGAGGAGAACGCAGCGGTCCCGCCACTCCAGTGGACAGCCGAATATACGGCGGGAATTGACCCTGCATGAACCTCTGCCTGCGCACAGGTCCACGGAATCTGGAACTGGTAGGCAGCAGCAGCGGCACCGGAGGTTACGGCATCCCCGCTATGCGGCAGGAGCAGCAGATCTGCTGTTTGTTCTCCCAGGCACTGGGCTTCAGGCGTAGGGAACCAGCCCCAGTCACCCATCTCACCGACACTGCGGAGCAGCGTCACGGCGATCGTATTGCGGCCATCCCGCAGAATCTCGTATTCATGTAATCCGAGGTTAGCGACCGTCAGGCCTACGTTCTCCCCGGCAACATCCACGAAGCACTGCTGATGCTGCGCATTACTAGGATTCTGCCATTCCGGCGCCGGCTCGTTCGGACGCTCCGCCAGCTCGAACATCGAATCTACGCGGTGTGAGGCTGCGGCCAGATCCGCAGGGAAAAGCATCCGCAGACGGTGGTCCTTAGCCGCATTATCGATATAGCTTTTCACTTCCAGTCCTTGGCCGCTGCGCTCCAGTCTTAAGACGGTCCGCAGCTTCAAGGTTACCGTGGCGGCAGCGCGCTGCGCCAGCCGCTCCGGGTAATAGACCAGCGCCCGCTGCTCTTCTTCCAGCAGGGCATCGGCCGAAGCCGGAATCTCCCATTCATGGGCGATTTCGATGGAAGCCCGGTATGGCGTATCTTCAATAACAGCGATATCTGCGTTAAGGCCGAGAGTTGTCAGCGGCACTTCGCCCGCAGGCTGTCTGTACATATATTCGTTCCCGATGTCACCTGTGTTCTCATAGACACCAAGGTCACGGTAGATCTTGCCGCTCGGCTTATGCTCCAGTGTGAAGGAGCCGTCAGCCATAACCTCTACCCGCAGCGTATCATTCTCCAGCACGCGCGCGCCGTGAACCAGCGAAGCTGGAACGGAAGCCATAGCTTCCAGGTTCGCCGCCGGAGCGCTTCCGGCAACATCAGCGCCGTTCGCTCCAAGAGGGCGAACCCAGGCATAGGTGCGCAGCCCCAAGGCAGGCACAGCCGCCGCCTCGAAGGTCAGCCGCACCTTGCGGCAGCTATAAGGCTGGCGGAACCGGTCATCCGGCAGATCATAGCCGAAGGACAAGCCGAGATCCTCAACCGTACATGGAATCGGCTGGCCTTGTTCATCGACCAGGACCCGTCCGTCCAGCTCCACAGCCTTCATCCGCCGGGCATTCTCGTCCAGCGGCAGACCGTCGCGCAGATACTGTCGGGCTGCATCCAGCTCCACGGTCACGGTACCGGTGCGGCTCCAGCCGCTGGTATTCGTTACAATGAGCGGAAGTGCCTCTTCGCCGTAAGCGGCGAAGCCGGAGGTGTCCACCGCTGCGGTGATGGCCTGTATGCTGCCTTCCACAATACCTTCGGCCGTGTGATAACTCTTGTCGAAGCGGGTAACCATCTCGCGGTGCACCTCATCCACGCTGCAGCCGCAGATGGAATCATGCGGATGGTTCTGCAGCAGCGTCTTCCAAGCATAATCCAGCAGATGATGCGGATATTCCCCGCCATGCAGCTTAGCGATAACGGCCAGCGGCTCGGCTACCTTCTCCAGCATCGCCTGGCCGCGTTGGTTGAGCTGCTTCAGATATACCCGGGCGGAAGCGGTATTAACCAGCGTGCCCCAACCGTCCGTACGCTGGCTCCGCAGCTCGCCCTTCACGGTGGACAGGCTGCGTCCAGCCAGCGAAGCTTCCACAGCCCGGATGTAGTCCGGGAAATTGGAATGAACGAAGTTGACCTCCGGGTGAAGCTTCTCCGCCATGCGGATGGCCTCCGGCAGGTCGGTCTGCAGCGGCTGGTGATCGCAGCCGTTCATGAACAGCAGCTGATCGGTCGCCGCATACTGCCGGGCATCGCCCAGCTTGCGCTCCCAGAAGCGGCGTGCTTCCTCTTCATCCACGGGAACCTCATTCCCGTTGGAATACCAGTTGGCGAACAGGATGCCGAGCACCTGCGAGCCGTCCGGCCCTTCCCAGACCAGCTCCGAGAACGAGGATTCATAGCCGTCATCGGAGACCATATTGTTGAAGCCCGTAGGCTTCACTCCGCGCCCGAAGAAGGCGTTAGTGATGCCAGCCTGCTGCATAAGCTGCGGAATCTGTCCGGTCAGGCCGAAGGTGTCCGGGAAATAACCGATTTTGGACACTTCCCCATAGACTGCCGCATCCTGATGTCCTAGCTGTAAGTTACGCACATTGGCTTCCGGGCTGGTGAGATAAGCATCCTGCAGAATGTACCAAGGTCCGATAAATATCCGGCCCTCACGGATCTGCCGTACCAGCCGCTCCCGGTTCTCCGGGCGGACCTGGAGATAATCCTCGATGATAATTGTCTGGCCGTCGAAGAAAAAGCTGCGGAAGTCCGGGTTCTGCTCCAGCGTGTCCAGCAAAGTGTCCACCAGCTCAATCAGCCGGATGTGATGGCGCTCATAAGGGAGATACCATTCCCGGTCCCAGTGCGTATGCGAGATAATATGTGCCGTTTGTTGTTTGGTCATAACCGGTTACCCCTCAATCTCCAGCGGATATTCATCCATATAGCTGATCAGCTCATCCACCGTCGTGAAGGCCAGCCCCGTCACCGTATCCGCACAGCCGTAGTAGATGGCAATCCGTCCGGTAGCCGCATCGGTCAATGCCGCGCAAGGGAACGTCACATTCGGCACATCGCCCACACATTCATACAGCTCTTCCGGGCCGAGAATGTAGTTGCGCGAACGGGCCTTCACCTTCCAAGGCTGATCCAGATCCAGCAGCGCGACACCCATGCGGTAGACGAATCCGTTACAGGTGTTGATAACGCCGTGATAGATCAGCAGCCAGCCCTTGTCGGTCTCAATCGGAATCGGACCGGGGCCAATCTTCTTGGACTGCCATGCCGAAGCATCACCATCCACCGTACCCATCACATAGCGGTGCTTGCCCCAGAAGGTAAGGTCAGGACTCTCACTGTAAAAAATATCGCCAAACGGCGTATGCCCGGTATCGCTCGGACGGCTGAGCATCGCATAATTGCCGCCGATTTTGCGCGGGAGCAGCACTCCGTTGCGGTTATACGGCAGGAAGGCATTTTCCAGCTGGTGGAAGGTTTTGAAATCGAATGTGTACGCTAGTCCAATCGTTGGGCCGTGGTAGCCGTTGCACCAAGAGACATAATAACGGTCGTCAATCTTGCAGACGCGTGGATCATAGCGGTACTCGCGCTTGGTGATCTCTTCATCGCCCTCGAATACGATAGGCTCATGGTTGATGTTCCAGTTCACGCCGTCTTCACTAAATCCCGCAAAGATATCCATGCTGACCGACCGCGAATCACAGCGGAACACCCCTGCGAAGCCGCCCTCAAAAGGAATGACTGCCGAGTTAAACACACTGTTCGAGTTCGGAATGGCGTTGCGCGGAATGATCGGGTTAGCGGAATATCTCCATACCGGGGAATTCGTGCCCTCAGGCTTCTCCTGCCAAGGGATGTTCGGTAGTGCTTCTCCAATAATTGTACTCATGATCAGGTCTCCTTTATCTGTGAAAAAGTATGTTTGTCTTAGAGAATATCTTCCTTCAGCGCCCGCAAAATAAGCTGCGAGAACAAGCTGTTCGACCAGGCGAACCACTTGCGGGTGAACACGGACGGATCGTCGGCGTGGAAGCCTTCATGCATATAGCCGGTATCGGCATCGGTCGCTTCCAGCATAGCAATCACCGCCAGCCGCTCTTCCTTGCTGTCTGCCGTGATGCCTTGCATCGACAGCGCCATATGCCAGATGTAGCCCGCAGGGGTATGAGGACTGCCGATTCCCTTGGCGGCCTTGCCCTCGAAGTAGAACGGATTCTCGCTGCTCAGCGCGAACCGTCTCGTATTCTGGTAGACCGGATCGTCATTGTTCAAATAACCCAGATACGGAATGGACATCAGACCCGGCGTTCCGGCGTCATCCATCAGGCTGTAATTGCCATACCCGTCTGTCTCGTAGGCGTAGATCGGTCCGAATTCAGGATGGCGGTAGGTGCCGTACAGCTTGATGCCGTGATCGACCTCCTGCTCCAGTTCCTTCAGCTCAGCCAGGAAATTCAGGTCCCGGAAGACCCACTCGGCAAAATCCTGCATCTGCCGCAGCGCCACCACGGCGAACATGTTCCCCGGAACGTTGTAATGGAAGTCGCAGGCGTCATCACTGGAGCGGAAGCCGGACCAGATCATGCCGGTGTAATTCACAGGCATTCCCAGGCCGCCGTTACGGATGGAATCCTCCATAATCCCGTTATTCCGCGTGAAGCGGTACGGGGACTCTTCGGCATGATGCTGCTCGCGCTTGAACAGGTCGGTGATGACGCGGAGCATTTTTTTGAAATCAGAGGTGAAGAAATCGGTCTGCTTCGTCTCTTCCCAGTAAGCATGGGCCAGCCGGATCACGAAGCACAGCGAGTCGATCTCGAATTTGCGCTCCCACACCCAGGGCGACATCTCCGTTACATCGGCGGCATTCCAGTGCCAGTCATTGGCCGATTCATTGAACGCGTTGGCGTAAGGATCGATCAGCACGTACTCCGTATGGCGCTTGATCAGCCCGCCGATAATCCGCTGCAGGTCAGCATCTTCCGCGGCAAAAGGCACATAATGAATGACCTGCTCCACCGAATCGCGCAGCCAGCAGGCGGGGATGTCCCCCGTAATGACAAAGGTGGTTCCGTCATCAAGCAGCTTGGTAGTGGTCTCCAGTGTATTCGGGAAGCAGTTTCGGAACAGGCGCTGCAGCTTAGGCCGGTGGGCCAGCTTCGCTTCGGCGTCGGCCAGCACGGCCTGAATGGATGACGGCAGCGTAAGCTCCGGCATCTCGATGCGGGGAAGTCTGAATTGTTCCAAGGTAGTAGTCTCCTTCTCGCTTAATCTATAGTAGGATGAATAATCTTAATCGTCTTAATCTCGAACGGATGGAAGTCTAGCGTCAGCACGCCGTCTTCATCCGGCAACAGCTCGGTCTCTTCCTCCAGCGCATTGGACAGATAGATAGCCGAGTGCGGCAGCGGCCAGCTGATCTGCACGGTCTCGCGTCCACCGGCTGATTCATACAGCCGGAGGATGCTGCCGCTTCCGTCTTCCGCCAGCTTGACGGTATCCAGCACTACCTGCTTCCCTTCGTAGGAAAGGAAAGAACCAGTGGACGGATGTTGGCCTTTACTTGCCTCACAGGCTACAGCATACGAGGCATGGTTCAGCTCAGCGGCCTTGCGCTGGGTATGCGCCGAACGCCAGTCTCCGGTATGCGGGTAGAGCGAATAGGTGAATTCATGCTCTCCCTGATCGGCCGAATGATCCGGCCAGCGCGGTGCGCGCAGCAGAGACAGACGGATGGTGCTGCCCTGCGTGTCGTAACCGTATTTACAGTCGTTCAGCAGGCTGACGCCATAGTCATGCTCCGACACATCGGCATACCGGTGCCCGCAGACCTCATACTGCGCCTGCTCCCAGCTCGTGTTGCGGTGCGTGGTCCGCTCCAGTGCGCCGAACGGAATCTCATAAGTAGCCTTGCTGGTCACTACATCAATCGGGAAGCCAACCTTCAGCAGCTTGTGGGCTTCGTGCCACTGGACCTTTGTCTTGAAGTCGATCCGCTTGTCGGTGTGGTACAGGATCAGCTCCTGGTGTATTTCCGATTGGCCTAGACTCCAGCGGAAGCTCAGCACATCGCAGACCGGACCTGCGGACATGAGCCGCTTCTCCAGCAGAACTGCTGCTCCGGCAGGCTGCTCCTCATAACGGCTGTCGATATCCCAGGCATCCCATAGAATCGGACGGTCATGGAAGAAATGCAGCCGGTTCAGCGCTTCGCCGGACTTCACAATCTCACGCCCGGCTTCCTTGTCGTACAGGCTGATGATCTCGCCCAGCTCATTGAACTGGAGCCGGTAGTAGCCGGTCTCCCAGCGATCATCGAACGTAGCGGAGTCCGCCGCAGAAATTGAGTTATTGCCTGCATCCGATGCGTCCGCACCCTGCTGCTCCTCTTCCCGCAGCCATACGGTTGCATACCCGAATGCCGGAACCTCCGGCACCCGCACACGCAGCACCATTTGCTTTCCTTCTGTAGTCATCTCTGCCGGAAGCTGTGTTCCGTTCCCGTCATATATAGCCGGAGCGGTTAGCGCTGCTCCAGGAGCAAAAGCAAGCTCGGCCACCATATCCCGGGTCCAGCCCAAGCCGTTAAGGATGACATAAGGCTGTCCCTCTCCACGGGTATCAATATCCGATACGGCTGCCTCCATGACGGACTTCAGGCTGCCCTCCCCAAGGGCGAAGATGTTCTTGTATTCCTTATCCGAAGTCTCATAGACCTCGGGAATCGACGAGCCGGGGATTATATCATGGAACTGGTTCAGAAGAATCAGCTTCCAGCCTTCATGCAGGGCCTCGCCTACCTCTTCCCGCCGCTGCGGGGTCAGCTGGTGTCCAGTCAGAGTCTGCCATAGCTCCGCTTCCCGGTACAAAATTTCAGCCTTGCGGTTATTGCGCTTGTTCCGTGCATGGGTCGTATAGGTTCCCCGGTGCAGCTCCAGATAGAGATCGCCCTGCCAGACCGGCAGCTCCGGTGCTGCCTGCTCGATGCCGGCGAAGAAATCTGCCGCCGTGCTGTAGCCGGAGGCAGGCTGACCGACCATCAGCTCCGAGCGCGACAGGTATTCAAGCATCTCCCGCGTCACGCCGCCGCCGCCGTCTCCGTGTCCGTAGAGCAGCATTTGTTCGCTGTGAACGGCTTTTTCACGATAGGACTGCCAGTGCTCGTGGATATCCTTCGGCAGCGTATTCTCATTCACGCCATGATTCATATAAGATAATAGCGCTGTCCCGTCAATTCCGACCCAGTGGAACAGATCATACGGGAACAGGTTAGTGTCATTCCAGCCTAGCTTCGTGGTCATGAAATAACGGACCTTGCCGTGCTTCAGAATCTGCGGCAGGGAAGCGCAATAGCCGAAGGTGTCCGGCAGCCATTCAATCTCGGACTGCTGTCCGAACTCCTCCTGGTAGAACCGCTGCCCGTACAGCATCTGCCGCATCAGGGATTCCCCGCTGGGAATATTCAGATCCGGCTCGACCCACATGCCGCCGACCAGCTCCCAGCGGCCTTCCTGAATCCGCGCCTTCACCTTCGCGTACAGCTCGGGATCATTGTCCTTCAGATAAGCGAATAGCTGCGGCTGGCTCTGGGCATAGCGGTATTCCGGGTACTCCTCCATCAGGGCATGTACCGTAGAGAAGGTCCGGCTGGTCTTCCGCACCGTCTCCCGGGTAGGCCATAACCAGGCGATGTCGATATGCGACTGCCCGATCATATGAATGAAGCCTTCGCTGTTGCCGCCGATGGCCTTTACTTTTACCGCCAACTCCTGCTCAATCGCCTGTATTCCACTGCTGTCCACAGCGCCTGCCGGTCCCAAATTCACATAAGCATCCATCGCCTGATGCAGTGCCTCAAGCATACGGACGCGCCGGAAGTCCTGCTCCGGCAACAGCAGCATTGAATCCCGGATGACAGTCACGGTGTACATCAGCGACTGTACAGGCAGGTTCACTCTGACAAGCGCTGCGGTGATCGACCGGACCGGCGGCTGAATGACCGCCTGCTTATTGAGCGGATCATCCGGCTCAGGGATCGGATCATACAGCTCAATCTCAATCTCGGGGTGTCTGCCGCCCGTCTCCGGGTTAAGAGAAGCATAGGTATGATTGCGGTCCAGTCCCTGCCGTGAGGCTCCGTTCACCCGCAGCAGCCCTTCGCCGCCGGAGTGGAAGATTAGCCCGGTGTCGGCATCGGTCCAGTCCACCGGGATATCCAGGGTCGTGCGGAAGTAATAGGTGGTGCCTTGCACGCTCGGAAACAATCCGAACGATTCACTGCCCGAATACGGCTGTGATTCGTCGTAGTGGCCAGGCTGCCGGTAGATGGTGGAGAAGACCTTCCAGTCATTAAGCACCCGGTATTCCAGCCACTGCGCTTGCGAACATTCCCGAATGAACCGGTTAATCCGTTCGATGTTTATCTGCTCCATCTTTAGTCCTCCATGACCGCAAGATCGGTATCCAGCGTATCATTCACATTCCTGCCGACACCGATGCGGAAGCTTCCCGGCTCGACCACCAGCTTATAGTCCGTCCCGATATAGCTCAGATGCTCTGCACTCAGCGTGAAGCTCACCTTCTGCTTCTCGCCTGGCTCTAGCACGATCTTGCGGAAGCCCTTGAGTTCCTTGGCCGGTCTAGTCACCTTACTGACCAGATCGGAAATATATAGCTGCACGACCTCCGCACCGCTGCGGGAGCCTGTATTCTCCACTTCCACTGTAACTTCAGCCGTTCCGTCTGCTGTGATCACCGCCGGCTCTACCTGAAGTCCGCTATAGCTGAATTCGGTGTAGCTGAGTCCGAAGCCGAACGGATAACGCGGCTGCGAATTCCCTTCCAGATAGCGTACTCCCCGGGAACGTTTTCCTAAGTAATACACTGGCAGTTGTCCTACATCCTCAGGGAGGGAGAGGGTCAGCCTGCCGGACGGATTGACATCGCCGAACAGGATATCCGCAATGGCATGACCGCCCTCTTGACCCGGATACCAGGCTTCCAAAATAGCATCCGCCTGCTCATCGATCCACGGCTCGGCAATGGGACGGCCGTTGATATACACGACGACTACCGGCTTGCCGAGCGCCTTCAGTTCCTTCATCAGTTCCAGCTGAACGCCGGACAGATGAAGCGACATGCGGTCGATGCCTTCGCCGCAGTCCATATCGCTAAGCGCATTTTCCGTCACCTTCGAGGCTCCGGTCCGCAGATCAATGCTGCCTTCGCCGAAGTCACGGGCGCTCGACCCGCCCAGGGCCAGCACAATGATATCCGCTTCGGCTGCCACCTTACGAGCAAGCTCGAAGCCCTCGGTGGAGCTGTCTTTGATCCGGCAGCCCGGCGCATAACCCACCCGCTCCAGCTGCGAGGCAAGCTTGGCCCGTATCCCGGCCAACACTGTAACCACCCGGTCACGCGGCTGAGGGGAGGTGTAATCGCCAAGCTGATTGTAGCCAATATCCGCGTTCGGCCCTATAACCGCAACCGTCCCCTTGTCCTTAGACAGCGGAAGCACTCCGTTATTCTTCAGCAGCACAATTCCCTCTGCCGCCACGCTACGCGCCAGCTCCGCATGCTCTGCGCTGCCGATTACCTGCTCTGCCACATCGGGATCGGCATATGGCTGTTCAAACAGGCCCAGCCGGAACTTCAGCTCCAGCACACGCGCTGCCGCCTGATCCACCAGCTTCTCGTCGAGCCGCCCAGAGCGCAGCGCCTCCAGCAGATATCCGCCGAACATGACGCCAGACATCTCCATATCAATTCCGGCGGTGAGTGCCTGTACGGCTGCATCCTCCCCGCTGTCCGCTGTATCATGGCCCGAGGCCAGCATATCGATCGCGCCGCAATCGGTAATGACCATGCCCTCGAAGCCCCATTCGCCGCGCAGAATATCTTCCAGCAGCTCGTGATTGGTGGTACAAGGCACGCCATCAATCTCGTTGTAGGCCGGCATGATGGAGACCGCCCCGGCTTCCACCGCTTTGCGGAACGGGTACATATCGACTTCGAGCAGCTCCCGCTTGCCGATATGTGCCGGACCGGCATTGCGGCCGCCCTCTGAGCTGCCATAGGCTACGAAGTGCTTGAGGGTTGCCCCGACACTGGACGTGCTGTCAAGCCGGTCGCCTTGTAGTCCTTCCACTGACGCTACGGCATATTCACCGATGAGATACGGATCTTCGCCGAAGCATTCCTCGGTCCGGCCCCAGCGCGGATCACGCACCACATCCAGCACAGGGGAATACGTCACGGCTCCGCCTTGAGCACGGGTCTCCCGCGCCACTGCCCGGGACATCTCCCGGTAAAGGTCCACATTCCAGGTGCTGCCGATCAGCAGCGGAACCGGAAATACTGTGGCCCCGATAGCCATATGTCCATGCGAGCATTCCTCACCAATCATGAGGGGAATGCCCAGCCTCGAGTGCTCCAGCGCATAACGCTGGATCGAATTCACAGCCTCTGCTCCGGCCCGCGCATCCAGCCCGCTCTCCAGCGTAACTCCTGTCCAGGGATCGGCACGCAGGGTTCCGTATAATGCGCCGACACCGCCTTCGCGGATCTGGCGTTTGAATTCTTCCGTCAGTTCAATCGTTCCATCTGTATGATCATAGGTCTGCCACCCGAACAGCTGCACCAGCTGACCGACCTTCTCTTCCGGCGTCATCAGCCCGAGCAGATGCTTCGTCCGCTCCTTGACGGGCTGTGTACGGTCTCTATATAACATCCTGGCTCCACCCTCTCCTGTAGGTATCATTCTATATAAAATTGCATTCAAAGCTTGGTCGTTACTGCGGTGAACATTTGGACTTCCGGCCGCTGTTGTCCCCAGATTTCTTGATTTAAACCGCTGTCCGCGGTAGAAATCCGGTGACAAAGGCGGTCGCTACCGCTCCTACAGTTCCAAATTTCCCCTCCGCTCCTTTTTTGCTTTTCATTAATATCTATAAATTTTATATAGAAACCTACTCTTTAACCGCCCCGACCGTAAGACCCTGGATGAAGTAACGCTGGAAGAACGGATACGCAAAAATAATCGGCCCGGTAGCCAGTACCACCATCGCCATACGCGAGGTATCCTGCGGCATGTTGCGGAGGGCCTCCAGGCTGAGCGAGCTGTTCTGCGAGTTCTGCAGAATGAACTGCATACTGGTCTCGATCCGCATCAGCATCGACTGCAGCGGCACCAGGTTCGGATTGTCAATATAGAGCAGCGCGTTGAACCAGTCATTCCAGTACCCCAAGGTGCTGAACAGACCGATCGTAGCGAGACCCGGCAAAGACAACGGCAGCACGATTCCGAGGAAGGTGCGGAACTCTCCGGCGCCGTCGATTTTGGCCGATTCGATCAGCGCATCCGGCACACTGGTAATATAGAAGGTACGCAGAATCATGATGTAAAAAGCATTCACCGCCAGCGGCAGCACCAACGCCCAAATGCTGTCCTTCAGGCCCAGCATCTGTGTTACCACAATATAGGTCGGAACCAGCCCGCCGTTAAACAGCATGGTGAAGAAGGAAAAAAACGCGAAGAAATTGCGGTATTTGAAGCTTTTACGTGAAATGGCATAGGCATAAAGTGAAATAATAAGCAGGCTGACAATCGTACCAATGACCGTTACCGCAATGGTCACTCCGTACGAACGGAGCAGCGTGTCCCCTGAGCTAAATACATATTTGTAGGCTTCCAGACTCCATTTGGCCGGGATTAACCGATAGCCGTCCCGCGCAAGCGCCCCTTCGTCCGTGAACGAGATGAGGACAACGAACAGGAACGGGAAGATACACAGAATGGCAAAGCCTCCGGCGATACAGTTGAAGATGGTGTTGAGCACCGGCGACAGCCGATGGAAATCGCGCGATTTCGCAGCATTAGCAGACATTTGGATGACCTCACTTTCCTTCATTTTCCCTAGAATAATGCACTGTCCTTATCGAATTTGCGCACGATGTAATTAGAGGTAAGAACCAGCACGAACCCGACCACTGATTGATATAAGCCCGCAGCTGTACTCATTCCGATCTCGCCGGTAGTCTTGAGTCCACGGTATACATACGTATCGATTACGTTGGTCACGCTGTAGAGCGTCCCCGAATCTCTCGGCACCTGATAGAACAGCCCGAAATCGGCATAGAAAATCTTCCCGATCGCAAGCAGCGTCATAATGATAATGATCGGCTTCAGCATCGGCAGTGTGATACTGCGGATCTGCTGGAGCTTGCTGGCTCCGTCGATCATCGCGGCTTCGTAGAGGGACTTGTCTATGCCCATAATGGCGGCGAGATAGACCACGCTGTTATAGCCGACGGCCTTCCAGAGGAATACGAATATAATAATGAACGGCCAGTATTTCGATTCCGAGTACCAGGAGATATTGCTGCCGAACATAGCGTTAAGCAGGCCCCGCTCCGAGCTCAGGAAGCTGAACGCGAAGTAGCCCACAACGACCCAGGACAGAAAGTACGGCAGGAACATGCCTGTCTGATAGAACTTGGCCAGTTTCTTATTGGCAATCTCGGACAGCACCACCGCCATCAGCACGGACAGAATCAGGCCCAGGATGATGAAGGCTATGTTATATAAAAGAGTATTGCGTGTGATCAGATAGGCATCATTGGTGCTGAACAGAAACTTGAAATTATCCCAGCCGACCCACTTGCTGTTGATGATGCTGGCCCAGAAGCCATCCCGGCTGAAGCGGTACTCCTTAAACGCAATAACCGTACCCACCATCGGCAGGTAAGAGAAGAATAAAAACCACAGCGTGCCCGGCAGAACCATAAACAGCAGCACTTTATTTCTCAATATATCCTTGGCGGACTTTCCTATTTTCCCCATACTTCTAGTTCCTCCTATGCCGGAAAATTCTTATATTTACAAAAAAGATCGGGCCAAGTCTAATCACCCGCCCGATCCTCTAATAGAATGCTACTTATTATTCGCTGCTTTCCAGGCGTCGATCTGTGTTTGAGCTTCGGCAATAATTTTATCCAGACCGGCTGCTTTGAGTTTCTCGTTAGCCTTGGTCAGGTACTCTTCCGAATCTACAGATCCGGTCATCAGCGGTGCCCAGAATTCTTCCTTCACGTTCTGGACGGCGGCGATTTCATTCGTCACCTTGGACGTATCGAAGTTGAAGCCGAGCAGCGGTGCGTTGATACCGGCATCATTGAACTTCTTGAATTCTTCCCATTTGTTCTCAGGGTCGCCTTCATTCAGATAGTTGATCATGATGTTACCCAGGGAGAATGTAGGCATATCGTAGTTCTTCGCATCCGGGAGGTTCTTGATCATGTTGTCGCTGATCTTCTCGTAATGTACGCCTTCGATACCAGAGTCAATCATGTTGCGCAGCTTAGGATCAGTGTTAAGCAGGTTCAGGAATTCCATCGCTTTCTCAGGATACTTTGAGTTGGCCGAGATAGCCTGCATGGAGCCCATTACCGACCAGTTGTAGATATAAGGCTGGCTGGCTGGTGTGGACACGACCGGATACCCGTAGCTTACGGACCACAGATTGTCGGCCATCGGCTGGGTGGATGCACGGTCAGTGAACCATTTGCCGGCTTTGTACAAGTCATCTACCGACGAGGTAGTCGCTACTTCAGGGGAGATGTAACCCGCCTGATAGAATTTGCGGACCGTCTTAAGCGCTTCCTTGAGCTCAGGAGTATCCAGGATGTTGACCACTTTGTAGTCCTTGGTGTCCATATAGACAGCCATCGGCATCTTCTCGATCACATAGTCAAAAGGCATAATCGGCATGAAATCCTTGACCATCGCGTAAGGAGTGATTCCAGGCTCGTTTTCCTTGATCGTTTTGAGCAGCGGCTCCAGATCGGCCATTGTTTTCACGCTGGTCAGATCAAGCTTGTGTTTGTCGAGCAGCTCTTTGTTGAAGCGGAAGACTTCTTGCGCCGGAAGCTCTTTATTGGCCGGAATCGCATAGTTATGTCCGTCTACCTTGGAGCCTTCCAGGAAGGCCGGATCAATCGTATCCACAATGCCCTTGCCCTGATTCTTCAGCAGCTCATCGAGCTCCAGGAAGGCACCCTTACGTGCATTCTGCACATAATCGAAGGCCCAGGAAGAGGTGAACAGAATATCCATTGGCTCGCCCGAAGCTGCCATAACCTGCATTTTTTGCGTGTAGTCCCCGAAGTCGAGCATTTTGATATCGAGTGTTGCGTTGATTTTCTCAAGCGTGTATTTATTTACTTCTGTGAGCACCTTGTCCATATCTTTCTGCGGTGGCCCGATCGTGTACCAGATCAGTTCTACTGGCTTTTCGGTAGCCTCCGAGGCTTTGTTGCCGCCTGAAGCTGCTTCCCCGCCTGCATTGTTCTTACTGTTTCCCCCGCACGCCGTTAGCGCCAGTGAAACGGTTAAAAGCGTTGTCAACAACAAGGAGAAGTGTTTCTTTGTCTTACTCATTTGCCGTACCCCCTTTTAATTAGCTGTCCGGAAAGTTCAGGTCTGCCGGTCATTTCCGGCTGCTGGTTTCCTTGGGCTATACCTTAACTTTATAAGATGAAAGCAGTTTCAAATAGAAGAGAAACTATATATTTTCAGGTATGAAATAAAGAAAAATAACTCCGTACCTAACATATAATTTCTTTTCTTTTCAAAAAGAGCCGCCTTCAAAGGAGCCCCTTGAATTCCGTCGGCGAGATCCCGACATATTTCTTGAATTGCTTGTAGAAGTATCCCATTTCCCAGTATCCCACGCTTCTTGCGATTTCATGCACCTTCAGGTTCGTCGTGCGGAGCTGTTCCTTGGCCTTATCGATCCGGTAGCGGTTCATATATTCCGCAAAGGATTCGCCGGTCGTCTTATGAAACAGCTGTCCCAGATACACCGGATGAATGTTAAACATGAAGCCCAGCTTCTTCAGCGACAGATCCTCACTGTACGATTTCGCGATATAATTCAGCACCTGGTTCACCACCGGGCTCTTCAGCTCCCGGTCCAGCAGCTCGATGATGCCTGCCGAGGTCTGCCTGAGCGCAGCGGACAATGCGGGCAGCGAATTCGCCCGGCGGATCGCCGTCAAGCCCTCGGCAATACACTCCCGCTCCGTTTCACTGCGGATATCCTTAATCAGCACGCGGAAGAACAGAATCCATTCCAGCGAGATCTCCTCCAGCATTGCTGGTGTTAACCCGTCCATACTTGGGGCTGCAAAGTATAGCTCCAGCTGCTCCAACAGCCCCGCCACATTCTTGGACATAATGAGCTTGGCATAATCGCTCCAGTCCCCGGGCAGGACCGATTGCAGATCCTCCTTCCGGTCCCTCAGCTGCTCATAATAGATAATGCTGCGCTCCGGGTGAATCTCCAGGAACTCCTGTGCCTGCTTCGCCTGCTCGTAGCTGGAAGGAGCCGCGTCCACCCCGTATACAGACGAGCCTACTGCTGCGCGCAGCTTCTCTCCGCCGGTGCACCAGCCGGTAATCTCCTCCAGCATGAACGCCATCTCCGCCGCACCGGCGGAGGCTTCTTCATAGTTATGTATCAGCACCAGATCATTGTCCGAATCCCAGAACATGAAGAACGAAGCCTCGGCTTCGGCCAGTTCGGATACCCTCTTCCTGAATGTATCCGTTGCCGGTTCTACCTGTAGCAGGGCAACCTGCACATAACGGCTTGTGAGCGGCAGGCCGATCAGATTCAGCCGTTCGGAGCGCTCCTGCGGATCAATCTGCCCCCGCAGCCAGCGCAGCAGCACATTATCCTTCAGCACGGAATTCGTATATTCCCACCACTGCATATCCAGCCTGGAGACGTTGAGCTTCTCCACAATCGTCTCAAGCGTCTGCTGGAATTCCTCCAGATTAATCGGCTTCAGCAGATAGTTCTCGATCCCGAGCGACAGGCCTTCCTTCACATACATGAATTCATCGAAGCCGCTCAGCACCACCACCTTCAGATCCGGGCGGAATTCCCGGACGGCGCGGATCAGCTCAAGGCCGGTCATCACCGGCATGGAGATGTCGGTAATCAGAATATCGGCGGGAATCTCCCGCAGCTGCTCCAGCGCTTCCTGCCCGTTCTCCGCCTGCCCCGCAATCGTGAGGCCCAGCTCCTCCCAATCCAATATATCCTGCAGACCGCTCAGAATGAACGGCTCATCATCCACAATAAATACCTTATACATCTGCGTTCTCCTCCTTCAGCGGGTATGGAAAAGTAATCGTAACCACTGTTCCGCTGCCCTCCTCACTCTCCAGCTCTACGCCGTAGGGCTTGCCGTACATCAGTCTCAGCCGCTCATGAATACTGCGCAGCCCGAACGACTCGGACCCGGACAATTCGCCGTGATCCTCCAGCACCTCGCGGAGCAGGGCCAGCCGCTCCTCCGCAATCCCCTTGCCGTTATCCGTAACCGTGACCCGGATATTCTCCGGCTCCGCTGTGATCCCAATACGGATCACATTATCAGTCTGCCCTGTCCGCATGCCGTGCAGAACATAGTTCTCGATGACCGGCTGCAGCGACATTTTGAGCACAGGAAGCTCTTCCAGCTCCGGACTGCATTCGATGGTATAAGCGAACCTGTCCTTGTACCGGATACGGAATAATTCCAGATACAGACGGCAGGCCTCCAGCTCATCCTTGAACGTATATTTCAGCTTCGGACGGACGTACGACTTGAACAGCATGGACAGGCTGTAGATCATTTCCCCCACATCCTTCGCCCCGCTCGAAATTGCCCTCATCCGAATAACCTCTAATGTATTATACAGAAAATGCGGATTCACCCTGGCCTCCAGCGTAGCGATCTCCGTATGCTTCTGTTTGATTTCCGCCTTATAGACCTGGTCGATATACTGGTTCAGTTCATCCAGCATGCTGTTGAAGCTTTTGGCAATCTGGCCTAATTCATCTTCCTTGCCGTCCACAATCCGGGTGTTCAGATCCCCGTTCTTGACTTTGCGGGTGAAGCGGATAATGCGGTGGGTCCGTTTGGCAAAATTAGAAATGAACATCGCCGGCAGCAGCACGGCAAACAGAATACAGACGAGTGCGATGGACACAATGGTGCTCCGCGCACTGCTATAGGTCTCGGCCAGCTCCTTTTTCGAGATCAGGCTGACCACCGTATACCCCGCCTGACTCTGCGTCTGACTCGTGACAACCATTCCCTCTATCGTAAACTCCTCACCGGCGTTAATCCCTTGAAGCTTCGGCAGCTTCCGGCCGTACCCCTTACCCGAGGAATCGAAGATGACTTCATTTTGGGCCGAGAGCACGAGGATATCGCCTTTGAAATCCTGTTTATAGTTATTCATGGCTTGCCAGATTGCCTCGGAGTCGAAGTAGACCAGCAGCTGGCCGATATTGAGCAGCGAGGACTTATTATTGATGGGTATTTTCACAGAGAACAGTGGGGCTGTCGGCATCCCTATACTTTTCAGCACCCAGATATTCGGAACAGAGACGACACTCTCCTCACCCAGCACCATCGAATCGGGGACAAAAGAATGTGCCGCATTGGTCGAGATCCGCTCGAACTGCCTGCGGTTGTCGTAATAATACATCACTTGCTGGTTGGCGCTGTACAGGATCAGGCCGCGGATATCGGGATCATCGTCAATCTTGTTCT
Organism: Paenibacillus rhizoplanae; assembly: GCF_042684125.1. NCBI lineage: Bacteria > Bacillati > Bacillota > Bacilli > Caryophanales > Paenibacillaceae > Paenibacillus > Paenibacillus rhizoplanae. The sequence goes on along the minus strand of NZ_JBHUKY010000023.1, from coordinate 74,155 downwards.
GGAAATACTGAATGGCGTTCGAGGTGGACTGTTCTCCCAGCAGATAACGGTCCAGCCGGTGCTCGATATAATCGCTTAAGGGATTCTCCAGCAGGAAGGTCGTATTACTGGCCAGACTCGCGTCCCTGTACACATCACGGAGCATATCCTGAACGGATTGATATTTGTTCTCCACATAATTGCTGATGCTCTCCATACTCTTGCGCTGGATATCCATCTGGCGCTGCACCGCCGAATCCGAGATTAGCAGCAGCACCAGATAAGAGAAGGCGATAATGGTGGCTATGAAGATGCAGGACACGATCAGCGTGAAGCGCAGGAACATATTGTCTTTAAAATATTTGCGGTACAGCGAAAGGCTTCGCATCATTCACCTCCTTACATAGTTGATAGCCTTGCAGGCACGCCTAGCCGGGATACACAAGAAGCGCTCCCCCCTGCTAAATTTGCCAGAGGGTGAGCGCTTTGTGTATGTTGTGCAGAATGGGCGGTACCTATTCCCGGTTACTTCACATTACTGGCCTCTAAGATATACAGGCTGCGATTTGTTGCCGCTGTAATCCTCCATGACCACTGTAACTACTGCTGCGGTAGAGGTGAAGCTCAGCGCGGCTTTGGTCGTGCGGCCACGGATAATCATCGGCTTCATGCCCGCAGTACCGGACAGATAGGTGACCGGGAACGACCGGTTCTGGCCGTCTTCCTTAATGTACATATACCGCCAGTCCCGGGTGCTTGGCATCGGCAGATTCAGCGTATTGCCGTTCCACGACCAGTTCTCTGCATAAGGCTCGGACACCTTGTCGGTGAACGTTCCGTTATAGGTTATTTTATCGGTATTTCCGGCTTGAACGGTAACCGTATACTCATCCCCGTTCACCGGCATATTCTGGAACAGCGCTGAGGTCGCCCCCTGCGGCACGGTCAATTCCTTCGATACCGGCTGCGGTGTGGTAGTCCAGTTCACCGACTTCACTGTAACCTTGATACTGCCCTGAGCTGCGGAGGGATTCGTCCATTTCACCAGGAAGTCTCCATTCGCTGCGGATTCGGCAGTCACGTTGGATACCGCAGCATTCAGGTCGAAGGACAGCGTCGCCGGATCACCCTCCAGCCCGTCTGCACCTACCGCCGCCACCTTCAGCACGCCGGATTTGGCCGGAAGCTTCTTGATATAGAAGGTCTCATCATATTTTCCGCCCATATAGATATCGTTCACGTAGACATTATATTGCTTCACCTTGGAGTAATCGGTGTCCATGCTCCACTTCACGATCATCTCATTCGTGCCCGGCAGCGCCTGCGCTATGGAGAGACCGGCTGGAGCCGCAGGCCGGACTGCCGAGCCGTCATGAACCCGCAGCTGACCGATGTTCATCTGGTAATTGGCTATTGGAGTGGCTCCAGGGGCGAATACCAGGCCGAAGGCCGCCATCTCCCGTCCGGCATAAGCGCCAAGATTAAGCTCGGCTGTGGTCCAGCCCGTGGTATGCTTCCCGCTATTTGCAACAGGAACCTTCACTACCTGGGCAGGCTGGTCACGGAAGATCAGTCCGGCACTCAGGACAGAGCCATCATCGGCAGACGGCTTATTGTAGACGATGGACAGCTTAGAATCAGCTTTTACGGCAAGATCGCTCTTGTAGAGACGCAGGAAGTTCTCGCTGTTCAGATTTCCGCTCACCGCCAGCGAGCTCCCGCCGTTGTAACCGCCAAGCTGCTGGTAGTTCATACGCGAATTGGCGGTCTGGTTATAACCCGGACCATAATCGAAGTCCACGTTCAGGCGGTTGCCTGTAGTATCCTGCCACCATTGCCAGGTGACCGGAACATCCTGCAGGCTCATGTTCGACCACTCCGCTGCGCTGGATACCGCTCCAGCCTTGTAATAGGAGAGGCCGTGGCCGGTATTGAAGCTCGTATAGAAGTTAGAATCCTTCACCACCGAGCGCTCGGCAATGACCGAAGCAATCCCCGGCCAGTAGCGGTTATCGGCATACACATCGGCTACCATATTATTGGAAGACACCGCTGTATTCTTCGGATTCACCTGTGGTCCTGACCACCATAGCTGCTCGCGCAGGTTCGTCATCCATTGGTAGTTATTATCCGTACGGTTCGAGATCGGCCAGGACTTGTTCATATCCTCATCCAGACCGGCATGGACAAAGTCCGCGCCCAGTGTCGCCAGGCTGGTCCGTGGAATTCCCCCGGACAGCTTGCTGCTCAGCGCTGAGCCCTGCACGCTCTTGAAGCGGTCGCGCCCGGCTTCAAGGCCCGCGAAGCCGGTCTCAAAGAGATTGTAGCTCGTCCCCTGAGCTGCGTTGAGGGTATTCAAGTAATTCGCTGCTGAGGTAATCTGCGAGCTGCCCATGCCATAATCGAAGAAAAACGAATTCGAGACTGGCTTGTTGGCCGCTTTATCGTAGAGCATGGAGATATTATTGTTATTGAAGGTTCTGGCGAAGATATTGGCTCCCGTGGCCGTATTCAGAGAATCGTACCACTGCACATACAATCCGCCATCCTGTAGCGCTTTCATAAAGGCGATATAATCGGGAATATCCGCTGTCGCCACATTCGGATTCTGCTCCTCCTGATTCAGGAAGTACCCGTCATACCCGAAATATTCGGCCATTTCAATCATTTTCTCAGCTACCGGGAACTTCCCGGCTGCGTCCTTGACGATCATCTGCTTATAGGTCTGCTGCCCCCGGTCATTGTTCGAAAAGAACACCCCGGCCAGCGACATAACCCCATTCTTGTGCGCGGCATCCGTGTACGTGGGATTCGGAATGTTCAGCATGCCGAACTCGAACCATTTCTGCTGCCAGTCGGACTGGGCCAGATCGTCGTAATATTCCGGCGGTGTATACGCCGTTGCTGTTCCATGCCAGTAGGAATAATAGTCAATGTATTGCCAGAAGTTGAAGTGATACTGGGCGAACTTGTTAGTGTACGGGGCATTCTCGATAAAAGCATTGCCATAATCGCCTGCAACATTCATCATCTGCACCGCCGGATTCAGCGCCGGATTGGCCTGAGTCTGCTGGAAGGGCGCTATCCGCTGCTGCAAGGGTACCCTGGAGCGCAGCAGTGCCGCGTCCTGATCTCTCTGCGGACTCCAGTCCGCAATGTGCTGGCTGGTATAGCCATGTACGCTGGGCTGATTCGCACCATGTGCGCTTTCACCTTTGAACGGCCAGGTGTCTCCGGCCATGGCTGTCTGCGGCAGCAGGGTCACCAGCAGCGCTGTGCCTAATACCGCTGAAGTCAGCTTACGAATTCTGTGTGTTCGGGATGTAGCTACCATTGTTCACACTCCTCATTCTTCAGATTAATGAGAACGCATTCATAACAACCGGCTTCTTGACCATCGAAATTATCACACTAACTACTCGCACTAACTGATTACACATACTAAATAACATTGCAACTTACTAATTAACAATAAATTACATTTACCTCCTATTTATTGTTCATCCAAGTTTACTATATAGCAGCTCTAACCCAATTTAATAGAAGCCAAATTAAAGATTCGCGGGTCAAATTAAAGGAAAGTAGTGTGGTATCTCGTAATGAGTGATTGGGGGCTGGCTCTGCTGATTGCTACTCTACACCTCTTCTCCTGCGATCTGCTCTACTCCTACCCTCCAGCCTTAGTACTTGCCGGAAGCAAGTGGAGAAACGTATCTTAATTTTCCGATTTCGGACAGATGCCAGGAAACAAGTGGAGAAACAACAACTAAAATTGGCACTTTTGCTGTTTTGGGAGAATTAGCAGGAATTAAGTGACGTTTTTCCAACTATTGTTCTGGATTGTTCCATTCCTCAAATAGCAAGTGGAGAAAATCCAACTGTATCCCGTATAGCCGAACCCGACTAACATCTCCTCATGCCAAACACACCCGCGCTGCCCAATGTATTCAGTTTTTCGCACACATTCGCTCCACTCGCATCTTGCCCACGACAAAAAGCAGCCCCGCCAGGAGCTGCCTCATGTCTTATCCTATGTTACCTCATTCCACGCTATTCTTGTAACCCTATCTACTCTGCTAATCTATCTGCCAGCTTACTCCGCATCCGGATAAGGATTGATACTCTGGATCGTGCCGTCTTCGTTGTATTTCAGCTCGGTGTATTTCACGCAGCGCTTGTGGTTAACGCCCTCAGACAAGGAGCTGTCGTGATAGAACAGATACCATTTGTCTTCCACTTGCACAATGGAATGATGGGTTGTCCAGCCGATAACCGGTGAGAGAATCTCACCCTTGAACGTGAACGGTCCCATCGGGTTCTTTCCGATTGCATACACGAGCTTATGTGTGGTTCCTGTAGAGTAGGACAGGTAGTAATCGCCGTTATATTTGTGCATCCATGGGCCTTCAAAATATCTGCGCTCTTCATCCCCGGCCAGAATCGAATTCCCGTCTTCATCGACAATGGAGATCTCGGCAGGCTTGCCCTGGAAGGACAGCATGTCGTCGCTAAGCAGTGCAACTTGCGGTCCAAGTGCAGGCTGATCCGGTGCCGGTCCTTCTGCATCCGCTACGAAGCTGCCAGTCTGCCATTTCTCCAGCTGACCGCCCCAAAGTCCGCCGAAATAGATATACGCCTGGTTGTCTTCATCCACTAGTACGGCCGGGTCAATACTGAAGCTGCCTTCCATATAATTCGGCTGCGGGGAGAACGGGCCTGCGGGAGACTCCGACGTTGCTACACCAAGACGGAAGATGCCGTCATGGTCGCGGGCCGGGAAGAACAGATAGTAGGTGTTGTTCTTATGTGCGGCATCTGGAGCCCAGAGCTGCTTGGAGGCCCATGGAATATCTCTCACATGCAGCGCTTCGCCGTGATCGACCACCGGAGAATCGAAGCTGTCCATCGAGAGAACATGGTAGTCTTCCATTTTATACTGGTCGCCGTTATCATTGCTCGGCTCGTCATGATCCAGATCGTGGGAAGGATAGATATAGATTTTACCTTCATAGACATGGGCGGACGGGTCCGCTGTATAGATGTGAGTTACGATCGGTTGATTAGGCTTAGGGGGTTGTTGCTGATTCATAAGGCATCTCCTTTGATATTGGAATAATAGAATCCTTCATAATAAGCAGGGCTGGCATCCTCTGTACCGTTGCCCGAGGCGTGTACGCCGAGGCAGACACCGGTGAAGCCGCCGTTGACCTCCGGGGACAGGACCGATACATGAACCGTCTCCGGGACTTCATGCCAGGACACCCCATCTGCCGAATAGGAGCAGTGGTAGTGATGGCCGTCGCAGCGGAGGCGAAGCTGAACAGCACCTTGACCGCTTACCTCATACTGGTGAACCTGCCGCTCCTCGCCGTTCTTCACTACAAGCTCCATCACCCGGCGGCCGCTGCGGCAAGTAAGTCCCCAGAAAAGATATCCGCGGTTGTTAAGCCGCGCAGCCAGGCCCGCATGCTCGCCTTCGGTCACCGGCGTGAAGTCGAGACTGACGCCCAGCTCCATCCGGTGATGCTGCTGGCGGAGACACGCGAACACAGCCGGTGCTTCATCGTCCAGCGTGTAAGCATTCCCGCGCACGGTGAGGTTGCCTTCGCGCTCGGTCCAGGAATAACGCTCCGCTTCATAGGCGCGGAGGAAGGCCCACTCCGGCCCGAAGCCGTCCTCTGGCGTAAAGCGCTGCACCTGTTCCTCCAGGCTGGACTCGTCCGCGGCTATAACGGTGCCTTCATTATTGTCAATCATCGGCCAACCGTCCTCTGTCCAGGTGACCGGAGCCAGGAAGGTCTCCCGGCCCAGCGGGGAATACCGGCCTTCCACGGGACGCATGCCCAGGAAGAATGCCCACCACTGACCGGACGTATCCTCCACGAGATCGGCATGTCCAAGGCATTGTACCGGGTGGTCCTTCAGTCCCCGGTGGGTCAGGATCGGCTCCGGCTTGTCCTCGAACGGGCCGTAAGGACTGCTGCTGCGGGCAATAATCTCCCGGTGATCACCCGCCGTGCCGCCGGAGGCGGTCATCAGGTAGTAGACGCCCTTGATCTTGTACAGATGCGGGCCTTCGACCCACGGGCCGTCATCTCCGCTCCAGATGTTGACCGGCTCTGACAGCACTTCGCCGGACAACGGATCAATCTCATACTGGATAATATGCGACTCATAGCCTGCACCGTTCTGCACCGTAACATAGGCGCGCCCGTCATCATCGAAGAACAGGGACGGATCAATGCCCCCGTGCGGCAGCAGAATCGGATCTGACCAGGGACCCTCGGGCTTGTCCGCAGTCACATAGAAATTGCCGATGCCCCGCACATCGGTGGTAATCATGTAGAAACGCCCGGCATGATAACGGATGGTGGCGGCGTAGATGCCGGATGAGCTCTTGGTCGCCCGCAGATCCAGCTGGGACTGGCGGGTCAGCACATGCCCTATCGGGGTCCAGTCGATCAGATCCCTGCTATGGAAGATAGGCACACCCGGAAAATATTCAAAGGTGCTGTTAATCAGATAGAAATCTTCATTCACACGGACCACACTGGGGTCCGGATAATACCCGGCAATAACGGGATTCCGCACATTCATGGATTGCATCATACCCTCCTCTGGAATGAAAGCAAGCGTTTACAATCGCTAGTGTTATTTTACAAGCCCGAATTGAACTTTCCTATGCGCAGACTAAAGAACTTCCCCCGAAAAAATGTACAATTCCCGTCTACAATCGATTGTACTGGAAAAACACACCGTTTGCTCGTCATTTTGCTTGAGGAAATGGTCATTTTTTGCGGAGTTTACCGTCTGCCCTATAGTAGTCTCAAAAGTTAACAAAAAGCCGTCCCCCAACCATAATCTGGCTTGAGGGACGACCCTGATCTTGCTTATACAATGGTTATGTGATGCTTATACTTACGGATTAATCAGATTCGATTGAATCAGCAATCTGCGGATCGCCGCCGATGCCTCGGCACGAGTAATATTCTCGTTCGGCGCAAGACGCTGTTCGTCTCTGCCCAGAATAATGCCGGACGCCAGATTCTGCTTCACATTAGCAATCGCCCATTTGGCTACGGATGCAGAATCGGCGAAGGACTTCAGCAGCTGCTGAGTCTGCTCTTCGCTGCGCGAAGACTTCAGCTCTGTAATACTTAAGGCTCTGCTGACAATCGCCATAGCTTCCTGTCTGGAGATGTTGTTGCCTGGTCTGAAGGTTCCGTCCGGATAACCGGTAATCAGGCCGTTCTTGATGGCAACCTGAAGCTCCAGCCCGTACCATCCGTCTGCGGAGACATCACTGAACGTGACTGGCTGCTCCCCATGGGTAACAATGCCAAGCGCTCTTGCCAGCATAGCTGTGAACTCAGCCCGTGTGATCGCCCGCTGCGGTTCAAAGACCGCTTCCTTCGTGCCGCTCGCCACCAGTCTTGAGCCCATATCATTCACATCCGGCTTGCTCCAGTGCTTCACCACATCCGGGAATTCGAGCGGATTCCAGATCAAGCCGAATTCCCCGCTCTCCAGACTGTTGATCCTAGCGTAATAACGTCCGTCTTTAACGGTTACATAGGTTGGCTGATGATAGATTCTACCATCCCGGTACAGTACGCCAGTCGTAATCTTCATATCTGCTGGCACTTGAAGCTCGTACTTCGCCCAGCCGTGGCTGGTTACCTGTACCGTCTGTCCCTGATACTTCGCCTTAATAGAGAAGTTCACCAGAGTGTTACCAGGCTGCACCTTCTGCTTCGCGGCTGCAAGCTTGAAGGCCTCCAGGTTGCCCGGAGCAGAGGCTGCCAGCTCGACATAGAAGACAATGTCTTCCGTCTTCATATTCGCAAGGCCAAACTGCTTGCTGACCTCTGTCAGATCGATAGCAGCAGCATCCAGTCTAACCTTACCTTGACCAGACTCCACCACGATCTCTCCGCGCTTATTCTGCAATTCCTTCACTTGATCCGCAGTCAGCTCTACACTGGCCCAAGGAACTATCTCGCCTTTTACCCCAGGGACAGTTGCAGGTGCAGTTGTAGGTGCGGGTTCAGTTTCTTTAACAGGCTCCGCAGCCTTATCTGTAATCCGCACAATCTGGAAGGTACTGAATTTGTTAATCTGAATCTCCAGCGCTACAGGCTCACCGCCCCGATTATACACAACTTCTGGAGTGTAGAATGTAATCTCGCCATCGCTGTGTTCAACGTACACCCGTAAGCTATCCAGGAAGGCGTCGCGCACCCCGGAGCTTTGCAGCGGAATCTGATCCGCGAACTCGGACAACGGAAGCTGAATCCGCGTATTGATCTTGTCATAGTTCGTCTCAATCTCGCGAGGCGAACCCAGATTCTGAAGTGTCTTGTCACTGGCCAGCCCCAGCTTGGAGGTACCATTCAGGATCGCGTTGCTCTGGACGTTCTCCTTCGCCTGCGCGTTCTTCACCGGTACAATCCGGAAATACAAGTCGGTAGTGGTGGCATCGAGCTGTGCCAGGCTGGCTGCATCCAGATGGATCGAACCGAGTGCAGTTACAATGTCCAGTGAAGCCTTACGCCCGGCCAGAATCGAAACGGCGGTGGATGGAATTTCAACTGCAATCTCATCCGCACGAGCAGCCATATCGTCCACGTGGGTGATAGTTACACTCCGGTTGGCTGCATCCGGGTCATCCGGATTCACGCCTTCCACAAGGTTATATACTTCATTCTCATCAATCACAATGGTGTCAATCTTCGTTCCATCTGACAGGTTCGTTCTAAGAATCATCACGCCCTGCTCCAGCGGCTTGCCGTCATTAAGGGTGGACAGTCCAGCTTGTCTGGACGTTGCTTCACGAACGGCACCTTCCTTGACTACGCCTTTCGCCTTCACAATCAGCAGGTATTGCTTCACTGCACTCTTACCGTTCCGGGTGAAGGTAGCGGTCAGAATGACATTCGTATCCTGGGCCGGAGGCGTTACATTGCCCTTGGCCTCGTCCGCATCCTGCTGGACGGCAATCACCGAAGGCAGGCTTGAGGTCCAGGTAATCTTAGTGTCGTATTTGCCAGTCTGAAGCAATACGAAGGCTTCAGTGACACTCTCCCAGGTATCTCCCTCAGCGAACGTTGCCGCAGGATGGATTCCTGTAGTTCTGGCCGCTTCCTCTGCCGCTTCCTGGTCACTGAGTTTTTTGATCAGAAGGGTAAACTTCTTGACTATGGTCTCGCCCGGATGCTCCGGGTCTGCGAGCTGTACAGTAAGCTCTACCGTAACATCCTCTTCATCCGGCCCCGGTCGCTTAACCCGTCCGGTATTCGTCAGAATATCCGGCTTGTTCGAAGTCCAGGTCAGCACAGATCCGGTGTCACCGGTCTTAGGCAAGAATAGACTACGGGTTACAGACTCCTCTGAATCTCCCGGAGCATAACCGATCTTGATATTCACCTCATCCTGAGGAAGATCGACCGTGCTCGTTCCTTTGACCGTAATGTAGAAGTCCTGCTCCCGGAAGAAGCCTTCCTTCGCAACACGTGCTGTCAATCTTACCACTGTATCCTTGAGCGGACGCTGAACTTCACCAGTGCTGCTGACAATATCGCTGCGGTGGCTCGTCCATACGACCTCGGAGTCATAGTAGCCCTTCGAGATCAACTCAACATCCTGCGTTACACTCTTGGCCGAATCCTGTCCTTTATAGCCGATTCTCAGCAGCTTCATAGCTTCATCAAGCTGATCGTCGATGCTCTCCCGCTTAGCCTTCACGGTCACTACGAACTCTTTGAGATAGGTCACACTGCCTTTGGTCACCGTTGCTGTCAGGGTAACCTTCTGGTCTCCATCTGCATAGGCAGGGCGCTTCATGCCACCGTCCGGCGTAATAACCGATTCCTGGGAGGAGGTCCAGGTGATCGTGCTGCCGCTGGTGCTTTCGGTAATCAAGTCAAGATCCGTCAGGACCTGCTCCTGCTTCTCATTATCTGCCCGGATCATGTCCCAGTTCAGCTTGGCCAAGGTCTCATTTACAGACTCTTCGTCCGTCATGGGACGCTTGATGACCGTGAGAACGAATTCTTTGGTCAGCACGCTGTCTCCCTTACGGATGACCGCTGTTAAGGTTACCGTCTGGTCCCCCTTTTCATAGGAAGGTGGTGTTACCGTTCCGTCAGTGGCAATCACCTCTTCATCCGAGGAGGTCCAGGTGATCGTGCTGCCATTCGTCCCATTCTTCGGCAAATACACCGCAGAGGTTACGGATTCCTGCTTCACATTTTCCTCGCGGATCGTATTCCAGGTAAGCAGGTAAGTGTCTTCGGTTACCGATTGTTTGTCGGTTCCGGCCTGCTTTTTGACAATCAGCTCGAAGGTCTTCGTCAGCTCGAATGTCCCATTCTTCAGCACCGCTGTCAATGTAACCGGCTGATCGCCTGTATTGAACAGCGGTCTTGTCACCGTCCCGTCTGTGGCAACGACCGTTCCATTGGTGGAGGTCCAGGTAATCGTGCTGCCGCCCGCTCCCTTTCGCGGTAAATCTAATCCGCTCAGCACAGAGCTCTGCAGGGCATTGTCCTTACGGATCAACTCCCAGGTTAAGGATTCCATATCGCGTTTCACCAACGCACCAGCACCCGGTAACTGCAGATCAACGTTATTGGAGGTCACAGGCTTAACCCCGTCTACAATAATAGAAGGATCTACCGTGACTGAAGCAAAAGCAGATGCCTCGTATTTTCCAGCCGCCTGACCGCTGAAATGAATCTCCAGTACCTTGCTGCTAACCCGCACCACGCTGAAGCTTAAGCCTTCAGGCATATTATTGACGTTTACGCCGCCTTCGACCTCTTCAGTAAATAATCCGTTCCGCAGGGTCACCGTCAGCGTCTCTGCCGCTGAGCCGTCACCCGCATCGTGGATTACATCAGGAGACGCGGCAATCACTGCCGGAGGAGAGCGGAACAGAATAGCGAAGGTTCCCGACGGAATGCCTGCTAGCGTAACCGCCGCCCGATCCACGCTGTCAGCAGATTTATGGCTGGTTGCCTGTCCGGCAATAGCTACCGTAATCTGTGTCGGAGAATCCACGTTAATCTTGCCCGGCGTAAGGCCCGGCGGCCAATTCACCGCTTCGATGGCATCCATAACCGACTCATCGAAAGAACCGTTCTTCAGTTCAAGAACAAGCACATCCCCGACCGTGCCGTCATTCAGATCTGATTCATAGAGCTGTGGTGTCTTGACCACCAGATAAGGTTCTTTGTCCATGAAATCGAATTTGAAGGTGTTCGTGCTTAAGTCCGCCGGGCTTCCTGCAAGCTTGCCGGAAGCTACGGTTACATAAGCTCCGTAGACATCGCTGGTCACCGTAGCTGCACCGGTGAACTGAAGCGTGAGCTCTGTGTCGGATACTCTTGTCACGCTAGTGCCAAGACCAGCTGGCAGACCATGAATCAACACATCCTCTGCACCAACCGTTTCGGCGAACTTGCCGCCAGTCAGCGTCACGCCAAGCGTCTCAGTGATCTCACCTGTGCCGTAGACGGCTTCGGATACAATCCCTTTGTTCACACTAAGCGTAGCAGGATCTCTGAACGTTACACTGAAGGTCTTGGTCGTCAGACCGGAGGAGATCCCCAGCAGATTCTCCTTATCAACCGTAACGGACAGGTTCTTCGTTGTCGCATCCTTGCCGTGATCAACCGCCGCACCAGTCAGTGTGAAGTTAAGCTCCGTATCACTTAGCCGGGTTACTGCGAAATTAAGTCCTTCCGGCAGATTGTTGATACGGATATGGCTTGGATCAATAGGAGCAACAAGGGTTGCACCGACTATTTTAACCTTCTGGTTACCGGTAACTGTCCCATCATTCGCCTTGGCTTCCACCAGCTCGGTGCTGGCGCCTTCATCCAGCTCAATGTCAGAGATGACTTCACTGAAATCCCGCTCATCGAGACTCGTGTAATAGGTGAATTTCTTGCTCGCGTTCGGAGCCAGCGTACCAGAATCCCAGGTCATGGTAATCCCTGCATCAGCCTTGACTTCCACGTTCTTCGCCTTCGGACTGTTGTAAGCTTCCAGCGCATAAGGGTTTGTATTGGTAAACCCGAAGACGGAAGCCTTAGCCCGTGGATCACTGGAATAGAAGAAGATTGGGGCTCTTGAATTAAAAGCCTTGTACAGCGGATCATTATCAGCAATCGTACTCGCCTTCACGACTGCAGCGCGATCTTCCTCAATGGTGTGGGTCACAATATTAGAGGTGACATATGCCCCTCCTTGATCCACCGTATTATCCGGGTCCATTGAGCGCATATACCGCGCCCCGTCCCAATTCTTATCTGTAAGATTGGTAATAGTCACATCATTGCGGTAGAATTTCTGGTTCTCCCCAAAGCTGATCACCTGCTTAATCTCCATAGTGTCAGTCCATGTGGATACCGTAGTCGCACTCAGAATTCCTTTATCCGTCTGCGAGGTATTTACAACGGTGGTCGGCATATCCATCGAGCGCATCTGCGCTGAATTGGACTTCGCATATGTATTTCCGCCGATCTGGTATCCTACCGCGAACCGTTCTTCAGGGGTACCCGGCAAATAATAATCGACTGGCAGATCTTTGCCTGTTCCATATCCGTCATGATCCGCACTCATTCCCAGATAAGGTCTGGAACTCGTTCCACGGAAATTAGCGGGCTTACTGCCCATCGTACCGAAATTCCCCCAGTTGCTTATCCCCAGTTCAATGAATTTGCCTCCCAGGAAAAGCTCTGTTCCGCCTTCCCCGCCATAGGCAGCCCTTGCTCCCCAATCTGTTGAATCTGCATGTACAGCCAGGGGTGCAGGAAACATAGACAGGATCATTGTGGGCACCATTAGCAGTGCGAGCAGCTTCTTACGCTTCATTGTCTCACTCCATTCTTCATCATTGAAATGCAAGCCTATCCCTAATAAAAGCAAATCATTCTCACAAAATTCTCACAAACGATCGAAAATTGTCGACTATCCCTACAAAAAGTCATAAAAAAGAAGCAGAGCGCACGATTATACGTGAACGCCCTGCCTTATGGTGCTTCATATTCAGCTAGGTTAGGAATGCTTATCCGCCAGCCTGTTCCTGAGCATTCACCGCCTAACCCTTCTGGCAAAATCCACAAATTGAAATTTGTCCAGCCGGTGCCGGGATTCCGTATATTGAAACAGCACCGTATTCTCCAGATACACATAGTTCCGCACTACGACGATATGCTGGTATTGCTTCAGGTCCAGCAGGCGCTGATCCTCCCCGGTCGAGGGCTCGACGGAAATCAGCTTTTTGGCATAACTGATCTTAAGACCCAGATCCGTCTCCAGATATTCATAAATAGAGCCTGCTGCGATCTCCTTGCTGAGGAGGGGAACGATATCGGACCGGAAATAGTCCTTGTCCAGAATAATCCGCTCGCCTTCAATCTCTCTGGCACGGATCACCTTCCACACCGGAGTCTCTTCGGCGATATGCAGTTGTCTGGCCAGCAGGGAGCCTGCCGGCTCCAGGACCGTCTCCTCCACCAGTGTCCGCGAGGGAACCCCCAGCGTCCCGGACATTTCCTGAAATGAAATCAGTCCGGTCACCGGGAAATCCATCCGCGTCATATCCAGCACGAACGAGCCTTTGCCTTTGATCTTGTTAATATAGCCCTCACGGAACAAGAGATTCAGCGCCTTGCGCACCGTCTCCCGCGATGTCTTATAAGCCTCCGCCAGCTCACTCTCGGAGGGCAGCTTGGTTCCGGGCGCAAGCTGGCCGGAATGAATACGGTTGCTATATTCCGTATAGATCTGTAAATATATATTCTCTCTCATTTATAATCACCGCCCTATATTGTAACACGCCCTGGCTGCAGGACAGAGTATATAAATTCTTATAATTGTAGAAAAACAGCCCCGCAGGGCTGTCCTCCATTCCTTATATTGTATGCCTGATCCGCTCAGCTCAACCCTTCAGGTGAACGGTCAGAATGCTTGTCTGTTTCGCGGTGGCAGGTCCGGTCCGCTCCTCAATCCGCTCCACCATCTCCTGCCCGGCAGGGATAATGATTGGAGTGATTAATGGATATCCTGCGGCGCGGATGGCCTCCATATCGAATTCCAGGAGAAGCTCCCCGGCTTGTACCTTATCGCCACTCTCCTTGCGCGCTTTGAACCCTTCGCCTTTTAGCGACACGGTGTTAATCCCGACATGGATCAGCACCTGGACTCCGCTGGCGTGCTCCAGAATCAGCGCGTGCTTGCTCTTAATCACATGGGCAACGGTAGCATCGAATGGAGCGAATACCTTGCCCTCCGATGGTTCAATGGCAATCCCGTCACCCATTTGCTTCTCGGCAAAAGCAGGATCAGGAACCTGCTCCAGCGGTACCGCAGTTCCGCTCAGCGGTGACGCCAGCTCCAGAATATTCACTGGCTCCTGCTCCTGCGAGCCTTGAACGGAGCTGCGGCTGTTCAGTTCCCCGCTTTTGGCCGCAGGCTTAGCATCCGTCAGGTCTGTTGTCTCTGACGGGCTTTTCGCTGCACGCTGCACAACTGCCCGGCCATACAGCACCGTGGCAACAAACGGCACAATCAGTACAATCGCCATCCCGATGAAGAATACGCCCCACTGGTTAGGGAAGATCGACAGGAAGCCGGGAATCCCGCCTACCCCAATGGAAGTGGCCCGGACCTGATTCACGGTGAGCAGCACACCGGCTATTGCGGAGCCGATCATTCCGAAGATGAACGGATAGCGGTAGCGGATATTCACCCCGAAGATCGCAGGCTCAGTGACTCCAAGGAAGGCCGAGACGGAGGAGGTCACCGCCAGCCCTTTCGTCTTCTGTTCTCTAATCACGAACATCATAGCGAGTGCGGCCGCCCCCTGGGCAATGTTGGAGAGCGCCAGCATCGGCCAGAGGAAGGTACCACCTTCGCTGCCGATTAGCTGAACATCCACGGCCAGGAAGGTGTGATGCATGCCCGTAATGACCAGCAACGAATAGAATCCGCCGTAGATTAAGCCGCCGAGTATGGCGAAATGATCGAAAACATAGATCAGCCCGGAGGTAATGGCATTCGCAATGCCGAACGTAACCGGTCCGATGATGGTGAAGGCTAGGAACCCTGTAATCAGCAGAGTCACGGGTGCGACCACGAGCAATTTGATCGAATCATGGACCCGCTTATCCAGGAATTTCTCAATGCTGGCCAGAATATAGGCCGATACCAGGACCGGCAGGACCTGCCCCTGATAACCGATCCGCTCCAGATGCCAGCCGAACAGATTCCAGGTTGGAACCGTCCCTTCCGTAGAAGCGTTAGCATAGCTGTAAGCACTTAATAAGTCTGGATGCACCAGAATCAGACCCAGCACAATCCCAAGCAGCGGACTGCCCCCGAAGCGGGTCACGGCGGCCCAGCCGATCAGCGCAGGCAAGAAGGTAAACGCCGTGCTGGCAATCGTATTGATGATCGCTGCAATATCTTTCCACTGCGGATAGACATCCACCAGTGACTGGCTGAAGAAGATCCCCGGGCCGGTCAGCAGGTTATTGATCCCCAAAAGCAGACCCGCCGTAACGATGGCCGGAAGAATTGGAATGAAAATATCGGCCAGTGTCTTGATCGCCCGCTGAAGCGGGTTCTGCTTGCGGGCAGCGGCTGATTTCACCTCATCCTTGGAGGAGCGGGAGCCGCCGGTCAGTTGAATCATCTCGTCATATACTTTATCTACCGTGCCCGGACCGATTACAATCTGGAATTGCCCCTGGGAAGAGAATTGTCCTTTCACGAGGTCATTTGCGTCCAGCGCCGCCGAATCCACCTTACTCTCGTCATAGAGTGAGAATCTTAGCCGGGTCACACAATGCGTCGCAACCTCAATATTCTCCTTGCCTCCAACCGCCCGGACAATCTCTTCAACATTTTTGCGGTCTATAGCCATATTGTCACTCCTCGCGTAGTTGATAAATGCTTAGTTGATATTGCTTTTGTTGATATTGCTTCTATAAGTATATTTCCTTAGGAATGGCTTCCTCAGTTCTGACTAATCAGCCACATATATGAGGCGTACGGGCTTAACCGCAGCTCTTGCGTGAATGCAAGACCCTCTCCCGTATTGCCGAGCAGAAGCTTGTCTTGACCCGCTGCGCTTAAGTCTGCCCAGTGATGATCCGCGAGCCGGAAGGTGATTTCCTTACTGCTGAAGTTCGAGACCACCACCAGCGCCTCGCCGTCCCCCATCCGTGCATAAGCGAACACCTCGGGATGTGCTTCGTCCAGTCTGCGGTAGATGCCGTCGGTGAAGACCGCATGCGCCTTTCGCAGAGCGATCAGCTTGCGGTAGTGATGGAAGATGGAATCGGGCAGTTCCCGCTCCTTCTGCACATTGATGTCCGGATACCGCTCATCCACTTTTAGCCAAGGAGTCCCGGTGGTGAAGCCTGCATTCACGCTGTCATCCCACTGCATTGGCGTCCTTGAGTTGTCCCTTGAACGTTCCTGAAGAATCGCGAGGGCCTCCCCGGGGCTTGCTCCCTGCTCACACAGAATCCGGTACATATTCAACGACTCGATATCACGGAATTCTTCAATACCCCGCCACTTGGGATTTGGCATCCCGATCTCTTCTCCCTGATAGACATAGGGTGTACCCTGTAATCCGTGCAGTGTGGTCGCAAGCAGCTTGGCGCGCTCCTCGCGGTACGCCGTGTCGTCTGTGAACCGGGAGAGCGCGCGAGGCTGATCGTGATTGTTGAAAAATAAAGCGTTCCAGCCCCCGCCCTCCTGCATCCCGCTC
This sequence comes from Paenibacillus rhizoplanae, assembly GCF_042684125.1. Classification (NCBI taxonomy): domain Bacteria; kingdom Bacillati; phylum Bacillota; class Bacilli; order Caryophanales; family Paenibacillaceae; genus Paenibacillus; species Paenibacillus rhizoplanae. The sequence continues at coordinate 57,387 of NZ_JBHUKY010000023.1, read as the reverse complement.
TGCCACTCGCTGAACAGCCGCTTGAGTGCTTCGAAATCGTAGGGCATCAGCTCCCACTTCCGGCCGTTCGGATAATCCACCTTCAGATGATGGAAGTTGAAGGTCATAGAGAATTCACGCCGCTCAGGATTGGAATAACGAATGCACTGCTCAAGTGTCGTAGAGGACATCTCCCCGACCGTGATCAACTCATGCGGGCCAAATACCTCGTCGTACATTGCCCGGATGAACTCATGGACACGTGGACCATCGGTGTAGAATTTCCGCCCGTCGCCCGGCGGCACACTCCCGTCATCATCCGGGAAACGCTGGTCCTTGGAGATTAAGTTAATGACGTCCATACGGAAGCCGTCCACCCCTTTGCGGGCCCAGAACAGCATCATCCCGTTCACCGCTAGGCGGACCTGCTCGTTCTCCCAGTTCAAATCCGCCTGAGTCTTGTCGAACAGGGTCAGGTAATATTGGCCTGACGCCTCATCGTACTGCCAGGCGGGACCGCCGAACTTCGACTGCCAATTGTTTGGTACTCCTCCGCCTGGCGCCGGGTCCTTCCAGATATAATAATCGCGGTACGGATTATCCTTGCTGGAAATGGACTGCTTGAACCACTCATGCTCCGTCGAGGTATGATTGACAACGATATCCGTCATGAGCTTCATTCCGCGCCGGTGCAGCTCCTCCACAAGCTCGTCAAAATCCTCCATCGTACCGAAATCCGGGTTAATCCGCTCATAGTCGGCAACATCGTAACCGTTATCATGTCCGGGCGAGACATATACCGGCTGCAGCCAGACGATATCAATCCCTAGCTCCTGCAAATAATCCAGCTTCTCCGTCAGACCTCTTATATCTCCTGTTCCGCTACCCGTCGTATCCTTGAAGCTCTTCGGGTACACCTGATACACTGTGGACCGCCGCCACCATTCCGAATGCCGGGCTTGGCTCAAAGTTAGCACCTCCATGTAGATTTCTGTGTTGTCCTCCAGCAAAAATCGCTTTATTGTCATTCATTACACTTGTATATACAAGATCAAACACCTCACACAGTGTAAACCTGTATATACAGGTTGTCAATATGGCTGACTAGCTTACTATTGGAAGATGTTGCAGAGTTGACTAGCTGACTATTGGAGGATGATGCATAGTAATACTGACTGCCAAGAGCGAACTGCAGTCGCAGCATTGCTGCCGCCAGTTCAAATCAGGTTACCAATTATCCTTGCGGAGTATAATTAGCATGGGATTAACGGGTGATTTGGTAGATGGTGGAGTGGTAGATAGTTAGTTACTGGGTAGTTAGTTGATTGATAGTTGGCGGCAGGAAGCTCGCGGATATAAGGTCAGTAGGTGGAAATTGTACATTTAAATTCCGTCAAATAGGCTTCAGAGGGAATTTAATTGGATAAACAGCATCTACTAGGTTCCATTCCCCTGCCTCTGGGCATTTGAAGCAGAATTAGCGGAGCGGTGGCGTGGCGAGGGACAACGACTTTGTTCCGCAGTTGGCGCGACGAAGTGCACAGCTGATTGCCCTCCCCCTTCTCCATTCGTCTACTTCTGGCGGCATCCGGCATAATGAGGTGCACTAATGCTCTTCATTGCCTCTTTTAGCCCGCGCTCACTAAATTCAGGTGCACTATTGCTCCTCATTAGCTTATTTAGCAAGCGTTAGGTGAATTCGGGTGCACACTCATAATTTCCCAATCAATAAAAAAAACAGCGCCCCCTCCCCGAATGCCGGAGACAGAAACGCTGCCTATTACTAGCCCTCTTTACCTCACTGTACCTCTTTATACCTCTTTGAATCTCTCTGTATCTCTCTGTATCTTTCTATACCTCTTTATCTCTATAACTCTCTTACTCTCGTTTACTCCAAATATCCCTTAATCAGTCCCGGAGCCAGCGGCTTCGGCTGCTCGCAGGTGGTGGTCAGCTCGGCATAGCGCTTCGAATCGGAGCTGGTATGGAAGGCGTGCATGATCTCCAGCACATGATTCGCCAGCTCGCCATTTGCGCGCGGGGTCTCTCCGGTCTCGATGCAGCGGGCCATATCTGCCACGCCAATGCCCCGGCTGTTGCCTTCATAGCTGTGAACCACCGGGATTTCCTTGAATTCCGGACTATGGGCCGGACGCAGCAGGATGGGTCCGCTGAAGGTATTCGGGTCCGGCACAATCAAGGTGCCCAGCGAGCCGTAGACTTCGATTCGCGGCAGCGTGCTGTGCCAGACATCGAAGCTGGTAATCATCGTAGCCACGGCACCGCTGGCGAACTGAATCGTTCCGGCCACATGCGTAGGCACTTCGACATCCACCACCTTGCCGAACTTCTTCTCACTCGTAATCGTCCGGGTGGGGAAGGAGGTTTTGGTCATGCCGCATACCGTAGTGGCCGGACCAAGCAAAGATACCAGAGCCGTCAGATAATACGGTCCCATATCGAACATCGGGCCGCCGCCGGCCTGGTAATAGAACTCAGGGTCCGGGTGCCAGCTCTCATGTCCGTGGCAGAGCATGAAGGCTGTCGCCGCTACCGGCTCTCCGATATATCCGTCCGCGATCAGCTTCGCGCAGGTCTGCAGGCCGGCTCCGAGGAAGGTGTCCGGCGCGCAGCCGATGAACAATCCTTTTTCCTTAGCCAGCTCCACCAATTCGCTCCCATGTTCAAGCGACAGGGACAGCGGCTTTTCCACATATACATGCTTGCCTGACAGCAGCGCCTGCTTACACACCTCGAAGTGGTAATTGGGCGTGGTCAGATTCACGACAATCTCAATCTCCTCCGAAGCCAGCAGCTCCGCTGTCGTCCACACATTCGGAACCCCGTACTGTTCTGCGGCCTGCTGCGCCCGCTCCAGGTTAAGATCCGAACAAGCGTAGACCTCTGTATTCTTGAAGGTTCCCGTCAAATTCTCAAAATAAATGCCGCTGATATTCCCGCAGCCGACAATCCCGATTTTTACTTTACGCACGCTGTTTCCCACCTTGTCCTTCGTTTATTTGGCTGCCCACAAGAAGCCCCGGCGCATCAGTTCCTTGGCCTCCGGGATATCGAACACATCCGCATGATGTCCAAGCGCGTTATAGAATACCTTGCCCTGGCCCCATTTCTTCGTATAGACCACCGGCATTGTGATTACACCATTGGCCGAATGCTCCCCTTCACTCATTACAAAAGTAGTGGTAGCCAGTACATTCACCGCCGGATCGACATGCAGATAATACTGCTCCGACTTCACCATGAAGTCCTGCATGCCTTCTACAATCGGGCTGGAGCCGGATTTCACGATGTTCACTTCATAATCCACCCCATCGTTGAAGGGATGTGCCACCCATTGCGATCCGGTCAAAAATTGCCATTCCGTATTGGTACGGAAGGAGTCGCACATCCCGCCGTGACAGCCCGCGATGCCTACACCGGAAGCCACAGCCGCCAGAACCGCCGAGCACTGCTCCCCCTTGATTTCGCCCATGGTCCAGACCGGTACAATCAGGTTCAGCGCCTTCAGCGCCTCCGCATCATTGAAGCTGTCCAGCGTATCAGAGACTTCAACCTCGAAGCCTTCATTCGTAAGGATATCTGCAAAAAGCGCCCCTACCTCATTCGGTTCATGCCCGTCCCATCCACCTTTTACAATCAATGCCTTCTTTGCCATATCAAGCTCTCCTTTTTGTCCTATTTATCCAAGTTTGGGTTATAGATTGATTCAGATCAGGTCTTCCTGAAGAAATTGTAATCCATTACGAGCCTTCTTGCTCGTCATTTTGCTTGTAGGAATGGTCATTTTTTGCTAAATTTAAGACTGCATTATGCACAAAGCATCTAATCACTGAAACCGCTTCCTGCTGAACATCCGGGAAGGACGAGAACAGGAGTAACCATGAGAGCTTTTCACGAGAACCGGACGTATGGAACAGCGTTCCCCTTCACTGCCTTTGTGAGCCGCAATATCGATTTCCTGGCCCACTGGCACCATGATCTGGAGATTGTCTATGTACTGGAGGGTTCGATCCGGATGGGGATCAACTCCGAGACTCGGGTGCTGACCGCAGGAGATCTGGCCGTATGCAGCAGCGGAGATATTCATTATTATGACAGCAAGAACAGCGAGTCCAAGCTGCTGCTGGTGATTTTCAATCCTTCACTGATCGGGTTTCCTGCGGGCTGGCCGCTGAATATGCGGCTTACCTCCCCTTTTGTAGACAAGACCCAATCTGACCCGGTTGAAGGCAACCCCCGGCTGCCCGTGATTATGCAGGAGCTGCTTAAGGAGCATCTGGAGAAGCTTCCGCATCACGAACAGCTGGTGACCGGCCTCCTGCACGAGCTGTGTGCGCTCATTCTGCGGCAGATGCCGCTGGACATCGTCAATCCGCACAAGGATAAACGGCGCATTACCAATATGAAGATTATGCAGGAGGTGCTGGAGTACCTGGATGTCCATTACATGCACCCCATCACCCTGGCCGACGCTGCCCGTCACGCCAATATGAGTCTGTTCTACTTCTCCCGCTTCTTCAAAAGCATCTCAGGCATGAGCTACATAGCGTACCTGAACAGCATCCGCGTCAACCAGGCGGAACGGCTGCTGCTGGGCACCGATAAAAGCATTCTGGATATCGCCCTGGAATGCGGCTTCACCAATATCCGCACCTTCAACCGTGTATTCAAGCAGGTCAAGCAGCGGACACCGAGCGAGCTGCGTTAACTTGAAATAGGCTAAAGAAAAAGTAACAGCCTGCACAGGAGAGTATCCTTGCGGGTTTTTTGCGGTTATATGGGGTTTCCTAAGTCCACACCAAACCAGTAAGTCTGAATATTACTATATTAATCATTAAGTGTGCTGCTGATGGAACGAAATTCAAATATACGGACAGGAAGTGATCAAGCAATGGCCTTTTTATCAACAGGACCGATCGAAAATAACCCGGTTAGCGGAGTGAGGCCTACTCAGCAGGTTACCGTTAAAATCGATAATCGCAGCGTGAGCTCGGCGTTCTCTGTATCTATTCAGGGGTATTATCTAAATGCGGGAACAAGGGTCTTGTACGTTAGCGAAGTTGTCCAGCTTGCAGCAAATCAAGTCATTACGAAGAATTATTATGCTGATTTTAATGGTTTTGAATTTATATTTGTTACATCTGATAGTGTGACTGAGTTGAGCAATGTCGTTCAAATTTCGGTGTGGGGCAAGAGTAGTACTGGTCAACTGGTCACCGCTCACCGCTTAGTATCTGAAGAACTGCTTGGAGAACATAACGGTGGAGGGACCACGGGGCCAACCGGACCTACCGGTCCA
>NZ_JBHUKY010000023.1:0-51905 GCF_042684125.1 Paenibacillus rhizoplanae | reverse complement strand
ACCGGAGTGACAGGACCTACGGGGCCTGGGGGAGGGGCAACAGGGCCGACCGGAGTGACAGGACCTACTGGTCCAGGAGAAGGGGCAACAGGGCCGACCGGAGTGACAGGACCTACTGGTCCAGGAGAAGGGGCAACAGGGCCGACCGGAGTCACCGGAGTCACTGGTGCTACCGGCCTTACCGGAGTCACCGGAGTCACCGGAGTCACTGGTGCTACCGGCCTTACCGGAGTCACCGGAACCACCGGATTCACTGGTGCTACCGGCCTTACCGGAGTCACCGGAACTACCGGATTCACTGGGGCTACCGGCCTTACCGGAGTCACCGGAGTCACCGGAACCACCGGATTCACTGGGGCTACCGGCCTTACCGGCGCTACTGGCCTCACTGGGGCTACCGGCCTTACCGGCGCTACTGGCCTCACTGGGGCTACCGGCCTTACTGGCCTCACTGGGGCTACTGGAATCACAGGGCCGAATATATTGGCCACTCATGGACGATTTGTTCCGGTCAATAACACAGCAGTAACTAATGGCGTCCCGGTTAATATCCCGTTCAATACGGTATTTGCTCAGGGGATTACCCTTGGAGGTACCGGCGGTAACCAAAGTATAGTGATACCAGAAACAGGCATTTATTTTGTTGCCTACAACATTCGATTGTTTATTAGTGATACCTCTGCAAGTGCCGATATTATAACTGTTATACCTACTTTGAACGGTGCAATTACCCCCTTCCCCTCCTATCTGTATAAAGCTGCTGGAGGAACTACAGGCTCTGGCGGTCTGGCCCTGGCGGCCAGTGGTCTAATAAATGTAACTACGGCCAACACAGAGCTTATTTTCCCAGTCACGGCACAAGGGATTACGGGGTTAAACTTGCAAATCACAGGACAATCTGACACTTACAGTAATGTAAGCATATTTAGAATCTCTTAAATGTAGGGCTAAAAAATGAGCAAAGGCGGTTCAACCGGTCCAATTCCTCCAAATGCTCGTACAACGCAGGAAAGTTATCATCCCCTGCCTGTGCGGGCTTTCTTTATGTAGGGAGATTGAACAAGTAACCCTTGCCCTTTCACCGTAAAATAACTACAATACACGTATTCCAACACGCAATCTTCCAGGAGGCAATTTACCTTGAAAGCTCAGTCCCGCAACTCTGCAAGCAAACGCAATACCGTTTATATCATGCAACTTGTCACTATCTTCCTGGGCTTTGTCGTCTTTGGCATCTCGGAGAATATTAAAGGGCCCGCCATCCCGCGGATTCAGCTCGCCTTCAACCTTAATGAAGGACAGCTCGGCACCTTGCTCTCGCTGAATGCGCTGGGCTATCTGATCGCCTGCTCCTTCACTGCCATCCTTGTCCGCAAATGGGGCATCAAGGCTGTCACCATTATTTCGTTCGCCTCGATGGTGATCTCGGGCGTGCTGATCTTCCTCTCACACAGCTATCCGCTGTTCGCTTCCTCTTACTTCCTGATGTACATCGGGAACGGGATGCTGGAGATTGGACTGGCGATTCTGGGGGCACGTATTTTCGTCAAAAACACGGGGATGATGATGAACTTGTCCCATTTTTTCTATGGACTAAGCTCAACCGTCGCGCCACTGTTGGCTACCGGGGTGATGTCGCTGAGTGTATTCGGGCATACGCTGGACTGGCGGGGGATGTATCTGGTTATGCTGTCGCTGTGTCTGCTGCCGATCCTGTCGGCGCTGCGCGGCACGTTTCCCGGTGATGATCTGCCGAATGAGGACCGTACCTCCTTCCGTACCCTGATGCGTGATCCCGCGCTCTGGATGATGGTGATGATTCTTTCGTTCGGTGTTGTCTCAGAGCTGGCCGTGGGCGGCTGGCTGGTTAATTTTCTGGAAAAAGCCTATGCCTGGGATACCGTCCGCGCTTCCGGCTTATTGTCGGCCTTCTTCCTGCTCTTCTCGCTGGGAAGGCTGTTGATCGGCCCGCTGACAGACAAGATCGGCTTCGTACTCTCGCTGATTATTTTCTCCTGCTTCTCGGCGGTCTGTACCTTCATCGCGTTGGCCGGCGGGGAGAGTCTTGCCTTTCTGTTCGCCATATCCGGTGCCGGGATTGCTATTATCTATCCTACCGTTATGGCTTTCATTGCCCGCCGTTACCCAAACGGAAGCGATACGGCCATTACCTTTGTCGTCACGTTGATGGGCCTCGGAAGCGTCATCGGCAATTACATCATCGGCTGGGTGATTGAGACCGTCAAAGGAGTATACGGCAGTACTTCGGAGCTTGGCCTGCTGCGCGGTCTTCAGGCGGGGTACGGCTTCATCGGCTTATGCGCAGCGGTCTGCTCCGTGTCGGGCATCGTGCTGTATGTGTATCTGAAGCGGCGGCGGGAGTTGATTTGACGGTTGTGGACAGCAAGAGCAGCGCCTCTCCGGCTACCGGAAGACCGCTGCTCTTGCTGCGTGAGGCTACTTATAGGTATTTTTTCAGATTATCAAGAACCACCGCGTACCCGTTCCCGTACATATGGACACCGTCCATCGTATATTCTTCCTTCAGATTCCCTTCAGCGTCCGTCAGTCCCTCATTCACATTAATGAACTCATATCCGTGCCCAAGTGCAAGCTCCTCCACGGCCCGATTCGCTTCCAGCAGCGCCGCATTGGTTCTCGTTCTGAAGTAGTTCGCTCGCATCTCCTCATCCATTCCGGGGAAGTCGGCCTTGGCATTCACCGGATAATACGCCATGACATATACCTTGCACTCCGGCAGCCTCTCTCTAATCCGGGTCAGAATCTCATTGTAATTCGCAAGCAGCTTCCCGAGCTCATACTCCCCATCCGCTGAGCTGATGTCGTTGGTGCCTATATTAATGAACAGCCTCGAAGGCGCAAGCGCAAGTACACATACCTCCAGCGCTTCGAGCAATTCCCGGGTCACATAGCCCGCAATCCCGCGGTTATAGATCACCGTCTGCTTCTCCAGTGTCTGCTGCAATTCATTTACCGGAAAAAACTCCATCAGCGAGGAGCCCGCCAGTACGGTCTGCCCTTTTAGCGCCAAGGTGTTCAGGATGCTGTACTTCTTCACCTTCTCCTCTTTCTCTCTCTGCCACTGAATCTCCATCATCTCGTCAAGCTCTTCCTGATTCAATCTAATCTCCTCCGTTTCTGCTGCTCTGTTATTCTACCATTGTTATCTTTTATCCCTCAGCTTGCAGCCCGCCCAAATTGTGTCAGAAATATGGAAATTGATCTTCATGTAAGGTTTATGTTCTATGCACACGTGTTCTGAATAGGTTAGATATCGGGTGCTGTCAGAGGTGCACATCTGGCTGGTATGCCCGCAAGGGACCGGTGCGCCGGACCTAATTCTACAGTTGAAGGGCGGAATGTTTTTGAAAAAGGTAGTTGGCTTGCTCCTGTCGGTTGCATTGTTGTCTTCGTTCTATGTTGCCAGTCCCCCCGAGGTATCTGCCGCAACGCCCATTGTGGTGAATTCGACGATTGTCGTACCGGCCGGTGAGACGTATAACGGCAATGGCCAGACGTTCGTCGCCAATCCGAATACGCTGGGAGACGGCAGCCAGGCAGAGAACCAGAAGCCCATCTTCCGGCTGGAAAAGAATGCCACACTCAAAAATGTAATTATCGGTGCTCCCGGCGCAGACGGGGTGCACTGTTACGGGAATGCTACCATCTCCAATGTGACCTGGCAGGATGTCGGCGAGGATGCCCTGACACTGAAGGCCTCCGGCACAGTTAATATTACAGGCGGAGGTGCGTACAAAGCCTACGATAAAGTGTTCCAGGCGAACGCTGCGGGCACCATCAACATCAAGAATTTCAAAGCGAATGATATCGGCAAGCTGGCCCGCCAGAACGGCGGCACCTCCTATGCCGTGAACTTCACCCTGGACAACTCGGATATCTCGAATGTCAAGGATTCCATCTTCCGCACAGACAGCAGCAGCAGCGCCGCCCGGATCACCAATACCCGCTACCGCAATGTGCCTACCCTGTTCAAGGGTTTTGCCTCGGGTAAGACCAGCCAATCGGGCAACACGCAATATTAAGGTAAAACAAGGTCAGGGAAGCTAGTGTGAATACACCAGTCTGATTCCTGCAGCAGACCACCTTTAACAGTAACCGCCTCCATTTCCGGCTCCGCTGGGATGGAGGCGGTTTCAGTTCAGACGGACGGCCAAGCACACATGAACACGATAATATCCGGGACGGAGGAATAGATTTATTTTGGACACATCTGCCTTTCTCAACTCTATCGACATGAACTCACATGATATGTTATTATGATACACTGATAACGTATTAACGAACTAAAGCAACCGATGCGGCAGGCAATCTACTAGGGGGATTAGAGAGATGAAGAGACAGGGAATATGGGTTCTATTAACCATCATGGCTATTGTACTAATTACAGGCTGCTCAGGGTCCAGCTCAGGCGGCAAGGACGGGAAGCTGGTTATCGGTATCGATGACAAGTTCGCCCCGATGGGCTTCCGGGATGACAACAATGAGCTTGTCGGCTTCGATATCGATTATGCGAAGGCGGCTGCCGTGAAGATGGGCAAACAGATTACCTTCCAGCCGATCGACTGGTCCGCCAAGGAATCCGAGCTGAACAGCGGGCGCATCGATATGATCTGGAACGGATACACCATCACGGACGAGCGCAAGGAGAAGGTACTGTTCACCAAGCCTTATCTGGAGAATAGCCAGGTGGTAGTCGTGCTGGCGGGTTCATCGCTGTCTGCGCTTAAGGATCTGGCTGGCAAAGAAGTCGGATTGCAAAGCCTCTCCTCTGCCGCCGATGCCCTGGATGCGAATCCGATCAAGGCGGAGCTTGGCGGCGTGTCTGAATTCACCGACAATGTGCTGGCGCTGACCGACCTCAAGTCGGGCCGTCTGGACGGGGTGGTCATCGATGAGGTTGTCGCCAGATATTACATAGCCAAGGAGCCGGATACGTACAAGCTGATGGAAGAATCATTGGCCCCTGAGCAATATGGCATCGGGATTAAGAAAGGCAATGAAGCTCTGCTCAATGAGCTGCAGAAGGCGCTGGATGAACTAAGCAGTGACGGAACCGCCGCTGAGATCTCAACCAAGTGGTTCGGAGAGAACAAAGTATTGAACTAGATGCTATCGTTTAGGAGCCGGTTGAAGACATGGATATCGATTATATTATTAGAATTTCCGGACCGATGCTGGAAGGCGCCCGGACCACGGTGCTGCTGTTCCTGATCGTGATCGTGCTGTCCATTCCGCTCGGGATGGTGGTCACTCTGATGGCCAAAAGCACGCTAAAGCCGCTGGCCTGGATCGCACACGCTTATATTTACGTCATGCGCGGAACGCCGCTCTTGCTGCAATTGTTCTTCTTCTGCTTCGGTTTGCCGCAGATTCCTGTAATCGGGCAATATCTGGTTATGGACCGTTTTGTAGCGGCCAGCCTGGGCTTTATTCTGAATTACGGCGCTTATTTCGCCGAGATTTTCCGGGGCGGGCTGCTCTCGATCGATAAAGGTCAGCATGAGGCGGCCAAGGTTCTCGGGCTTAGCCGGTGGCAGACGCTGCGCAAGGTCATTCTTGCCCAGATGTTCCGCGTGGCGCTGCCTGCGGTTGCCAATGAGTCCATTACACTGGTCAAGGATACCGCTTTGCTGTATGCCGTGGCCGTACCGGAGCTGCTGAATTTCGCCAAGACGGCGGTGAACCGTGATTTCACTGTCACTCCTTTTGTCGTAGCGGGCGTCATTTATCTGCTGATGACACTGGTGCTGACCTTATTCTTCAAGCTGCTGGAGAAACGTTTCAAATTTGAGTAGAAGGGCTGTTTGGCTATGAGTAGCATGATTGAAGTACGGCAATTGAAGAAGGACTTCGGCAGCCTCAGCGTGCTGAACCAGATTAGCTTTGACGTGAAGCCCGGCGAAGTCGTTGCGGTGATCGGACCCTCAGGCTCCGGCAAAAGCACCATGCTGCGCAGCCTTGTGCACCTGGAGGAGGTCACCGGGGGCAGCATTTCAATCTGTGGGAAAACCCTGGTTGAGAACGGGCGCTACGCCAGTACGGCGGAGATTAGAGACATCACTTCAAGTATGGGGATGGTGTTCCAGCATTTCAATCTGTTTCCGCATCTCAGCGTAAGGGACAATCTGGAGCTTGCCCCCAGAACGCTGAAGCGGGAGAGTGTGCAGCAGATTACGGCGAAGAGCCGGGAGCTGCTCTCCAAGGTAGGCCTCTCCGACAAAGCAGACGTCTACCCCTCCACGCTGTCGGGCGGGCAGAAGCAGCGGGTTGCCATTGCTAGAGCGATGATGCTCAGCCCGGCTATTCTCCTGTTCGACGAGCCGACCTCAGCGCTTGATCCTGAATTGACCGGCGAGGTGCTCCGCGTCATCCGCCAGCTCGCCGAGGAGAACATGACGATGATGATCGTCACCCATGAGATGAGCTTCGCCCGCGATGTCGCGGGCCGCGTCTTCTTCATGGACAACGGGGAGATTGCCGAATCGGGCACACCGGAGGAGATCTTCGGCAGCCCGAAGCTGGAGCGGACACGGGCGTTTTTGATGCGGGATTAGTATAGTGGATGCTTATAAGGACTTGGTTTAATGCGAGTCCTGATTAGAACGCGGCGAGCAAAACGTGCAGCTTGAACGCCTTATTTAATCATCCCCAGTTCGATCACTTGGATAATCAGGAATGGATCTGGCAGGTTGTTCATCTGTTGCAAGAGCAATCTACCGATGAACGTGTATTTGAGTAAGATGTTTAAGAAAACATCGAAGTAGCTAATTACATTTCAAAGGAACTTATAAAAAAACAAACACACCAGAAATCATCATTTATGGATTGATTTCCGGTGTGTTTGTTTTAGTTTGTCGCATTAACGCTTAGCTATGGTCGCAGCGGAGGATGCAAGTGGATTTAGTCCATCTAATTTTGCGTATAGATACACTTTTCAAACATTAGTTGGATAAACAACACTTACTCGAGCCGACTTTCGGCGAATCCTTATAATTGGGAAGATTAGATGTACTTTTTCCAACTGCTTCCCCGTAACCGTCCATTCGGCGCGAAATAAGTGCCTTTTTTCCAACTCTGTCCCAAGCTCGGCCCAACCCCACTCTTACTTCAACCTACTCGCTCTTACTTCACCCGACCCACACTTTCTCTGTCACACTCACGCGCTAATCCGCCCTTAATCCACCTTATTTCACTCCACATTCTCCCCCGCATCCGCAGGCGGCGCCGTGTCCCCGGGCACCGGCTCCAACGGTCCCATCGGCGCTGCCGGCTCCTCGTCCCAGCGCGTGCGGATGAAGAGCTGATAGAGCTTGACGATGATGATCTTGAGCATCATATAGACCGGAATAATGACCAAAATGCCGATAATTCCGCCGAAATCGCCGCCGGCCAGGACGAGGATGATCGTGGTCAGCGGGTGGATATCCATGCTTTTGCCGAAGATATATGGGGCCACCAGGTTATCCTGAATCTGCTGCGCAACGAGCACGACCACAATCGACCAGACCGCCGTAGACGGGGACTCGATCAGACCGAAGATGAAGATCGGCACGGTAGACAGAATGGCTCCGATAAAAGGGATGAAGTTCATCAGCACCGCTACCATTGTCAGCAGCAGCGCATACGGCAGGCCGATGATCAGGAACCCGATGTACATCAGGACGCCGAGCGCCAGATTGACCAGCACTCTGCCGACGATGAAGCTGCCCATCACGCCGTCAATCTCGGCAATCACCCCCGCGCCCTCCTCGTGATACCGTTTGGGGAAGAAGCTCACGAGCTTATCGCCGAACTTCCCGCCTTCCTTCAGCATGTAGAATAACAGGATCGGAAAGGTGAACAGCACAATCGCAAAATTAGAGACAAAGGAGAACAGCCCGGACACATAGCCCGTTGCCAGCGAGAAGCCTGTATTCAAATAGCCCATTAATTGGCTGGACAGGTTCATATTCTCGGGAATCAGACCCGACAGCAGCTCAGTGTTCTCCAGCTTACTTAACTGCTCTCCAACTGCTCTCAGCACCCCCGGCATATTGTTGCCCAGGTTCAGCAGCTGACTTTGCAGCGATGGCCAGACGCCTACCGTGAAGCCCAGCAGCAGAATAGCAATGACCAGATAGACCAGCAGGATCGCCAGCGTCCGCTTCAATTTGCGCGAGGACAGGAAGTCGATCAGGGGCCGAAGCAGATAATAGAAGAAGACGGCCAGCATTAACGGCACCATCACAACATTGAACAACGAGATAATAGGGGTAAAAATAAAGTCTACCAGTGAGCTGACATAGATAATTCCCAGCACCAGCAGCACGGCAATACAAATGCGGATGAACAAATTCAATTTGGCCATAGTGGGCTCCCGTTCCGTTATTTTGAACAGCGTTTCTTGTTCACTTAAATATAGCCGGGGTTTCTTAATTCAAACTAAACCAAGTCTAAAGATAAGCTAAAGATTTGGGATGGAGTGAACGCATGATCACAATCGAAACGGAAGTCCCGCTAGAATGAAGCAGCCGTCAGTGCAGGTTAGCCGATGGTCTCCACCACGTTACCCTCTTGGTCTTTGATGTAGGTCTTTCTTACCTGCACCTTCAGTTCTTTGGCGGTGGACAGCCGGAATTCGCCTTCCTTGGGCTGGAGTTTCGTTTCCAGCTCCAGGATAGCTGCTTCACTCAGGCTGATACGGACGATCTCCCCGTCCTGTACACAGCTAGTCTCTTCAGCCGGTTCTAGCAAGATCTGTAGCTTCGGGCAGGTTAACCTCAGCGGCTTCCCCTTCAGCAATCGTCCGCGCAGCAGGCTGGCTACTGACGCGGCCTGCCGAGCCCCAATGGTCAGGACCGCCGGTGCGGTGCCCAGCAGACGGCTTTTTGCAGGCTCGAAGCCCAATTCATCTACATACAGGATACCCGTCTGGGACCCGTCACGCTCGATGCCCAGGCGAACTGCTTCCTTAATAGCCGGAAGCCGGAGCAGCGAATCCCGGGCAAGATCAGTGATATATGCGGGGAGCATCTCCTCGCTGGCGTACAGGAATGAGGTCGTATTCCAGGTCATCATGGCTTCCAGTTCATCTGCTGTAATTCCGACCATCTGCAGAAATTCAACCCGCCCATTGGGCGTATCCACAGCTGGAAGCTCCGGGTCATCAATGAAAGCCAGCGCAGTCAGCCGGGTGTCCGCGCCCAGACAGATGGGACCGTTCGCATCCAGATAATGACCAGAGGCAAAAATATTCCCGCTGGAGAATACATACCGGGCCATATTCTGGAGCAGACTGATCCCCCAGGCCGGAGGCTCCTGTTCTCCGGCACTGCGAGCCAACCGGAAGGTCAGCTCGAAGCCGTACCCGCTGTATTCGAGGTTCTCCGACTCCTTATCGTACAACTCAGAGAAACCGAAGGTTACGAAATGCCAATGCGGATAAGGCTGCTGCGCTTCATAGGCGCTGATTCCGCTCAGCGGGTCTTTACCCCCCAGCCTATAAGGCAGCATTGCAGCATAATGCTTCGGCTCCTGCTGTCCGTACAACCTCTTCATCTGATCTTCAATGGCATCCCAGCCGGTTGCTTCCACTTCTTCCTCGCTCATGTTCGTACCCTCCAGTCTAAGATTTATGTATAGCCGGAGCATCCGCCCCCGGCCCTTAATCTCCCATTGATTACCCGTAATTCCGCTGGCATAACCAGCGCAGCCTCCCCTATAGACGCGGCAAAAAAACGGCAAGCTCATTCGTTGAGCTTGCCGTTTCAGTAATTAGTTAATGCCAACCAGCAGGTTCTTGCGGGCTACGCCGCTCTTAACTGCCGCTTCGGCTACAGCCATGCGAATTCTCTCTACTACACGCGGATCGAAGGCGTCTGGGATGATATATTTCTCATGCAGCTCAGACGGGTCAATCACTGAGGAGATCGCCTCTGCTGCCGCCAGCTTCATGTCTTCATTGATATCCGTAGCTTCACAATCCAGCGCTCCTCTGAATATTCCAGGGAAGCACAGAACATTGTTAATCTGGTTCGGATAGTCAGAACGTCCGGTCGCCATGACTCTTACATGCGGCGCAGCAATCGCGGGATCAATCTCCGGCATCGGGTTCGCCATAGCGAACACAATCGGATCTGTAGCCATGTTCAGCACATCTTCCAGCTTCAGCACATCCGGTGCAGAGACTCCGATGAAGACATCCGCGCCTTTGATCACATCGGACAGACTTCCGATTTCAAGATAAGGGTTCGTAATCTGGGCGTAATCGCTCCAATGGCTGCGCTCATAATCCGCAAGCCGGTTAATCGCGCCCTCCCGGTCCACGCCGATCAGGTTCACCGCTCCGGCATGCAGCAGCATTTTGGAGACGGAGATGCCTGCTGCGCCGATGCCGTTGACTACGATTTTGACATCCTTAATATCCTTGCCGCATACCTTGAGTGCGTTCAGTAGTCCGGCAGTTACGACAATTGCCGTACCATGCTGATCATCATGGAAGACCGGAATGTCCAGCTCGGCTCTTAGTCTGGCTTCAATCTCGAAGCAGCGCGGAGAGGAAATGTCCTCCAGGTTAATGCCGCCGAACGTCGGGGCAAGTGCCTTTACAATCGCAATAATCTCTTCGGTATCTTTGGTATCCAGGCATATCGGCACGGCGTCGACGTCTGCGAACTGCTTGAACAGCGCCGCTTTGCCCTCCATAACCGGCATGGCTGCCTTCGGCCCGATATCGCCAAGCCCCAGTACAGCCGTGCCATCAGATACGACAGCTACGGTATTCTTCTTCGTGGTTAGCTCATAGGCCTGGGACTGATCGTCGGCAATCGCCTGACAGACCTTCGCTACACCCGGCGTGTAGACCTTGGACAGGTCGTCTTTGCACAGAATCGGATGCTTCAGGGTAGTTTCGAGCTTACCGCCTTTATGCAGCAGCATAATTTCTTCTAATAGTTCCATGAGTAACTCCTCCATTCAACTGGTTAACCGTTTGTTCCATTCATCTCAGATCTTTCTATATATAGCGGAGCTTCCTGCATCCGGAACCTTACCAGACCCGTATGCAGGCCCGTCAACTTTGCATTACATATACTCCCTTAGTCATTCTCCACGATAAGTATCGGATTGGCAAGATAAAAGCTGACACCTGAAAATTGTCCACGATTTCGACACGATTGGATGCGATTTCATGTGATTCAGGCGTATCGTCTACTGATTGAGCACCCTGATCAACCGCCCCATACAGAGATGAGCAGCGTGGCTACAACTACTGTAATCGCTCCGCCGATACGGGTGGAGATCTGTGCGAACGGCATCAGCTCCATGCGTCCCGAGGCAGACAGAATAGCTACATCGCCTGTTCCGCCAAGGCCGCCGCGGCAGCCGGTAACAATGGCCGCTTCAACCGGGTACATGTTGACCCATTTTCCGGTAAAATAGCCGGTGATCGTCATCGCCACGATAACGGTAGCACAGACAATAATATAAGGAAGCGAGATCAGGGCTGCGACATCCTTCAGCGGAATGTACAGCATCCCCAGGCCGACCATGAGAGGCCAGGTTAATGTGCCGGACACAAGCTTGTAGAGCTGATAAGCGCCCTGCTCGATTTTGGACGGGAGCAGCTTGGAAATCTTGAGTAGTGCCGCTGCGAAGATCATCAGGATCGGACCTGGAACGCCGACAAACGGCGACAGCAGATGACCGGTGATGAACAATCCGCAGGCGAACAGCAGGCCCGCGCCCATCAGCAGGAAGTCCGGCTTTGCACTGTCATACGTGCTGCCCGCCAGCTTCTGGCCATCCTTCGATTTCACCAGGACACCGTTCCCGGTGATGGACGGATTTTTGTCAGCCATTCGCTTGAGCAGTCCGGCAACAATAATTGCAAACACATTACCGATAACCGCCGCTGGAATCATCTGAGCTACATAAGAGCCAGATTCCCCGCCTAGGATCTGCGAGAACGCGATGGACAGCGGGAGAATGCCTTCACCGACGCCGCCGCCGATAATAGGTACGATAATGTAGAACAGTGTCCGGTGTGCACTATAGCCGAGCAGCATGCCCACGCCCATCCCCGCAGCCACTGCGGCGAGGGTTCCGGCCATCATCGGGATGAAGATGCGGATGAAGCCGTTAATCAGCGTGGTCCGGTTCATCCCTGTAATACTTCCGGCTACCAGAATCGAGATGTACAGGTAGAGGAAGTTCGACGTTTTCATCAGCGTGTTGACCGATTCGAGCACCGAAGGATCAAGCACATTCCAGAAGACCAGGAAGGATGGGATCATTAGGGAGAGGATCGCGGGACCGCCGATATTTTTCAGAATCGGAAGCTTGAAGCCCAGATCACTGAGCAGCACCCCCAGTACAATAATTACTGCAAAGCCGCCGATCATGTCGTTTGGCAGTTCACCAAGCACAGAAGCCGCAAAAATAATGAGTGCAAAAACCACATACAATGGGAGTGGAATAACGCCTACCTTTAAGTGCAGAACCTTCTGGACGAAATTTGGTTCACCTTGCTTCAGTACATGCTGCTGTTCCGGTACCGAAAGTGGGGGTTGAATTGCTTTTTGCATGTTTACCTTACCTCCTTAACTCTTTTACAAATTCATCATAGCTGCTTTGAAAGCGCTTTTGTTTTTATGAAAGTAATAAAGGGATTTTGTAAATTATTAAAGTAAGCGCTATCAGGAGAGGGCAGGTTACTTCAGGTGCATTAGTGCCCCTCATTTCGGGCTTCCGCCCCACTTTTGGCCAAGTCAAAGGGATTTATCCCTTTCATTTCAACATCCAGCCGACTTTCAGCCCCCAGCCCACTTCCGCTGTCTCCGCAACACAAAAAGCTCCGCCGCAGGTTGTGCGGCAGGAGCTCCAGAATTAGTTAGTATTCTCAAATATACTTAGTAATTAATCCCTTACCGTTCGGAGCGAGCCGGTATTTCTGCACAGGCCTGCCGATACTCCCGTAGACGAGGTCCATCTCCAGCACGCCCATCTCGGTTAACCCGATCAGGTATTTGCCGGCGGAGACGCGGGAGATGCCGGATACCGCCGAGATATCCTCAGCGGAGAACAGCTCGCTGCCGCAGGCCTCCACGGCACGCCAGATAGTCTGGAGCGTCTGACGGGTGAAGCCCTTGGCCAGCTCCTGCGAGGACGTCCGTTCCTGCTTGAACCGGGACAGCCTGTCCAGCTCCGACTGGTTCAGACGCTCCTGGCTGCGGAACAGCTTGTTCTGCTCCCGGTATCCGTTCAGCGCGGCCCGGAGCCTGGAGAACTCGAACGGCTTGATCAAGTAGTCCACCGCCCCGTTCTGCAGCGCTTCTTGGATGCTCTCCTTGTCGCTCGCCGCCGAGATCACGATGACATCGATCTTCACACCTCTGCGCCGGATCTCGGACAGCAGCTCCAGCCCGTTGCTCTCCTTCATGTAAATATCCAGCAGAATCAGGTCGTAGGCCTGCTTCTCCAGCATACCCAGCACTTCTTCCGCCGAGCTGGCCCAGCCATCGGCACGGAAGCCCTCCACCTGCTGCAGATAAAACTTGTTCATCTCCGACACCATGGGATCATCTTCAACAATAAGTACTTTTATCATAATGGCTTATCATCACTCTTCATGGGCTCTCCACCCTTTTTATGGTTGGTTTATCTTAATTCTTCGCTCTATACGGGATCTCCACCGTGAATTCGGTGCCTTCCCCTTCCCGGCTGTTATACGTAATCGTTCCGCCCAGCTTGTCTACACTTCGCCGTACCAGATACAGCCCTACGCCCCGGTCGCCGCCTTTGGTCGAATAGCCCTGTTCAAACAGGTGAGCTCCATTCTCCGCAGCTATGCCTGTCCCGTTATCACTGACCTCGAGTGTAAGCTGGTTGTCCTTATGCCGGAACCCAATCTCGATCTGTTTGTTGTCCGCACCTTGGAGCGCTTCCAGCGCATTGTC
Source organism: Paenibacillus rhizoplanae (assembly GCF_042684125.1). NCBI lineage: Bacteria > Bacillati > Bacillota > Bacilli > Caryophanales > Paenibacillaceae > Paenibacillus > Paenibacillus rhizoplanae. The sequence continues at coordinate 37,929 of NZ_JBHUKY010000023.1, read as the reverse complement.
CAGCAGGTTGCCCGCTATCGTGACCAGCTCCCGCGCCACCTCGTGATCCGCCGCTTCAGGCAGCATACCGTCATCCCGGATAACCAGCCGTACATCGGCCTCCCGGATTCTGCTGAGCTTGCCGAGCAGGAAACCGACCATCACCGGGTCTTTGACCTGCCGGACCACCGAATCAGCCTCCGTCTGGATGCTCTGTACAATATCCGTAAGATATTCCTCCAGCCGGCTGTAGCTGCGCATATTGGTCAGCCCCATGATGACATGGAGCTTGTTCATGAATTCATGGGTCTGCGCGCGCAGCGCCTCGGCGTACAGGGAGATGCCGGAGAGCCGCTCCATCAGAATACTGATCTCGGTCTTATCCCGGAACGTGGCAATAGCGCCTTCGATAATTCCGTTCACCCGGACCGGAACCACATTCACCAGCAGCGTGATGCCGCTCTGCTCCACTTCCTTATCCTGCAAGGCTTCCCCTGTCTCCAGCACCTTCTCCATCCGCAGCAGCGGCCAGAACTGCCCGGCCTGCCTGCCTACCGGTTCCTGGTTCAAGCCGACACTGCCCATCAGCCTCCGGGCTTCGGCATTCACCAGGGTAATCCGCGATTCCTTATCGACGGCCAGAATTCCCTCCTTGGTCGATTGCAGCATAGCGCTGCGCTCCTCCAGCAATTTGGCAATTTCTCCCGGCTCCATGCCGAACATCATCCGCTTGATTTTGCGGGCCAGCAGGATGGCACCGAATATCCCCATCAGCCCGCCGACCAGGATGCCCGAATAGATAATCCAGCGGTTCTGCTGAACAGCAGAACGGACGCTGCCAAGCGATATGCCTACAGCTACTGCTCCAACCTGCTTGCCGTCAGGGGCGAAGATCGGTGAGAACGCTCTCACAGAATAACCGAGCGAGCCTTCAGCCACGGATATGGTCTCCTTGCCATGCAGCGCATCCGTCTCATCCCCGCCCATGAAGTGCTTGCCGATCAGGGCCGGATCGGGATGGGAACGGCGAATACCTCCCATATCCATCACCACCACGAATTGAACGTCATTGATGGCGCTGATATCGGTTGCATAACGCTGGATGCTGCCGGAATATGCCTCTGCAACCAGTTCGTCCACCACCCCCGGTGTACGCGAGACCGTGCGGGCAATGGTGATGGCCTTGTTCTCCAGAGAAGCCCGGGCCTCTTCGGAGAATCTCATGCCGAACATCACATACACAATCAGCAGCACCAGCACGACGATCAGGCAAATCATCAGGGTGATGGTGGTCTGAAGGCGCAATCTTTTTGTACCAATTCTCACAATACTCCACCTTCAGGAAATTTTTCTCGATTATAACGCAAAAGCACTCAAAGCGCGATAATCACAATTCTAAGTAAATTCAGCTAGGACTCCGTAATCACCGACTGGTTCCGCCCTCTGCTCTTCGCCAGATACAAGGCCTGATCCGCCTTCACAAGCAGTCCCGTAAAGTCCGCAGCATGCGAAGGATAGTGGGCGATCCCCTGTGAAATCGTAAGCTGCGCCGCAATCGGCGCCTGGCTCCGCTCGACAGCAAGACGGATTCGCTCAGCAGCGCTGAAGGCTTCCGCAGGCTTAGTCCGGGCCAGCAGGATAACGAATTCCTCCCCGCCGTAGCGGTAACAGACATCATCCGGGCGAAGCGAGGTCACAATAACCCGGACAACATGCTTCAGAACTTCATCGCCCAGCTTATGGCCATACGTGTCATTGACAAGCTTGAACTTGTCTACATCCAGTATCACCAGTGAAAAAGGAATACCGGAGCTTATCCGCTGGCTGATCGTATGTTCAAGGGACCTGCGGTTCATCAGACCGGTCAGCATATCCGTTTCGGCTTCATGGGTCAACTGCTCGGTCTGCTGCTGGATATTGCCCAGGGCAAGCGACACGCCGTCTGTCAATAAATAGGCTTCCCTGCTCCAATACCGCTTCGCTTCCTGTAATTCTATCTGCTCCTTGCCCATCTTGCTCACAACATCTGCCAGATAGACGAAAGGGCGCGCAAACTTGCGTGCCAGAAGAATAACCCCCAGCAGCAGCAGAATGAACGGTATGGAGGAATACCCGATCAGGGTACGGAAATGCCCTATCAGCTCCTGATGAATCTGGCTAATCGGGGAGACAACCACAATGCCCCAGCCATTAGCGGGCACACTGGAGTATCCGGCCAGCATCTCGATGCCCCGGGTGTTCGTGACAGGCTGTTCTCCGCTTTGCTTATTCATCAGCTGCTGCACAACCTCATTACTGCTGACATCTGTGCCGATCCGCGCTTTATCCGGGTGATAGACCAGATGCCCTTTCGAATCCACAATATAATAATAAGTCCCCGAATCATCCTCCTGCCCATTATCAAAAATCTCAGACAGCACATTATTCTCCTGAAGATAGATAGTGCCGCTAAAGATTCCAGCATAGGTACCCGCAGCGTCGAAGATCGGCTGGCTCAAAAATACGATTAACCGCTTGGTATTGGCTGTCAAATAAGGGGAAGAAATATATGGCTTGCGGAGCGCTAATGCTTCCTTACTGTTCGTTGAGGTGATGTGCTTGCCTGTAGTCCCTAAGCTGGCAGGTGAAACATTGCGAATGAGTCCGCTGGCATCAACCACCGTGATGGAATTGAAGAAATTGCTGCTGCTGCGCATCAGATCCAGAGAATCATTCACTTCCTGCGGCGGCATAGCTTCTATGTCAGACAGTCTGGCGGCGTTGTATTCCAGAGTCCCGTGCATGGACTGAAATAAGGAATCCATCGTCTTGGACATCCGGTCAGCATTGAGGTAATTCAAATGAAGCGTGGTCTCCATTAAGGACCGCTTCTTGGACTCATACGAACCGAGCAGAAGAATACTTGAAGTTAGCAAAACCACCAGCGTCACCAGACCTGTGAGCAGCGTGGTAAGGCTCAGCTTTTGACTTTGACGAAGCTTGCGCTTCAACCTTATATACAAACCCGCAATCCTCCTTGGAACAAAAAACGCAATGATATATCCATCATACCGCAAATACTGATAATGTTCGACAGCGGATTTATGGCAGAACAGGCGGCGAATATCACCCGGACATAGCAGAATAAGCCCGCAGCAGCAGGGCTCATCTTCAAGCTTTTAGTTACAGTTCAGGTTCACCCTGCGCCTGCAAAATCTCATCCACCCGTTCCTTGGCACCCTCCCAGGAGGTCATCAGCGGAAAAGAGTATTGCTCCCGTGCCCTCAGGTTCCACGGATGCGGAATACAGAGCACCTTCTTCCCTGCCTGAACGGCGGGCAGCAGGTTATGCGGGCCGTCATCAATCAGCAGATCGTAGCCGATCAGATGCTTCCGCTTGCAGGTGAAGAAATTGTCGGCCGGGATGTACGGCATGTGCTTTTGCAGCCAGTTCCATTTCTCCAGCACCGTCTTCGGGACAGCGGCCGTCACAATAATAACGTCATAAGCGTTGTGCAGCTTCTCCATCTCTTCCACCACATATTCGTCGAACAGCTCCAGCTCCTCGTAGAGGCCGGGTCTGCCGAAGAACAGGTCCATGGTGCTCTCCGGATGACGCAGATGGTCCGTGTTCCAATCCATCATATCTTCGTAGCGTAGCGGATGTGTAGGAAACTCAATGTTATTGTGGTATATCGCACGCTTCACGAGATGGCAGATCGTATCGTCCATATCAACGGCGATGATCGGTTTGCGCATTGAATCTCCTCCATGTACACTTTCATTCATTTTCATTTATTATAGGCAACCGGGGAATAAGTGTCCAGACATCAGCCAGACTCAACATCAAAAAGCACATGCCTCCTTCACAGGGACACATGCTGTGCTGCCTATTCCTATCCACTTTTTTCCCCTTTATCTCCGCGACCGTCCCTTGACCAGGTTGATCACGAACAGGACCGCTGCGACAAACAGCAGAAGATGAATCATGTTGCCCATGAAATTAAAGATAAGGCCTAACAGCCATACTACCACTACAAGTCCGATTAATCCCCACAGCATAAGCTTACCGCCTTTCTCTTCCGGTTTGATTTGTATGTACTTTACCCTTGTGGAGGGGAATTTAAACGGCTGGTCCGGCAGATCCGGCTGTGGAGACAGCTGTTTTTTCAGGTATTAGGACATTGCTTAATTGCGGGACAGGCTGTTATACTGTTTCTTAAATAATACAACTGTATTGTAAAAAAGGAGACGAACCTATCCCCATGACTAACTCTTCCAGTCACCCGAAGAACACAGCCCCGAAACTGCGGAGCAGACTGCTTAAGCTGCTGCTGTTCCTTCTATCTGCCGTCCTGCTTCTTGCAGGATCAGGGTTCCTATATGAAGCCATTGCCGCAAGCTCCGCTCTTAAAAGCTATCCTGCACCGGGTCAGCTGGTGGATGCCGGAGGCTATAACCTCCATATTCGCCAGTTAGGCACAGGAGCTCCCACTATTATTCTTGAGGCAGGCAGCGGTGAAACCAGCCTGTCGTGGAGAGATATTCCTGAACAGTTAGCTGAACATGCTACCGTTGTCACTTACGATAGGGCCGGGTATGCCTGGAGTGAGCAGGCGGATACGGAACGCTCAGGCGCCAATATCGTGCGTGAGCTGCATACGGCACTGAAGAATGCAGATTTTCCCGGCCCCTACTTGATGGTCGGCCACTCTCTCGGCGGCATGTATGCCCGGCTGTTCACTCAGACTTACCCGGACGAAGTAACCGGACTGGTGCTGATCGATGCCAGACCCGAGAATGACGACCGCGAGACGAAGCCGATTCTGGCTGCCGAGAATATGGCCGGCAACCCCAGCGCTTCCCTGCTGAGCCTGCTCAAGCGATCCGGGGCGCTTCGGCTGTTCCAGGACCAGCTCCTAGCGGGGCTGGTTGCGCCACAAGACCGCGGGACGTTCATTAACGTTATTTCCACGCCAAGTTATTTTGCCGCCAAGGAGCAGGAAGCAGCGCTGGCAAGCTCTACCGAGGATGTGATCCGTGGACAGCACTTCGGCTCGCTCCCGGTGAAGGTGATCGCCCGTGGCCTGCCCCAGGACTATGCCTCCTTCGGAATCTCCGGGGAAGGCGGCCGCAGGCTCGAAGCCATCTGGCAGGAGGGCCAGCGTAATATGCTGAAGCTCTCTTCCAATAGTGAGCTTATAGTCGCCGAGAATAGCGGCCATATGGTCATTCACGACCAGCCGGAGCTGGTCGTCCAGACCATCCGCAGGATGCTCGCCACAGGGAAGTAACCTTAATTGAAGCAAATTGTATTCAGCAGGATATTTCATGCTGTACTCATTAAGGGTACATCGGCTTGATTGCATTCCAGTTGGCATGCATATACGAGGTTACCGGAGAACAGCCCTTGGGCATCAGAATGCCAAGCCCATAGCTATGCTCGAATTGAACTGCATAGTACTGCATCTGAAGCTCTCCCCACAGGCGGTGCACGCCGAAGTCGTCTTGCATAGCCGCAATATCATGGAACAGAATAACGCCGTTATCTGCCAGCTTCGGCAGCCATGACTCATAATCATGCTTGACCGCCTCATAAGTATGGAGACCGTCAATATGCAGCAAGTCGATGCTTCGGTCTGCAAATTGAAGCAATGCCTCGTCGAAGGTCATGCGCAGCAGGTGGGAGATTCCAGAGTAATAGGTGCTTGACGAAGATTGTACCGACTGATAAATAGATTCATCGTACAGCCCCGAATGCTGGTCGCCTAGCCACGTATCGACTGCGTAACATACCGTTGCAAGCCCATGATCCTTAACGGCCTGACAGAAGGCGAAGTGAGAAGCGCCATAATACGTCCCTAATTCTACGATTTTACCAGGCAGCATATGACAAACCAGGTCGTAAGCGAATCTGCGATGTCCTTCCCAGGCGGTATTCAGATGTGTTCCCCGCTCATCCGTTTCAAAAACAGGTCTTCTGCTATTCCATACCGTCATGTATGCTCCCCCCGCCCCAATAGATATACGTTAGTGTATTCGGAGCGAGTGGGATTGGCTTGGATATCTGTAACCGCCAAATCTGCTAAATTTTCAGATTGTCCGGATTCCCGCGCCAAGTAGAAACGGTACCGTCCTTTAAAAGGACGGTACCGTTTCAGCAAGAAATTCTACTTCGCTACCCGTAATCCGCAATAATCCATAATCAGTTCACTGAACAGCATATTCGACCAGGAGAACCACGGACGGGTAAATGCTGTGGCATCGTTGACTGAGAAGGCTTCATGGGTCAAGCCTGTGCCTCCATCCGTATCCTGAATCAGCCGCAGTAAGCGCTCTTTCTCGCTGCGCTCCGGTGACGTAAGTCCTTGCATGGACAAGGCGATGTGCCAGATGTAACCCTCCGGGGTATGCGGACTGCCTATTCCTTCAGCAACCTGCCCTTTATAGTAATAAGGATTGTCCTCGCTAAGGATAAATCTGCGGGTATTCCTGTACACCTCGTCATTCTCGTCGGTGTAGCCCAGGTAAGGCAAGGACAGCAGGCTTGGAACATTGGCATCATCCATAAGGTTGTAATGACCTAGCCCGTCTGTCTCATAAGCATAGATTCTCCCATAGACCGGATGATTATAGATACCATGCTCCTGTATCCCCTGATTGATCTCCTGGCCCAGCTTCTGCGCCGTTGCCGCAAGCTCCTGATCCCCGTATATCTCTTGAGCGATCTCTTCCAGATAGCGAAGGACCACCACAGCGAACATATTGGACGGCACCAGATAACCATACTCACAGCAGTCATCACTTGGCCGGAAGCCTGACCAGGTCATCCCGGTATAAGCGGTTTCGCTTCCTTTGCCCTCCCGGGTCAAGGTATCCGTGAGCGGTGCATCCAGCCGCTGGAACCGGTAGCCCGACTCCGTCTCATGACGCTGCTCCACTCTCCACAGCTTCATAATTTCAAGCGCTGCGTTGCGGAAGGTCTCATCGAACTGCGTGACGCAGCCGCTGTTCTTCCAGAGCAGATAACTGAGCTGAATCGGATACGCCAGCGAATCAATCTCATACTTGCGCTCCCAGATCCATGGGCTCATGGCGGTAAGATCCGATTGGTGTCCGTGTCCGTTCGCCTCTTCATTGAAGGCATTGGCATACGGATCAAGCAGAACATAATTCATCTGCCGCTTCACCAGACCCGCAATCATTGCCTCCATATTAGGGTCTTCTGCGGCAAGCAGCAGATACGGGCGAACCTGGGCGGCGGAATCACGCAGCCACATAGCTGGTATATCACCTGTTATAACGAAGGTGGTACCATCCGCTTTCTGCGAAATGGTGGTGCCAATAGTATTGATAATGCACTCCTCGAACATCTTGGCCAGCTTGGAAGAGTCTGGCAACTCCCCTTGCACCTTGCCGATCAAATCATACACAGACTTCGGGATTTCATTCTGTAGCTTCACGGGTGTATGCTGCACCTCCAAATGGTATATATCAGTATTTCAAACGCTTTCATTATAGTAAACAATTAATATTAATATGTCAATATATTAATGGTATATTTATAGAGTTTAATGTCCTTGGTATATATAGTATATTCAGTCGAAAACTGAACAAAAAAAGCCCACGCATTGGAGGCTTTGATCTTACTCCCGCAGTTGGGCTTTCAAGAATTCCAGGTACTTTACTCTGACAGGTCAGTCCTTGCGGACCGGTGCTGTTGACTTGCCCTCCCCCACCCTATATTCATGATTAGGAATCCGCTCACGCAACGTATGAAAGATCATTTCGTACATCGGCCTCGAGCCTGAGTCATTGGCCATATCAAGCACCTCCATTACCGCTTTCTCTTGGAAAGCCACAACCTAATATACCATGTTATATTAGTAATGTGAAGAATGTTATTTCCGGGACACCGGATAGTAAGCCTTCCCTCCTAACATAATAAGCATACTGATTAAAGGAGGAGCGTCACAATGTCAAAAGAACGTCTACGGATTGCCGCCTTGGGCGGCGTCCATGAGATCGGCAAGAATATGTATATCCTGCAATATGGTGACGATATTATCGCCATAGACTGCGGGTCCAAATTCCCTGATGAGAGCCTGCTGGGCATTGATCTGATTATCCCAGATATCGCTTACCTGCTGGATAACCGGGATAAGGTCCGGGCCCTGATTGTTACCCACGGGCATGAAGACCATATCGGCGGCATTCCCTACCTGCTTAAGCAGATGAACCTTCCGCTCTATGCCTCCCGCCTGACCCTTGGCCTGATCAGGACTAAGCTCAAGGAGCACGGTCTGCTCCGGGATGCCCAGCTTCACCGTATTGATGCCGATTCCGAGCTCACCTTCGGTGCGGTGACCGCCACCTTCTTCCGGACCAACCACAGTATCCCGGACTGTCTGGGAGTAGTGTTCGATACCCCTGAAGGAACGGTTGTCCATACGGGAGATTTCAAATTCGATATGACTCCAGTGAACAAGCAATACCCGGATATTCACAAAATGGCTGCGATCGGCATGAGAGGCGTCCGCTTCCTGCTCTCCGAGAGCACGAATGCGGAACGTCCCGGCTTCACCCCTTCCGAGCAGCTGGTCGGCGCGCATATGGAGGAGGCCTTCAAGCAGGCGGAGCGCCGTATCTTCGTCTCCACCTTCGCCTCCAATGTCCACCGGCTTCAACAGATTGTGGATGCTGCCGGAGTGACCGGACGCAAGCTGGCCTTACTGGGCCGCAGCATGGTGAATGTTGTGGGCGTGTCCAGGGAGCTGGGGTATCTGATCATCCCTGATGGAATGCTGGTCGAGCCTGTAGAGGCCGCGAAGCTTCCGCCGCAGGAAGTGGCTGTTCTGTGCACAGGCAGCCAAGGTGAGCCGATGGCTGCGTTATCCCGGCTGGCGAATGCAAGCAACCGGCAGATGGAGATCCAGGCCGGAGATACCGTGCTGCTCGCAGCGAATCCGATACCGGGCAATGAACGCAATGTATCGCGGATCGTGGACAATCTCTATATTCTCGGGGCTAAGGTCATCTACGGCTCCCGCAGTGAGCTGCATGTCTCCGGCCACGGCAGCCAGGAGGAATTGAAGCTGATGCTGACCCTGATGAAGCCGGAGTACTTCATTCCGATCCACGGCGAATACCGGATGCTGCACCATCACCGGCTATTGGCTGAAGGGGTCGGGGTGGAGGGAGATCATATTTTCCTGCTTAAGAACGGCGAGGTTGTAGAGTCGGCAGGCGGAGTGGTGCGCCAGGCGGGACGGGTCACAGCGGGGCAGATTTTCGTGGACGGGCTGGGGATTGGCGATATCGGCAATGTGGTGCTGCGGGACCGCCGCCAGTTGTCGGCAGACGGGGTGCTGATTACTGTAATTACCCTAAGCCAGGCTGATGGACGGCTGCTCAGTGAGCCGGATACCATCTCACGCGGGTTCATCTATGTCCGCAATTCAGACAGCCTGATGGATGAGATTAACCAGCTCGTTAAGGCCACTCTCCAGAAAATGAGTTCAGCGGATCTCGGCCAATGGAATCTGATCAAGCAGACGCTGAAGGATATCCTTAGCAAGTTCCTGTATGAGCGGACGAAGCGCCGTCCGATGATCCTGCCGATAATTATTGAGGTGTAGGGGAGAAGAAAATACTAGATGTTTGAAGTCGAGGCGTAATCGTCACTGCGGTGAACATTTGGACTTCCGGCCGCTGTTGTCTCCAGATTTCCTGATTTAGACCGCTGTTTGCGGTAGAAATCCGGAGACAAAGCGGACGCTACCGCTCTACAGTTCCAAATTTCCCCTCCGTTCCTTTCGCTTGTCGCATTTTTCTTTAGTGTTTTTTATGGTGTAGAAGAGAAATCAAATCACCCTACGAGTGAAGGATGCTGGTGCCTTCTCTCACCGACCGCTTGTATGGAGCATTGCAATTATTGCAGGAATCCTCTATACCTATTACTGGATGAAGTGGAATGTTGCATGAATTGCATAAATTTCGGTGATTAGAGCAAGTTTGCGCTGGATTTGTTGCATTTTGTGCAGGAGTTCAGCATAGACCGCTTCTATGGGGCAGGATTGTTGCACTTCGTGCAGGATTTTTCTACAATTGTTACCGGCTGTAAGCATGGAACCCATCGCTCATCGTGGCAGTATATTGTATTCGGTTTTCAGCATACGGTACCGTTTCAGCGAGAAATAGTAGGATAATTTATCGTGTGAAACATATAAATTCTATTTCAAATAAGGGGCGCCTCATATGGGGCGCCCCTTCAATCATAAATACATACACACATGCCTTACTTACCACCTACCGAGCCCGCTGGCGCAGTGGACTTCCTTTCTTCGCCAACGAATTCCGCCCTGTCCGGCCTTCCCCTTCGGAATCCTCCTTGCTGGGTCTTACCGCGAAGAAGCTCAACAGTCCGCCGACGGCCCCGACGCCCGCCATAGTGAAGAACAAGGTCCAGTGTCCCCGGTTCATCAAGAGGGACACCACCGGCGGGCCCAGCGCGACCCCGATGAATCTCATGCTGCTGTAGAGGGAAGTAATCGTGCCCCGGTTCTCCTTCTCGATGCCTTCGGTAATCAGCGCATCCATGCAGGGCAGGACCACCCCGATCCCGATTCCGCTTAGACTCAGGAATCCGACCATGTAATAGATGTTCTCATTGAAGCCGGTAATCAGCGTAGCAGCGGTCAGTAAGGCCATGCCGCCGAAGCCGAGCCATTTCATGAGCAGCTTGTTTTTGCCGATGATCTTACCGCTTCCGTAAGAGGCCAGACATAGCAAAGCAAGCGGAATGGCCAGTACAAAGCCTTTGTACGCCCCGTGCAGGTTATATTTCGATTCGAGGATTTCAGATAAATAGAACAATACCCCGAAGGTGGCGAACATGCAAATGCCGCCGATGGCGAAGATGGCGTACAGCCAGCGGCCCTTCTCATGCAATACACTCTTAATGCCGCCTAGGAATTCCTTAAGGCCGGTCTTCTCCGCTTCCTCCTCCGCCTTGGGCTTCTTAACGAGGAAGATCACAAGAATACAAGAGAACAGACACAACACAGGAATGGCGATAAAAGGCGCATACCATAGCAGCGTCCCCAGATAAGCACCCAGGATCGGGCTTACCACTTTTCCGAAGGTATTGGAGGTCTCAATAATTCCGAGCCCTTTACTCACCTCCTTCTCATCCTTGAACAGATCACCCACGAAGGGAATGACAATGGGAAAAGCGCCTGCGGCACCGATCCCTTGGACAAAACGTCCGGCAAGAATGATCCAGTAAGCCGTCACTCCTGTGAAGAACCAGGCAGCGGCCACACATCCGGCACCGCCCAGGGCAGCCAGAATCAGGCTGGGCAGAATCACTTTTTTGCGTCCGAAACGGTCCGATAAATAGCCGGCGATCGGGATCATTAGGATGGCAATCAGGCCATAGACCGTAATGATCATACTGACCCCAAAAGCGCTCACCCCCAGCTCCTTCGAGATCTGGGGCAGAATCGGCAACAGCATCGAATTGCCCAGTGTCATAATCAGTGGGATGGAAGCGAGCGCGATTAGTGCCCCCTTTGAACCTTTTTCCCCTTGGGATTCTTTTGACCCGTTCATGGACGAACCACCTTCTTTTATATTCGCATTCTGCTTATTGTCGGTCTAACGGCTGTATTTATACCCCTTGGGACCTGCCTTTAATCATCAGATACCAGCCGTAGCACAACGAACAGGCCAGCACATAGGGTATGGACATCCAGCCCGGTCGGGGTGATACTCCACCCTGACTTCACATCTGCTTATTATGGCATGGCAGTCAGCCTTTTATCCGTGTAAACAAATTCACAACCTCGCACTGTAATATCTCCGTTTCCTGCGGGACATGCTACTCCATGTTCAAATCCAACCGTAAAGGAGCTTACCTATGACAGGAATTCTAGGCGGCAACCCCAAGGAAGAACCGATGCATTATGGAGAGATCTTCACCCTGTGGGAGACCTCAATGGCAGCAAAGGGCGCTTTATCCGGCTACAGAGCTCATATGTATCACGCCGGGGACAGCGACCTGAAAAAAATTCTGGCCGCCATGATCGACCAGGCGGAGCTGGAGATCAGCGAATGCGACTCGCTGCTGGCGGAGCAGGGCATTGCTGCTGCTCCGGCACTCCCGAACCGGCCTGAAGCGAGACTGGAGGATATTCCGGTGGGCGCACGGTTCACGGACCCTGAGATTGCAGCCATGGTTGCAGCCACTCTGGCGGTTGGGATGGTAGCGTGCAGCCAGGCAATGGGGCAGTCCATCCGTGAGGATATCGGCGCATTGTTCGCCAAATATCATCTCACCAAGGCGGCCATCGGCCTGAAAAACCTGCATCTGCTGAAGAAAAAAGGCTGGCTGGTTCCCCCGCCGCTGCTCGTCAAAAGACCTGAGCCAGTCCACGCGTAACGCTGTTGGCTCAAGCATCTGTAAAGCAAGAAGGCCCGCGATTCTTCGCGGGCCTTCTTCATATCTGGTTGTCCTATTATCGCCTTCTGCGGAATATGCTAATTATAAAAAGGAGGAGGACAACATTAACATATTCATAGGTTATATGGTTCTCGGGTTATCCCTGTCAGCCCCCATCGGGCCTATTAATGCCGCCCAATTGGACAAGGGGCTGCGCGGAGGCTTCCTTCCAGCTTGGGCGGTGGGCCTTGGGGCGGTCTGTGCCGATGTAGTCTACATGCTGCTGGTGTATTTCGGCATGATTCACCTGCTGGATGCCCCGTTCGTGAAGGCCTTCCTGTGGCTGTTCGGCTTCTTCGTCCTGGTCTACAGCGGTATGGAGAGCATCAGGCATTCGGGGGAACTCTCAGCAACAGAGGTGCGTCGAAGCGGAGCTTCCTTATCCAAATCCTTCGTGTCCGGGTTCCTGATGTCGCTGTTCAATCCCCTCTCCATCCTGTTCTGGCTGGGCATCTACGGTTCCATCTTAGCCAAGGCGGTTAACGAGTACCCGATGCAGCAGCTCCTGATCTACAGCGGCGCCATTGTCCTTGGCATTCTGCTATGGGATGTGACCATGGCCGCTGCCTCCAGCATGTTCCGCAAATTCCTGACTCAGCGGGTGCTGAAGGCCGTCTCTGTCTTGTCCGGTCTGTCGCTGGTCGGCTTCGGCTTCTACTTCGGGATTCAGGCGGCCCGGCTGCTGTTCTTTCATTAGATTTTGTTCTTCCGCAGCCGGATGCCCTTAATCCGGAAGCCTGGTCCACCCGGCAGCGTGTGGAAGCTTCCCTTATGCGCATCTGGGTGCTGTTCTTTCCCTGCTGCCTCGTGCTTGCTGCGGTAATGCTGCACGATCCAGTCACTCAGCGCAATCAGCGCTACGATAAGCAGGCTGATATAGAAGCCAGGGCGGCTGAGCTTATGGAACAGCGTTCCGCTGACCGCAGCCAGAATCAGCACCAGCCCGCTCCAGCGCTTCACGCCGCTGAGAATGCTTGGCTTAAGCAGCTTGGCAGAGGAGAGCAGGATGAACGCCCAGTTATAGAGAATCATCAGCCCGGCGGCGGTGGTGATGTATTCGTACACTTTTCCCGGCAGCAGCAAGGCCATAATTACCGTCCCCGTCAGACCACCCGCAATCAGGCACAGCGCCAGGAACGGATACTTGTCCTTCCACTTCTTCGAGAATACCTTGGGCGCATCCCCCTCCTGGGCCAGCGTAATCATCATCGAGGTAATCGCATACAGCGACGCAGTCATCGTGGAGAACCCAGCAATAATCAGCACGCCGTTGAACAGATGCGGCACGAAGGCTAGATGGTCGCTGCGCAGAGCCAGAACGAAGGGACTCTCCTTCGGGTTAAAAGCGCTAAGCGGTACCATAATGACCGCCAGTCCAATCGACAAAATATACACCGATGCCAGTCCCAGCAGCATTACCTTCCCCGCCTTCGGCGCTTCCTCCGGCTTCTGGAGCCGGTAAGACATAATCCCCAGCACCTCGATCCCTCCATAAGCATAGAAGGCAAAAATAAACGCAGACCATAACCCGATTCCCCCCGAAGGAAAAAACGCCTTATAGCTCATTGGCACCTTCGGGGTGAACTTGCCGCCGCCAATCCAGCCCGCCAGCAGCGCGGCCGCAATCACCAGGAACATAAGAATAGCCGCCACCTTGATGACGGCCAGCACGTTCTCCACCCGGTCGAAGCCCTTGTTGCCGAAGAATACAATCCCCAGAGCGACCACCGCATACCCCGCTGCAAAAATCCACATCGGCACGCCCGGGAACCAGAACCGCGAGAAGATCGACAGCGCCGTTAGCTGGCTGCCCATAATCAGCAGCTCCGAGAACCAGTATAACCAGCCACTGCCGAACCCCGCCCAGCTGCCGAAGGCCTGCTTGGCATAGGAGCGGAAGGAGCCTTGCTCCGGCTGCGCCGCCGTCATCCGCGCCAGCGCATCGAAGACCGCATAGGTTCCCGCCGCTGCGAGCAGGTAGACCAGCAACACCGCTGGTCCGCCCATCGAGATCGCCAGCCCCGAGCCGAGGAAATACCCGGTCCCTATCGTCCCCGCAATGCCCAGCAGACTGAGCTGCCACCACTTCAGTTTCTTGTCGTTCTCTGCCGAACCAGAAGTCTGCTTCATGAATTCCGTCCTTATCTGATCAGTATTAGAGAGGTCTCTAAGGCTCTATAATTCCCTGCGGACGGAGATTCATGAATTTTTATTTCGGCATAGTTGACTGTAACCGGACTCAATACTCTGTAGTGAGGTGTAACGGGGCTGATAACCAATTTGTGAAGCTCGATCGTTAAGCGAATAATAATTATTTTTGGAGCCCGTAATAGAGTTATGGTTGGGGTTATCTTGAATTTCATACTTCAGCCCATGGTGCTCTGCGAAGTAATCCAGAATCTCGAACTTCAATGCAGGCTTCAGCGAATATACATCATAGGCATCATTCCGTATCTTTTCTTGCATACACAGCTTGATGAGCTGGACGAAATCTTCCGAATGCACATAATCTCTTACGATGTTGTCTGCTGAAGTCTGTAGAGTCTCTCCCGTCTTAAGGTGATGAATGATATCCGTCAGCAAATAACGGGATTCCAAATCAATAAACGCGCTGAAAAAACCGAAGATCCGTAAGTCCACAATACGGTACTGGCCCAGACTTCTGTGCTTAGCCTCCATGTTCAGCTTGGTGATTCCGTAAAATTCCTGAGCGGACAGGTGGTTGGGATCAAGCTTAAGCCACTTCCCGTCTGTAGCAGGCTGATCGAAGTCAGACCCGTACACCGCTCCGCTGCTCAGATTGATGTATACAGCCTCCGGGTTCTTGTGCAGATAGTCCAGAATCAGATTGTCGTATTGCTCGGTAATCTGAAAGACCTGGAACGGATGGTGTATGAGGTCAAGCGGATCTCCGATACCTACCCCGTTAATAATCACATCGTAGGCCGCCAAATGAGCAAATTCATTATATTCACAGAGCGTGGCCCCTTCCTCAAGCTGGTTCTCCTCCAGGAAAAGAGCCATCCTGTCCTTGGACCGCGAGAATAGATACAACTCATACTCCTGCGTCGCTCCAAGACCGAGAATCAGATTTTTGGCGATATGACCAGTGGCTCCCAGAATGGCAACAGGCTTACGCTTATCGTTCATCATGACTGCAGCACCGAGATCTCCCGCAGCTTCAGCAGGCCATCCTCATAATAATCTTCATTTGCATAATAGTCCGTGTAATACCGCTCCAGGTTGGACACATCGCTGGGGAATTTATTTCTTACAATGGTTCCATACAACGGTAGAATCACATTATAAAAGCGTTTCTTTTTTTCCTCATGGATGGTCTCTCTCTTCAGAGTACGACCTTCATAATGGTGTAATGCATCCAGGAAATGTTTAATGCATACCTCACCTATGTTGTATCCCTCTGGAGCTATACCTGCATTAAGATGAAAATTATGATTGATCATACAAAATTTAGGATCAATCATTAGAATTTCATAGAACCAGTAGATTTGATTAATACTTGTATAAGCATATTTGCTTTTATCCTCAATTTGATCCCACACTGATCTTTTCATAGTATTCATAGAAATTTGCATTGCATTATTACTCGTATGAGCCAGGAATAAGTCACCGCCCTCTAAAGTATATACCCGGTTATCAGGAAGGAATGGCATCGTGTGAATCAGTGCACAATCCAAATGCTCCAGAAGAATTCCGATGAAATCAATCAGCGCTCCATTCAGCCAGTAATCATCATCTCCTTGTAGTTTAATGAAGCTGCCTTTAGCCAGCGTACTGACATAATCGATGTTCAAGTCACCGCCGATATTCTGTTCATTGTGGCTATAATGAAAACTGGAGTACAGGTTAGCGTAGACACGGCCTACTTCCAGTGTATGATCTGTCGAGGCATTATCGGAGACCACTACTTCCACTAAATCCTCATCCGAGACCTGTTTATAGATGGATTGCAGATTATTACTAAGATGTTGGACGCGATTGTAGGTTGGAATCACGATCGACAGCAATGGATGTTCTATGCGGCGGGCAAGTGCGGACTCTCTCTCCGTATCACTGTTCACTTTAACCCACTCCAGTAACTCAGGAACGAATACTTGGGTAACAACAGCCGGATTACCCGAGACTCTGCAAAAGCTTGGAATATGATCCACCACAACACTGTTAGGCTCAATAATACTGAATTTCCCGATCTTGACCGCTCTGTTAATTACAGCGTGCGCACCGATTATGCTTCCATCACCCACTATCAGTTCTCCACAGGTATTAATATTATTCGCGGGCTGCGCCCAGGCTGGATAACCCGGTTGATCCGCATCCGCTGTACTGTCCGTTAAGCTGACATTAGGTCCAATCTTCACATTCCGGCCGATGTGGACTTTATGGCTGCACTGCACATGTAAACCTGCCTCTATCCGGCTCCCATCCCTGATTGTAAGCTCTGGAGTGCTGCCCGAAGCCGATTCAAGAATGTTCCAGTAATACCCGCCCTGCACCGTTACATTTCTGCCTATTGAAATACAAGATGGATTCGATATGTAACCCGGCTCTTTGAGAAGTGATAGTGAATTAGTCAAGAGAACCCCCCCTTTTTAAGACACTTTACATATACGTACTCACTACCGGCACAAGTTATGAGTCCAACTGAACCGGCAGGGCAATAGCGAATTTCAATACATACTATAAAGCAGGCAACTGTAATCACGGCTGCCTGCTTCTGCGTTACTCTGACCTGCTCCGTCCTTCTTCCAGTACCTGCTGTAATTGTCTTCTTGTGCCCAGCAAAACCTGATTACCCGGCAGGTAAGCCAAGGCCTGCTCATTATGCTGCCAGGCCTGCTGCCACTCTCTTGCGGCTGCGAAGCAGCGGCTGACCAAGACATGGGGCAGCCAGGTGTAATAAGCTTGGGAGACAGGACGTTCCCCCAGTCCTGCCGTCTGCCGGTTGATCGCCTGGAGATACCAGAAGATCGCGTTGTCCCATTCCCGGCGTTCCTCGAAGAACCCGGCAATACCACAGCAGACATCGGGCTGGGGCAGTCCATAGCCGAAAGAACGAAGGAGGCTGTTCAGTCTAAGCTCTGCTTCGCATTTCTGCCGGTAACACTCGGACAACCGCAGACAAGCTGTAATCTGTTCCCCTCTGAAGCCGCTTGGTTCACGCAACAACTGTTCATAAGAAGCCTCTGCTGCTTGATAATCTCGGGCGTTGAAGCATTCATTCGCATAGTGGAAGAGAAGCTTTCCTTCGGCCTTTCCTTCTTCAGTAATCCAGCGCTTCAGAATCTGCAGGTTGCGTTCCGTATGGATAGCCGACGGCCGATGGTCAATATAGATATCTGTATTCATGGCTGTGCCTGCTCCAATATCCAGCTCCTCATGGACCCGCCCTTGCCAACAGAAATGCCCGCGTCTGACAACCCGGGGGCGGATCTCAGAATGCACTGGCACTAAAGCAGAATCACCTTGGGCAGGCGGGGGAGATAGCCGGGTTCCCATTCGGATTACATCTACCCCCTGCTGTTCCTGCGCCAGCTGTTGCTTCAGCCAGGCCAGCTTCTCCGCTTCTGGAGCAGCCAACAGCTCATCCGCATCCATCCAGATCACATAGGGCATCGTCGCCTGTTCGAAGGAATAGTTGCGGGCGGCTGCGAAATCCTCATCCCACGGATATGTGAATACCTTCCCTGTATACCAGCCCGCAACAGTCATGGTCCTGTCCGTTGATCCCGTATCTACAATAATGATCTCATCCATCAATTCTCTGACCGAATCCAGACAGCGCCCCAGCACAGCTTCTTCATTCCTCACAATCATACATAGACTGAACAGCCCCTGCTGTTCTGCTTCCATCTCCCTAGCCTCCTGGCTCTAATCAGATATATAAAAAAGAAGCCATCCTGCAAAGGATGGTCTTAAGCTTGTAGAAAAGAAAAGTAAAACAGGTCCCTTCCACGATCAGGTTAGACGGTGAACAGACCATATAACGCCTGGAGTTGCAGCACCTAGATTCACATCAAGCGCTACTCCAGCCGATTGATAGACGAGGGTGATCACATCATTTGCCGCAAGTTCTACTTCTCCCGCCAAGGTGACAGTACCGCTTCTAAGGAGTGTTCTAAGGGTTAACGTTCCTGTAACAGCCACATCCAGTACCGGTAATAATCCGGTGACCAGATCAGTAGCTGGAGTTGGTGTAGTTCTTCGGACCACTAATGAAGGATTCACATCTGCACCTAATGCAGCAGGGATAGCTGCAGTAAAGGCAAAGTTGACAGTAGCCTCAATAGAATATCTACCCGCCTCTGGAACGGTATATTGACCCAAAACAGCATCAAATGCTGCATTGCCGTAATAAGGTGCCGTCTCTTCCCAACCTCCAACTGTGGCCGTGGTGCCTGTCACCAAGGTTGGCAGAAATACTGAGAATCCTTCAGTTGCCAAGATTGGACCTGTCATGCCCGTAGCTCCGGTAGCTCCAGTTTCCCCTGTAAGACCAGTTACTCCTGTAAGGCCGGTAACTCCTGTGAGGCCGGTAACTCCTGTGGCTCCCGTTTCCCCTGCTCCTGTAGCTCCTGTTAAGCCAGTCACTCCTGTAGCTCCTGTGTTTCCCGTGGCTCCGGTTTCCCCTGCTCCTGTAGCTCCTGTTAAGCCTGTCACTCCTGTGACTCCTGTAGCTCCTGTGACTCCCGGGTCTCCTCCCCCTGGGCCAGTTGGTCCTGTTCCACCTGTAGCTCCCGTGGCTCCGGTTTCACCTGCTCCTGTAGCTCCCGTAGCTCCTGTTGCCCCAGTAGCTCCCGGGTCTCCTCCCCCTGGGCCCGTTGGTCCTGTTACTCCTGTAGCTCCTGTAGCTCCCGGATCTCCTGCCCCCGGTCCTGTCGGCCCTGTTGGTCCTGCTGGTCCTGCTGGTCCTGGCTGTCCATTTAATCCTGGAGACCCGGCCGGTCCTGTCGGTCCCGTCGGACCTGTCCCCCCTCCGGCCCCGCCGCCGGTATTCTCTCTAAGCAATTCTTCTGCTACCAGCCGGTGTGCTGTTACCAGTTGACCCGACCCGTTCTTGCCCCACACCGAGATTTGTACAGAATCAATCAGATTAGCTGAACTCGGCGATGTAATAAATATGAATTCAAAAGCATTCAAGTCAGCATAATAATTCTTCGTAATCACTTGATTCGCTGCAACATGGAGTAATTCACTTACGTACATCACTCTTATGCCGCCGTTCAGCTGATAACCCTGAATTGTTAAGGAGTATGCCGAGTCTGCGCTGCGGTTATCAATCTTAACGGTAACCTGTTGGGTCGGTCTCACCCCGTTGACCGGATTGTTCTCAATAGGTCCTGTTGATAAAAAGGCCATTCTGTGATCACTTCCTGACAGATTTAGATTTCATTCCAGTATGCGCCAGGATTAGTGCGGTATCGGCAGATGAACTTTCCCCCTTCAGGCCTCCGCATTCATTCAGCAGCATACTTAATGATTAATATAGTAGTATTCAAGCTTACAGGTTTGGTGTGGACTTCGTGGATGGACTCCCTAGAACGGGCTTCATCTCCCTTCACCAAATCTCCTCTGCTCTGTGTATGCCACTATATGCATCAAGTCCGGAAGTTGTTCTTGTATTACGTTGGAATGTATTCCTCATCCAGAAGGCCGATGCACATGATTTGTCTCAGCTCTTCCCTGTCCAAATAGGGATACATATCCTCAATCGGCCGGTTCACCACCAGCTTAGGATGGACATTCGTATCCTTATCCAGCTTCACTTCCAGAAATGCCGGTCCTTCCGTACTCAGGAACTGATCAAGCGGATGAGTATCAGCCATGGTAATCATATGATAGGCCGGAATTCTATAAGCACTAACAATATCCAAGAACGAAGGATTGGGATTCACCGTCGATTGTTGTCTGCCTGCAAGATATAAATCCTGGAACTGTCTTACCATCCCTAGTGAGCTATTATTCATAACCACGATCTTAATGGGCAGATTCAGCCGGACCACCGTGTCCAGCTCCTGTATATTAAGCTGGAACCCCCCGTCTCCTGCAATCACAAGCGTCTCTTCTCCTGAGGCCAGACAGGCACCGATGGCAGCAGGCAAGGCGAAGCCCATAGCCCCCATTCCGCCGGAATTCAACAGCCTTTGATTCGCGGACAGTCTGAAGGATTGCGATGCCCACATCTGATGCTGTCCTACATCCAGACATATCGCATGGAACTGCTCAGCTCTGGAGGATAACAGGCTCATGAACCGGTTCGGTTCAATCTCATCAGCCTGCGGAGTGAAGGAATAGGTGGGATATTGTGCCTTGAGCCGTGTAATATACGCTAGCCATGCTGTAATGTCCGGCTTGATATACCCGGTTAGGGAAGTATTCATCCGCTCCAGAAAAATATCCAGACGGGAGTGAATAGCCAGGCTTACGCCAACCTTACAGTTAAGCTCATTAGGATCAATATCCACGTGAATCTTGTCAGCACCGCGCCCGAAGGTATCCGGTCTGGTTCCAGTCTGTCTGCTATCCAGCCTTGAGCCGAGGATTAGCAGCAAGTCACAATTCGCCAGGATCAGATTGCTATAGCGGTTGCCGTATGACCCGATCAGACCGGAGTATTGCGGATGGTCATGCGGGAGGGCATCCACCCCCATCAGGGAGGTAACCACAGGGATTCCCGTAAGATCAGTGAACCGGGTGAATGCCGCCGCTGAGTTACCGGCCCTCACTCCGCCGCCAGCCAGAATCAGCGGCCTCTTGGCTGCCCTAAGCCGCGTCAAGACATCTGCAGCGACGGCGTCACTTATGTCCCCGGCATCTTGCATAAGTAGCCGGTACTCTTCACTATCGTTGAAGCTGGGTAACCCGTCTGGCTCTATATCTGCCCGCTGAAGATTCATCGGAAGATCTAACAGCACCGGACCGGGCCGGCCGCTCTGCGCCAGCGCCACAGCCTTTTCCAGCTCATATCTGATCTGATCCGGCTCCGTCACCATAACTGCATATTTAGTTAACGGCTTCGCTACACTGACAATATCTGTTTCTTGGAACCCAATTTGCCTTACCGGAGTATCGAATTTGTACTCATACGTATTCACTTGTCCGGTGATGAACAAGCAAGGGACGGAGTCGAAATAACAACTCCCTATACCGGTCAGCAGATTCAAGGCCCCCGGCCCGCTCGTAGCCATCGCCACACCAAGCTTCCCGTTCATTCTGGCATAAGCTTCTGCCGCGAAGGCGCCTGCTTGTTCATGACGCACAGAGACGCACTCGATGTCCTCCCTAACCGAGATGGAGTCAAGTAAATGGACAATTGCCCCGCCGATGAACTCGAAGACATGCGAGACACCTTGCTGCTTGAGATAATCAATGACATAATCGGATACCTTCAATGTATGCTCCCTCCTTCATATATCTTATCCGCCCGCAACAAGAGATTCTTCCGCTATGCTGAACAAGTATTGTCCGTAGGCCAGCTTACGCAGCGGCCGGGCCAGCTCCAGCAGTTGCGCTCTGGTGATGTAGCCTTTATTGAAGGCAATCTCTTCGATGCAGGCCACGTAGAGCCCTTGCCGCTTCTGAATGGTCTCGACCAGATTGGCTGCCTCCAGCAGGGAATCCGGCGTCCCGGTATCGAGCCAGGCCATCCCCCGGCCGAACAGCTCCACGTTCAGTTGCCCCCTGCTTAGATATTCCTGGTTGACATCCGTAATCTCAATCTCACCTCTCCGGGAGGGCTTAATCTGCCTGGCGATCTCCACAACCTGCTGGTCATAGAAGTACAAGCCCGGTACTGCATAATGGGAGCGGGGATACAGCGGCTTCTCTTCCAGTGCAACCGCCTTTCCTGTGTTATCGAATTCCACAACACCGTAGGCGGAAGGGTCTTGTACCCGGCAGCCGAAGATCGTAGCACCTTCCCGCCGCCGGACAACCCTCTCCAGAATGGAGCTGAAGCTCTGTCCATAGAAGATGTTATCACCCAGAATCATGCATACATGATCCGTGCCGATGAACTCTTCCCCGATCAGGAACGCCTCGGCAAGCCCGCGTGGCTGCTCCTGCACTGCATATTGACAGGATAGTCCGAGCTGTTCGCCACTCCCCAGAAGGTCTTGGAATAATCGGACATCCCTTAAGGTGGAGATAATCAGAATCTCCCGGATGCCTGCGAGCATCAGAACAGATAGCGGATAGTAAATCATTGGCTTGTCGTACACCGGAAGGATCTGCTTGGAGATCGACTTCGTCAGCGGATGCAGCCTCGTCCCCGAGCCGCCCGCCAGAATAATGCCCTTCACACAAATCACGCTCCCGATCTTATAGCTTCTACCCTTATCCACTTGTTATAGAGTTGAAGATCAACACCCTGGTTTCTGGAACCGGAGGGGTTGATCTTCATTAACATTATTAAATCACTGTGCTATGCTTCTATTTGCTCTGTGTTTTGTATCGCCCGTTAGAAAGACTGTAAAATACCGCTGAAATATCAATGTTATCTGGATTATAATTAATAGTTCGGACCGAGAAATCCGCTATGCTAATTAAATAAACGGTATTAAATCCCATGAAAACTAAATATTTGCTGTCACTAGTAAAATTCGCAAAACCTATTAAGACATCATTCAAAGTTGTCGATGGAATCTGCTGTATCATCTGATCGCTGGTCGAGATCAGTCTAATCTGAAAAGACCCAGGAGGTGTTCCCAGTACACATATCCATCGTTCATCCGGTGACATAATGATCGAATACGAACTGAAGGGACCCGGCAAACTGTTTGTTAAGTTACCCTGTCTGTCGAAAATGCTAACATTCATCGGGATAAAGGCATTCTGATTTTCAGGAAAGCCATTGTCCAGGATATAGGTTTCGCCGGATTTTAGCTGCCGAATCCCCCATGTGCTGTTATTACTGTTCGATGGCTTTAAGCCGGTATTACTGAAATTCCCAATCTCTGCGTAGATGTAGAAAGTGTTTCTCATGGCCGGGGTCATCCGCACTTCCATACTATCAGATGTAACCACTAGCGGATTGGATAAAGCCGGCGTTTGTAACAACGCAACCGGATAAGCTCCGAATATATTCTCGGTAAGCTCCCTTGTTGCAATCTCATACGCATGAATCTGACCCCAGGCGACGAAGAAAAAAGCGTACCGGCTGTCAGGAGAAACTGCTGAGTACTGCACAGAGGAGGTCATGGAGAGAATATTAATAGGACTCCCATTGGACAGATTAAAGACAATCGTCTGCGAAGTGTTAGTGGATATAAATAGATAGCGCTGATCAGGTGTCAACAGCAGATCAACTACAGATGCGTCCAGGTTTAAAACCATGGTCCAATCGACGGCACGGGACTGAATATTGAACCGGTACAATTTATCTTGTAGCCCATAGTAAATGTACTTGCTGTCCGCTGAGGCGGCAAAAGTCGCTGTCCCTGCGTCAAAATTGATACTAGGATCCACGGGAATATATTGTACGGTACCCGATTGAGCATCCAAGACACAAACCCCACCATTAAACAGAAAGTAAGCCGTTGCCTCGCTGACAACGTAAGGTGTCCCGCTTCCCATCGCCTCTGCCGCCAGATAACGGTTCTCCATAATCAGCGAGAGGGCACTCGGTATACTAAAGTCGATTTGCACTTGAACAGAATAGACTCCCGGTCCGGCTTCGGGGATATGCGTCAGGCTGAACGGGAATTGCACACTGGCTCTTTTGCCGGGATCAGCTTCACCGCTGCCGTAGCCTTGGACGATGGACCGGAATTCAAATGAGCGGATCACTGCATTATTGTAGAGAACATTGATGGAAAGAGGAATTCGAACAGCTTCTGCCAGCGGGAGATAAGAGATGCGGAGATCCCCTTGTAATTGTACGCGTTGTCCGGCCTTCGTCTGCAATGTATCCAGGCTGAGAACCGTTTGTAGCTCAGAGGTCAATACCTGTGAATCAGCACGATATTGATATAAGGGAGGGGGTACGGATTCTCCTGTCGATCCGGTTGCGCCGGTAGAACCTGCCGCTCCCGTCGGGCCTTTGCTGCCGGTCCCTGTCGGGCCCAGTGCGCCCCGCAGACCTTCCGCTCCTTGTAAGCCTGGTGATCCTGTGACATTATACCCTGTAGTCCCTGTTACGGCTATTCCGGTTGCACCGGCAGGGCCAATTCCGGTGATCCCTGTCATCCCGGTCGGACCAGTCGCGCCGTAGCCTGCTGTGCCTGTGAAACTTGCGGGAAGCCCCGGTTCGCCTGTATCTCCTGTCGGACCGGTCGCTCCGTAGCCTGTTGCCCCTGTCACGCCCTTGTTGCCGTAATCACCGCCGCCGCCTCTCGTACCTTGGGTACCGGTCGTTCCAGTCGGGCCGGTCGGACCGGTATGCCCAGTGGCGGCTCTAATGGCATGAACAGCCGCTATCCCTGCAACGGCTCTGCCTATAGAAGGATCGGCCTTGACGTTAATGTAGCTGACGACCCTGGCTCGTATAGTGTACGCATACGTTCCCGGATTCGCCGAATGATTGACTGTAACTTGTAAATTTCTGGCAGTCTCTTCCGTTCCGGTATGGGACAGCGTGACCAGTTGAGTCTGCAGCACACTTCCAGAGAGCATCGTCAACAGTTCAATCCGCAGCAAGGATGGACCGGAAGACACTGCCTGGAAGACAACAGGAATCTGGAACGTTACATGCGCCTGAGGCTGCACTGCAACTATGTCAAGGGTCTCCGCCAGGTGAATAGCCGGTCCCGGTGTTCCCAGGGGAAGAGTGGTTAGATTCGACATCACTTCACCGCCTTTGATATTCTCTGCAACATCAGATGCTGTCAGGTATTACCGTTGAAGATAAGGTGCTTTGATTAATATAGACATTCCCTTGGTCTTGTTGATCACCAACAACCAGTATTGATAACGATATAGTCGTTGCTGGGCCATCATACATAACGTAGAATGGTAAAACCTGTGCAATTCGAAATAATCCCGTTTGTTTCTGCCAGTAATCAGTATACTGATACAATGGGTTCTGGGCAGTATCCGTAAGTGTAATTGTCATTTCCAATCCATTATTCTCTATAATTGAGTTACTCCAATATTGGATTTCTACCATCCCCTCTATTTGGCAACGGCTGCCTCCAGGATCCACCGGGAGAGATACAATCAATACATTTGTATTGAAATTCACCGTAATAAAAGGACTGCTCCTTGTGTAAGTTAATATTGGAATATATGCATCACTTACTCCCGCTCCAGTTGGGCCTTGGGCACCTTCTGGCCCAGGATCTCCCTGCTCACTGCCTGCCCCGGGCGGACCCGTGAAGCCTGTGGGCCCAGTTCCACCATCGGGCCCAGTCTCCCCTGTTATTCCAGGACCGGTGGCTCCGACGGCCCCCATACCTGTAACTCCTGTTGCTCCTGTGACTCCTATTCCGGTGGCTCCGGTGGCTCCGGTAGGTCCATTGAGTGCTCCTATATAGGCTGTTGCCCCTGTGGGTCCGGTAGGACCTGTCAGGCCGGTTGGGCCTGTATTCGAGGAGCCATCCTCTCCCATTCTCCCGTCGCCACCAGACAGACCGGTACGTCCGGTGAGGCCAGTGGGTCCTGTTGGGCCTGGAGGACCTATAGGACCGTTAAATATAACAGGCCCTGGTCCCGTCTGGACCAGAGGGGAGCCGACCCGAATATCCGAAGCGATGTTCTGATAATGCAGCAGTTTCATTCTCAGCTCGTATTGGTGAATACCTGCAGGCAGTTCATCGGTGAATCTGACGGTGGCTTCAGTCTGAACAAGGCCGGCTGCCAAGGCTGTTGATTCTATCGATACACCCCGCGTTTCAACAAGTGCATTAGCCCTCCATAGTTCAACATTTAAATGCAAATGATAATAACCAGGGGACAGCATATCTAGAAGCATTGGAATCGACAACTGCACTTGCGCAGATGCATACGGCTGTTCCACATCCGTCCGGATATCCGTAAGCACAAGCTCATTGCCGCTTTCAAGCGGAAGCGACGAATAGATGGCCATGTATATTCAACTCCTTTATTACTCAGATGCTGTTCTTCTGTACGATTCTTGAACAGATAGTTCAGTTTCCTCTTAGGAATACCTTCGCAGTTGCATTGAAGGATTCATAGCTGATAGTTGTGTTGGGAGTTATCGTACTAGCTGTAGCCGACAATGTGTAGCTGTGAAGACCTAATGGCGGATTATCATCAATGGCGTAGAAGAACAGCGATTGTTCGGAAGGAATGGAATTAGCTGATGGATCATTCGAATAATTATAGAACAACATCCAATTAAACAAAGCGCCTTCAGGAAGGTTGACTCCATCACGTTGTATCACATAAACAATATTATTGCTGTATTCGTAATCAGGGGGATTCCCGTAGCTGATCTGTAGAGTGCCAGCTACAACTACACATTGATCAGTCGAGGTAATCAGTACTGGCGGAAGTTGGCCTACAAGTTCACTCTCTTCTGGACTGCCCGACAGCAGAGCATCACTCACAACTACCGGCAATGCACGGCTGGGTCCGGTTACACCTGTGGGGCCAGTTGTCCCTGTATTTCCGGTATACCCTGAACCAGGGCCTGTGTACCCTGTCTCCCCCCTTGCTCCAGTCGTTCCTGTCGGGCCCTGCAGTCCATACCCGGTCATACCCGTGGCTCCGATTCCTGTCATTCCGGTTGGACCGGCAGGTCCTACCCCGGTAGCCCCCGTAGGGCCCGTTGATCCGGTTGCGCTTCCCGATCCGGTTGCCACAACCACGCCCGTAGCTCCAGTGGGTCCCTTAGGTCCCTTCGTTCCCATGATGCCAGGGCCGGTTGTACCGGTCGGACCGGTGCTCCCGGTCAGACCTTTAGGCCCCCGTGTACCACGTGGACCTTGCGGACCCGTTGATCCGGTCGGACCGACATCATCCTCGTCAGCCGCTACTTCTTGTACAGAGACTGTAGGGTGACCTGCCAGCGGATTCGCCGCAATATTCTGTGAAGACAGAACCCGCAGCTCCACTTCAAAGGATTGCCCCCCTTGACCGAAGCTCCCAGTAATACTTGCATTCACATCCGCAATAAGCGCTTCCCCTGCGTTGCCGCTGCCGATATAAGGCTCGGTCAGAGTCTGAAGCATCATTCCATCTTTCAGAACAGATAGCCCGATGATCAGATGATAGTTGCCGGACAATGCCGGCTTGAACGATAGAGGCACACTGAAATTTATTTGGAAGGAGGGATGACTCTCTTCCAGCAATACCGGACTTTCCAGCCGGATTGCCGGTCCCGGACTTCCCAGTTGCACCGGAATCAATGATGACATGTGAACACAACCCTTCTACCCACTTTATAATTCACCTTGTCCATTTGGTGTAAAATGGATCAATCCCCATCGGTTCCCTAACCGTAGGGATTGATCTAAGCACTACTCGGGCAGCATGATCCACATTTTACTTACTTTGCGTTTTGTACGCTCCACTGGATAGGGTGTAGATCAGCGGCTGATTAGCAGGTTCTGGCGGAAGATCAAAGGTTCTTACTGAACGATCCTCCAAGCTTATCGTGTAAATATGTTGAGTTCCTATAACAACTATAAAGCTACTGTCTTTTGTGAAGTTGACTCCTCCCCGGAAGGTTTGATCCGTTATTGAGGGTAATGAACCTCCAGATAAATTATCGGTATCAAGTAAAAAGAGCCCATCTTCACTTTGGATGCAGACAAACTGCTCATCCGGTGATAGAACCAGGGAGTATAATGGCACTCTAAGTTCTACCAACACATAATCTCCATTGGGTCTAAGAAGGTTGACTTTAGCATTCTGCGCCGAATTATTTGGATCTATGCCGTTATCTATGGTTATACAATTTCCGTTATCTAACTGCACAATGCCCCATGAGCTGTTACTGGATATGGTTCTGAGACCATTGTTGCTGAAGTTGCCAACCTCTGCGTAGGCATAAAAGACTTGTGCCAGACCAGGAGTAAACCGCACCTCGGTACTGTCAGGTGATACTACCAGCGGGTTGGAGTAGCCTGGATATAACTGAGGCTGAATAACATACAATCCATTGAAGATATTCCGCTCCAGTGTTCCCAGGGCAATGTTATAGGCATGAACCTCACCCGTATAGATATAGAAGAAGGCATAGCGGCTATCTGGAGAAGCAGCGGAGAAGAGAACATTCGATTCCAGTGGCAGCGTTCGGACAGTAACCCTGTTCACCAGATCATAGATCTGCACCCGAGGACTGGCTTCATCCGAGATGAACAGATATCTCTGGTCAGGAGTAAGCAGCAGATCTGTTGCCTGCATATCCTGATTCAGATCGATTCCCCAGTTCACCACTTGAGCCTCTGTATCGAACTGGTACAACCTGTCTTGTACCGCATAGTAAATCTCACTGCCTGTTGAAGCGGCATAAGCTGCGTTCGCTCCCCACTGGATATTGGGGTCCATCGGAACCGATTGGGTGGGACCAACCAATGCATTGATGGTCTGCACCCCGCCCGCCGCCAGAAAATAAGCGTCACTGTTCGGGGAGGAGATGGTTCCGCCATCGACTGCCTCTACCACAAGATACCGTCTCTCCGCCGTCAACGTCACATTATCCTGTGGATTAGAGTTCTGCGACAAAAATACAGTATATGTTCCTGTCCCGGGTTCGGGGAGATGCGTCAGGCTAAAAGGAATCTGTACGCTGGCCCGTTGTCCGGGATCAGGCATATCGCTCCCATAGCCCTGGACGATCGTCTGAAAATTAAACGAGTGGAAGAAGGAAGCACTGCCACTAAAGTTATACGCAAAGCCAATAATAATAGAAATTCTTGTAGCTACTGAGAGCGGGAGATACGTGATTTGTACATTCCCCTGTAATAGAACGCGTTGTCCGGCCATAGTCTGCACGTTCGAGGTTAGAAAAACTCGCGGAGCATCAGTCAACACCATCGGATCAGTACGATATTGATATTGGGCAGGAGACAGCGGTTCACCGGTTGAGCCGGTTGCACCAGTAGCGCCGGCTGGCCCTCTTGGGCCTGGACCCATCGTCCCTGTTGGTCCCGGCGCTCCTTGCAGACCTTCCTTCCCTGGTGCACCCTGCGCCCCCTTCACACTCGTACCTGTCGCACCTGTCACCGCATTACCGGTTGCACCTGTTGGCCCTATTCCGGTCATCCCTGTCATCCCGGTCGGACCAGTGGGCCCATAGCTAATTCCCCCAGTGAAGCTTGCAGAAGGCCCCGGTTCGCCTGTATCTCCTGTCGGACCGGTCGCTCCGTACCCTGTTGCCCCCGTCACGCCCTTATTTCCGTAATCACCGCCGCCTCCCCTCTGGCCTTGGGTGCCGGTCGTTCCAGTAGGGCCGGTCGGACCGGTAATTCCTGTAGCAGCCCGAATCGCATGAACAGAAGCAATCCCTGCAACAGCTCTGCCTATAGAAGGATCGGCCTTAACGTTAATATAACTGACTACCCGGGCTGTTATATTGTAGGCATATGTTCCCGGGTATGCCGGGTGGTCGACTGTAACTTGCATCGTTCTGGCAGTCTCCTCAGTCCCGTTATGGGACAGGGTGACCAGTTGAGTGTGCAGCACAGCGCCAGAGAGCCGCGTTTCCAGTTCAACCCGCAGCAGGGATTGGCCTGGAGAGCTGCTCTGGAAGATAACAGGTATATGAAAGGTCACATGCGCCTGAGGCTGAGCCGCAGTGATTTCGAGCGTCTCCGCCAGGTGAACAGCCGGTCCCGGCGCTCCCAAAGGGAGAGTTGTTAGATTCGACATACTTTCACCGCCTTAGATATATTACGTAATGCTAGTTATTCGGAATTATCGTGGAAGTTAAAACAGTTGGAAGGATCACGATAATTAATCGATCTTGATCATCACCGGTAATCACTTCAGTTAGCGTCAATGTAGTCGGTGGCCCGTCATACATAACGGTAAATGGGAAGGTCTGTGCGAATTCAGCATATTCAGGACCTTGTTTCTGCCAATAATCAGTATACTGATACAATGTATTTTCAGCAGAATCAGTAAGTGTGATGGTTAACCGTATGCCAGAATTTAATCGAGTAGATGGTTTCCAAAACCATAAGCCTACAATCCCCTCTACTTGGCAACGCCCGCTTCCTGGATCCACCGGGAGAGATGCAAGCAGTTCGGGCTTATTAATATACCCAACACCCCCTGGTGAAACATTGTAAGTCAATATTGGAATAGATGCTCCACCCGCTAAGGCTCCAGTATGTCCCTTGGCACCTTGGGGTCCGGTTTCGCCTGTTTCGTTACCTGATCCGGGCGGACCGTTGAAGCCTATGGGTCCTGTCGGACCCGTTAGTCCGGTATCGCCTGTAATTGCCGGACCAGTTGCTCCGGTGCCTCCCACACCCGTAGGTCCGGTTGCCCCCGTAACCCCTGTTCCGGTTGCTCCGGTTACACCGGTGGGTCCGGCAAAGCTTCCTACATAGCCGGTTGTCCCCGTTGGACCCGTAGGTCCGGTTAGGCCGGTCGGGCCTGTAAGCGAGGCGCCATCCTCTCCCATTCTCCCATCGCCACCAGATACACCGGTACGTCCCGTTAGACCAGTGGGGCCTGTTGGACCTTGAGGACCTATAGGACCGTTGAATACGACAGGCCCTGGGCCGGTCTGTAACCGGGGGGAGCCCACTCGGATATAGGAAGCAATATTCTGATAATGGAGCAGCTTCATTCTCAGCTCGTATTGATGAACCCCTGCGGGCAGTACATCATTGAATCTGACCGTTGATTCAGTCTGAACCAGTCCGGCAGACATTGCTGTTGATTCTAAGGATACATCACGCATCTCAACAAGCGCGTTAGCCCTCCATAGTTCAACATTCAAATGTAGATGATAATAACCGGGGGACAGAATATCCAGCAGCAATGGAATCGACAACTGTAATTCCGCAGATGCATACGGCTGCTCCAAGTCTGCACGGATATCCGTGAGCACCAGCACATTGCCGGCTCCAAGGGGAAGCGACGAATAGATGTTCATGCATGTTTCAACTCCTTTATGTCTCAGATGCTTTTCTTCTGGTTAAGATTCATGAACGGGCAGCCTCAGTTGCCTCTTTGGAATACCTTTGCAGATGCATTGAAGGATCTATAACTGATTGTTGTATTGTCAGACACATCATAGATATGAACGCGCAACGCATAGTTATGAAGACCCGGAGGCGGATTTTCATCAATCGCATAGAAGGACAGTAATTCTTCAGAAGGATCGTTATTAAATGCCGGATTACTTGAATAGTTGAATATTTTTGACCAAAAAAAGAAACCGTTGGTATCAGGTTCCTGACCATCTCGACGCACTTCATATAGAAGATTGTTGGTATAATGGCCATCAGGGGGATTCCCGTACATTATCTGAAGAGTACCCGATATGACTACACATTGATCTGTCGAATTGATCTGTACCGCCGGAAGTTGCCCCACGATTTCACTTTCGATGGGACTGCTCGACAGCAGAATGTTGCTCACAACGAGTGGTAACGCCCGTCCTGGTCCAGTTACACCTGTGAGTCCTGTCGTCCCCGTATCTCCGGTAATACTTGATCCGGGCCCCGGATTCCCAGTCACGCCAGTTGGTCCGGTAATTCCTGCCGGTCCTGGCACCCCATATCCGGTCATACCAGTAGCTCCAATACCAGTCATTCCGGTTGGCCCGGTTGCTCCTACTCCGGTAGGTCCTGTATGGCCGGTTGCTCCGGTTCCGCCCCCCTCTCCGGTTGCGACAGCCACGCCTGTAGCTCCAGTGGGTCCCTTGGGTCCCTTTATCCCTAGGATGCCAGGACCGGTTGTTCCCGCTGGACCGGTGGTGCCGGTTGGACCTTTCGGACCTCGCGTACCATATGGACCTTGTGGACCGGTTGGTCCTGTTGGACCGATATCATCAGCAGCAACTATATCATTTTGCACGGAGACTGCCGGAAGGCCAACCAGCGGATTCGCTGCGATATTCTGGGAAGACAGAACCCGGAGCTCCAGCTCAAAGTGTTGCACCCCTTGGCCGAAGCTTCCTGAAATATTTACATTCAGATCAGCAATAAGAGCTTCCCCGCTGTTACTGCTGCCGATATAAGGCTCAGTAAGGGTATGAATGATATTGCCGTCTTTCAGAACAGATAACCCGATGATCAGGTGATAATTGCCGGACACTTCCGGCTTGAACGACAGAGGCACACTGAAATCGATTTGGAAGTAGGGATGACTTTCTTCCAGCAATACCGGACTTGACAGCCTGATTGCCGGTCCCGGACTTCCCAGTTGCACCGGAATTAATGATGACATGTGGACACAACCCTTCTTTCACTTTCATATTTGCTTGCCATTTGCGAACGGCAGAACTATTCAATCAACACCCCAATACCAGTGTATGCTGCCTATAGTTTGTCCAAGTCCATGTTATGCAGAATACTTCATGGACCTCTGAGGTCTGGCAGCACTTAATATCCTATGCTGATGAATCTATGGGGGTCTGGATTATTCGGTCAATAGCTCTAAAAAGGCGGATTACTGATTAATTATCAATTTCCACATGCAGGAAAGCGCCAGAATTAAATTCTGGCGCTTCTCACTACAAATAGAATGATTTAATTAATCCTGATCAATTGAATGTTGGCAAAGAAGACGCCCTCACCTATAACGGAATTCGTATCGTTGACTAATGCCACACCTTGTGTGGCTGTTGTTCCTATGATACCGGCTCCCCCCACGCTTGCAACTGCCATATTGTTCAGTGGTGAGGTGGATATTGATCCAGTAACACCCATTTTGAGAGCTCCACTATCCAGATCTACGGTATACAATTGAAATTCCATGGGATCCAGACTATTATTCTGAGCATTAACATAGTACTGAACCAGCACTGTAGAATCAGCAGGCAAAGTGAAAAACTGATTTGTATCATTTATAGCAATAGTTCCGCTTGCTGGTCCTGTTACGCTCCAGGTCACCATTTCATCAAATCCAACTTGAAACTCAGTAGAGGCAGCAGAGAAGAAATCTGCGAAGAAAGCAACCCCCGTTAAGCCAGTCATCCCGGTCATACCAGTCATCCCGGTTTGGCCCGTTACACCAGTCAGCCCGGTAACTCCCGTTAAGCCGGTCAACCCTGTAGCTCCCGTTAAGCCAGTGGCACCCGTTATACCGGTTATGCCAGTCTCTCCAGTTAATCCGGTCAGTCCGGTTAATCCCGTAGCTCCGGTAGCACCCGTCTCCCCGGTTAGCCCTGTTAATCCGGTCAGTCCGGTTAGTCCGGTCAGCCCTGTAGCTCCCGTTAAGCCAGTCTCTCCTGTCGGACCCGTTATGCCGGTCACTCCGGTCAGTCCCGTCATTCCCGTAGCTCCGGTCTCTCCGGTCTGGCCTGTAATTCCTGCCGGACCTACGATACCTTGAATTCCCTGTTCTCCTTGAGGTCCTGGAGGCCCGCCCGGATTCCCCGTAGCCCCCGTTGCACCCGTAGGCCCTACCATTATTGAAGCATTAAGCACCGTCTCCAGCTTGTTGGTAAGAATGAACTCCTTCTTGACAATGTCCCGCATCATATTTCTCACACTTTCGTTCATAGCAAGCACATCGCCTATTGTTGCATCAGGAGCTGTAACTCCAGGTA
The DNA here is from genome assembly GCF_042684125.1 of Paenibacillus rhizoplanae. Classification (NCBI taxonomy): domain Bacteria; kingdom Bacillati; phylum Bacillota; class Bacilli; order Caryophanales; family Paenibacillaceae; genus Paenibacillus; species Paenibacillus rhizoplanae. Next base: position 3,817 of record NZ_JBHUKY010000023.1, on the reverse strand, counting down.
AGGTACCCAGGATATATTGCAGCTTCTCCCCTTCTGCATTGATAATATGGCTGAGTCCCAATTCTTCCATTGCAATGGAGGACAGCAGCAGGTTAACGGCATCATCCCTCGCAATGCTTATAGTGGGGGTGATATTAGGCAGATTCGCCTGAGACATGTAATCAACTCCTCTATGATTAGTAGGTTACAACAATTTAAGAATGGATATCGAGGCATTAACATCTGTAATTGTACCGGCACCACTATTAATCATAACTAGTGTATTAACTGCTTCAGCAGTAACGGTGGGAAAAACACTCCCCCCCAATACCAGATTTGAAGTGGGAGCAACTGCTGTATGATAGGATATTGCGTCACTTGCCGGAAGGGTAGCCCCATTGAGCGTAAGGGCAATGCTAAAATTCTCCCCTGTCGGAGTAGAAGCATTAGCTGAATAATGAACGTAGTAGGTTGCCGGTTCCTCCACGCCTAAAACAACGTTATTTTGCAGATTGAAACCGCCTGGGCTACGGTTGATGCTGGAGCCTGTGGCATACGCATCGGCATCAAAGACTATTGGACCTCCTGGACCTATCGGACCTCCTGTTGTAAGAGTAGATAACCACCGGTCGATAGGCGGCTCTCCTGTTTCTCCGCTTGCTCCGGTCAAACCGGTTACTCCTGTAACTCCTGTTAGACCTGTCAGGCCAGTAGCGCCAGTCGCTCCCGTTTCTCCTGTAACTCCGGTTTCCCCTGTAACTCCTGTCAGACCCGTCAGGCCAGTAGCACCTGTCGCTCCCGTTTCCCCTGTAACTCCGGTTTCCCCTGTAACTCCTGTCAGACCCGTTAAGCCGATCGCACCCGTCTCCCCTGTAAGGCCGGTAGCCCCGGTCAATGCAGTCAACCCAGTGGCCCCTGTAATACCTGTAGCTCCCGTTGCCCCTGAAGGGCCCGATATGCCTGGGAAGCCGCTAACCCCCGTTGAACCGCTTGGACCCTCATCCCCAGTATCTCCCACTTCTCCTTGCAGACCTCTTGGACCTTGCGGACCTTCGTCTGGACCTGTTACACCTGTGGCTCCGATCCCGCCATAATCAACCGGTGCTGCAAGCAGACTCTCTAACTGGCTGGTCTGCAGCCAGGCGCTTTTCACCGTCTCCCCCAGCAAACTACGGACGCTATCAGTGATGTCCTGAAGATTAGAGATGTTCACCACAGGAGCAGTTACTCCAGGCAGAGTGCCAAGCGCGTATTGCATCTTCTCCCCTTCTGCATTAATCACATGGCTAAGCCCTAACTCTTCCATGGCGATGGCTGACAGCATCATATTAATGGCATCGCTACGGGAGAGTGTAATGGTAGGTGTAATGTTAGGCAGATTAGCTTGAGACAAATCAATCCTCTCCTTTCCTGTTTAGAATAGTCCATCATATGCTGTTTGGTTCGATTGGTTCGGCAATTCGTCCAGGCTATGTAAGAAAAACTGATATGTGTTACAGTTCTTATTATGTGAGAAAAGACCAGCCCAAAATCAGGCTGGTCTTCATGAGAAACAAATTTAATGATTACAATCAAGGAAAACTCAGCTCAACTGAATTATAGTGACCTTGGCAGGGAAGAAGCCATAATAAACTCCATCCATATCAACAGTTACAGCAGTCCCTTCATATACAAGCGCAAGTTGAATAGTTGTTGTATCTTGAGCTTCTAAAATATAAGTTCCATTTACAATAGAAGGGACAGTATTTATTGCAGCAGTAACTATTGATGTAGACTCTGGATTATTGTTAATTTTCAATTCCAGCCCTGCTGCTCTTGTATCAGAGGATAGAACATTGGCTTGATACAATATCAAATAGTTTCCGGCATCTACCACAAACTCATTCGTATTAAGGACAAACGGTCTAATAGTAGTACCGCTGCTGGATGTGAAAACAACACTAAAGTGTGGAAGAGAGAAATTATCGCCCGTTGCCACAATATTTTCACCTGTGAAAACAAATTGAGCGTAATTCTGAGACAGAACACCAGTCGGACCTACAAGACCAATGCCTGTTGGTCCGGTCGCTCCTGTTGCCCCTGTAAGACCTGTCGCTCCGGTATCTCCCGTAAGACCTGTTGCTCCAGTTGCTCCCGTGAGGCCTGTTGCCCCCGTTAACCCAGTGACACCAGTCTCTCCTGTTGCCCCTGTGAGACCCGTCGCCCCTGTATCTCCCGTAAGACCCATGGCTCCTGTAACCCCTGTTACACCAGTATTACCATCCTCACCTTTTGAACCTGGGGCTCCATTTATTCCATCTTTACCCGCTTTCCCTGTTGTGCCCGTCACTCCGGTCATACCTGTTGGACCTGTTGGACCTGTTTGACCAGTCGCGCCTGTATGACCAGTCGCACCTGTTTCAACAACACTTAATCCAGTAACTCCTGTTGGACCAGTCACACCTGTAACTCCAGTGGCTCCCGTCTCACCTGTAAGACCCGTTGCCCCACTCTCTCCCGTGAGACCCGTTGCTCCACTCTCTCCTGTAAGACCCGTCGCTCCGGTCTCTCCCGTGAGTCCAGTTGCTCCACTCTCTCCCGTAAGACCCGTTGCACCGGTCTCTCCCGTAAGACCCGTTGCTCCAGTCTCACCTGTGAGTCCCGTTGCTCCACTCTCACCAGTCAGCCCCGTTGCTCCCGTTTCTCCCGTGAGCCCAGTTGCTCCTGTCTCACCAGTCAGCCCCGTTGCACCGGTCTCTCCTGTAAGACCCGTCGCTCCGCTCTCTCCCGTGAGCCCTGTCGCTCCGCTCTCTCCCGTGAGTCCAGTTGCTCCACTCTCTCCTGTAAGACCCGTCGTTCCGGTCTCTCCCGTCAGCCCTGTCGCTCCGGTCTCTCCGGTCAGCCCCGTCGCTCCAGTCTCTCCTGTCAGACCCGTTGCTCCAGTCTCTCCCGTGAGTCCCTTCGCTCCAGTCTCACCTGTGAGTCCCGTCGCTCCAGTCTCACCTGTAAGACCTGTCGCCCCCGTTTCTCCCGTAAGACCCGTTGCTCCCGTTTCTCCCGTGAGCCCTGTTGCTCCGGTCTCTCCGGTCAGCCCCGTCGCTCCGGTCTCTCCCGTGAGCCCTGTCGCCCCAGTCTCTCCGGTCAGCCCCGTCGCTCCAGTCTCTCCGGTCAGCCCCGTCGCTCCAGTCTCTCCGGTCAGCCCCGTCGCTCCCGGTTCTCCTGTGAGCCCTGTTGCCCCGGTTTCTCCCGTGAGCCCTGTCGCTCCCGTTTCTCCGGTCAGCCCCGTTGCTCCAGTCTCACCTGTCAGCCCTGTCGCTCCCGTTTCTCCTGTGAGCCCTGTTGCCCCAGTTTCTCCCGTAAGCCCCGTCGCTCCCGTTTCTCCTGTGAGCCCTGTCGCCCCGGTTTCTCCCGTCAGCCCTGTCGCTCCAGTCTCTCCAGTCAGCCCTGTTTCTCCAGTCTCTCCGGTCAGCCCCGTTGCTCCAGTCTCTCCGGTGAGTCCCGTCGCTCCGGTCTCTCCTGTCAGCCCAGTCGCCCCGGTCTCTCCAGTAAGTCCCGTCGCTCCAGTCTCACCAGTCAGCCCCGTCGCCCCGGTCTCTCCCGTGAGCCCCGTCGCCCCGGTCTCTCCCGTGAGCCCCGTCGCTCCAGTCTCACCAGTCAGCCCTGTTGCTCCAGTCTCTCCTGTGAGCCCTGTCGCTCCAGTCTCTCCTGTGAGTCCGGTCGCTCCCGTTTCTCCCGTAAGCCCCGTCGCTCCCGTTTCTCCCGTGAGCCCCGTTGCTCCCGTTTCTCCCGTCAGTCCTGTCGCACCCGTCTCACCTGTAAGACCTGTCACCCCGGTCTCTCCTGTAAGTCCCGTCGCTCC